>NZ_JBYSZR010000025.1:0-69263 GCF_058787375.1 Stenotrophomonas sp. FW305-3-2-15-E-LB1
GGTAGCGCGGGGCCGTGCCCCGCGAGCGCGCCGCGCGGTGGTTTTGATTTTCCGCCGGGCATGGCCCGGCGCTACCGGGCGGAGCGGTGGTAGCGCGGGGCCGTGCCCCGCGAGCGCGCAGCGCGGTGGTTTTGATTTTCCGCCGGGCATGGCCCGGCGCTACCGAGCGGGGTGGTGGTAGCGCGGGGCCGTGCCCCGCGAGCGCGCAGCGCGGTGGTTTTGATTTTCCGCCGGGCATGGCCCGGCGCTACCGGGCGGGGTGGTGGTAGCGCGGGGCCGTGCCCCGCGAGCGCGCAGCGCGGTGGTTTTGATTTTCCGCCGGGCATGGCGCGGCGCGGTCAGGTTGGCCTGACTTCCCTGCACACCAACTCAGCCAGCTCGCGACACGCGAAGAACAAGCCTTCAACCACGCCCTCATCCAGATGCCGGCGGGGCGTTGCCATGGTCTTGCAGCGGTTGGCGGCATGCAGCATCTCCACGGCGGTGAGGATGCCCGTGGCAGCGCGGTCGATGCGCGCGAGGGACTGACGTCGGCCGTCGGACAGGTTTTCTTCCGGCCACAACATTCCATCGGAGCCTTCTCCATCGCGGATGCGGGTGAGGCAGCCCTGGAAGGTGCTGATATCGGAGGCGGGGTTTTCGTCGTCGGTGACGGCGCCAACAGCATGGAGCGGCGGGTTGTTGCGAGTGGTCATGGCAGTAGCTTCCGTGGCTGTGCTTAACAGCGCCACCGCGCGGAGGCGGGGTGGCGGACGGTGCGTGGCTGCAAACCGGGAAGCATGAGTGCCATTGACCGGTGGGTACGAATACCCCCACGCACCGCCCGCCATATAGGCCGACGGATTGCCCGCCGGTACCGGTTTCCGGGCGGTACCGGCGGGCAAGCGCATACAACAGGCACATCAATACTTCGCGGGTTTGCAGACCCGGCCACCCGTCTTCGGTGGCGCGCCATGTTGGTTACGAACGCAGCCTCGTTTCAATGAGAAAAGTTAGACGATTTCTGACGAAGCGAGCGCGAGACAGGAATTGTTGCATGCAACTCAGATGGCATATGCGACAAGAGAAGACGCAAGCTCGCCGACTCGGTGGCAGCGACGACAGGGAGTGACGCAATCACCTCGCGAATCCACTACGCGTGTGACGCTATTCGCTTACAACAACTTGCAGGCAGCATTACACCGAATTGCCCGGATCCGCGTTTTGGAAGGGCGAGATGACGCATCGAGCCACTCGTGCGTGCCGGATGCGACAGCGGATAGGCTGACGGCGCCGCTGCGCTCGCCGAGCGTGGCCCGGCGCTACCTCCTTGGGTATGGCCCGGTTTTACCTTGCCTGGTCGTACTCGGCCTGGGCGCGTTCCATCTCGGGCCCGTAGTGCAAGGCCCAGTCGTACAACGCGGTAAAGGGCTGCTGCAGCGAACGCCCCAGCGGGGTGATGGTGTATTCCACGCCCACCGGCGTGGTAGGCAGCACGTGCCGTTGAATCAAGCCGTTGCGTTCCAGCCGCTTCAACGCATCGGCCAGTGCCTTGTGGGTGATGCCATCCAGCCGGCGCATGATCTCGTTGAATCGTGACGGGCGCGAACACAGCACGGTGAGGATGAGGATCGACCACTTGCTTGCGATCTGTTCCAGGATCGGCCGCGAACGGTGCACGTCGATCAACGCCTCTTCGGCAACGCAGTCGGTACGGGTATGCGGGCGGGCAGGGCGGGCCATCGGTTTACTCCACGATATCTACGCTAGCTTAAGTGCGTATTTTGCCGTAAGTATAAGCTGTATATCATCAGCCGCACTTACCCAAGCGAGGTCGTGATGAGCAGATTGCAGGACAAGGTGGCCCTGGTTACCGGTGGCGGCTCGGGCATTGGTGGCGCCATCGCGCAGCGCTTCGCTGCGGAGGGCGCAACGGTGTACGCCACCAGCCGCTCGGCGGCAGAGGCCACGCAGCAGCCCTCGGCAGAAACGGGAGCGGGGCGCATTCACCCGCTGCGCGCCGATGCGGGCACGGCAGCCGGGCTGGCACAGGTGTTCGGCACCCTGCGCGCCGATGCCGGGCGCATCGATGTGCTGGTCATCAACGCCGGCATTTCGGAGTTCGCGATGCTGGGTGATATCAGTGAAGACCTGTTCGACCGCACCTTTGCCCTGAATGTCCGCGCGGCGTTGTTCGCCGCGCAGGGTGCCCTCGATCTGATGCCTGCCGGTGGCAGCATCGTGCTGATCGGTTCCATTGCCGGTGCGATCGGCACCCAGGGCTACGGCGTGTATGGCGCGAGCAAAGCGGCACTGCGCGCGTTTGCCCGCACCTGGGCGAACGAGCTGGCGCCCAGGGGTATCCGCGTGAATGTCGTCAGCCCGGGGCCGGTGGATACGGCGATGTTCGATGCGGTGAGCGATGAGGTGCGCAAGGCGATTACCGGCCTGGTGCCGATGGGACGGTTGGGCCGGGTCGAGGAAGTGGCTGCGGCCGCGCTGTTCCTGGCCAGCAGCGAGAGCAGCTTCACCACCGGTGCCGAGCTGGCGGTGGATGGCGGGATGGCGCAGGTATAAGCCTGCGCGGTGCCTGGCTGGGCTAGGGCCCGTAGAGTTTTTCCGGGTCTATCCCGGCCAGGGCCAGCACGCGGTCGCGCCGCACTTGCTGCACCCATGCCGCGAACAGCTGGGGATTGCTGAACCTGCCGGTGGTGCCGCACGCGGGGCAGGTCAGCTCGATCTCCGATTCGACGTGTCGAAGGCCCCCTGGCTCTGAATAGCGCGCTTCGTCGCCGCAGTGCGTGCACTTGCAGTGCAGAGCCTCCACGCGGTCAATTGTTCCATCGAGGCGCAGCAAAGGACGGATCCTGAGGATCCGGAACGCGGAAGGCGGGGTCATGTGTCGTGCCTGTAGGGGGCTAGACACGGGGGCGAAGAATTCGCACCGCAGAGGAGCCAGATGTCTTCACCCTACAGCATGAATGGTTAAGGATGCTCACATGGTCTTGCCGTGTTCCTCTGCGTAGCGTTGATCGGCGGACATGGCCCGGCGCTGCCGCAAACCTGATCGCAGTGCTGCAGAGCCGAGCCCATGCTCGGCTCAATGTCCGTAGGCGCGATGGTCATGAGCAGCCGAGCGTTGGCTCCGCTCTACAGAAGCGGTGTTATCACCCGTTGCCGCGGCTGCGCTGTTGAATGCGCGCGATATCCTTGGCCGGCGACTGCCCAAACGCGCGCGCGTACTCGCGGCTGAACTGGGTGGGGCTTTCGTAGCCCACGGTGTGCGCGGCGCGGATGACGCTGCAGCCTGAGGCCAACAGATGCGTGCGTGCCTGCAGCAGGCGCACCTGCTTCTGGTACTGCACCGGGCTGAGTGAGGTGACTGCCTTGAAGTGGCGGTGGAAGGCGGACACGCTCATGGCCGCATCGGCGGCCAGTTCTTCCACCCGCCAACTGCGGGCATAGTCGCGACGAATCGATTGAATGGCGTGGTTGACGCGCGCCAGTGCGCTGTCGGGGCTGGCGATATCGCGCAGCATCCAGCCCATCGGGCCCTGCAGCACGCGGTACAGGATCTCGCGCTCGTACGCCGGGGCCAGGGCGGCAATATCGGTGGGGTGCTTCATCAGGCGCAGCAGGCGGGCCCAGGCGTCCAATAGTTGCGGCGTGACGGCGGCGACCGAAAAGCCCCTGGTCTGCGGGTTCGTCGCGGGTTCGGGAAGGTCGTTCAGCAGGGTGGCAAGCAGCACAGGGTCCAGGCTGAGCGCCACCGCAAGGTAGGGCGCACCCGCAGGGCTGCTGCGCACGACGCCCGCAGCGGGCAGGTCCACGGACATCACGAAGTAGGTAGCAGGGTCGTAGTGCAACGTCTGCGCGCCCACCGTCATCGATTTGCTGCCTTGCAGGATGAGGTTGACCATCGGCTCATACACCGCCGCCAACTCATGTTCCGGCACGGCGCCTTGCACCATCGATACCCGCGGGATGCCGGTTTCCGTGCGGCGGTTCTGGGCATGCGCGGTCAGTGCGCGCAGTTCTTCAAGCAGGCTGTCCATGGGCGCATTGGACGCCGCGCGCCAGGCCGGTGCAAGCGGCGAAGCAGGATTGGGCAGGAATGGGCGAGGAATGGGGCGGCCACGCGCACGCCGGGTGCCTATCGTGAGCACTGTCCTGAACACGGAGCATCCATGCCCATCACCCTCATTACCGGCGGCAGCCGCGGTATTGGCGCCAGCATTGCCCTGGCCTGCGCGCGTCGCGGCCACGGTGTCATCCTCACCTACCAGCAGAATGTCGAGGCTGCCGACGCGGTGGTGCGGCAGATTGCGAATGCAGGGGGCAGGGCCATTGCGCTGCCGCTGGATGTCGGTCGGGTGCAGAGCTTTGCAGGCTTCCGTTCAGACGTGGAGCGCGTGCTGGCATCGGAATGGCCTGCGGGGCAGCTGTCCGGCCTGGTCAACAATGCCGGGCACGGGCTGTTCAATCCGATTGCCACGGTGAGCGAGGCGCAGTTCGATGGGCTGTTCAACGTCCATCTGAAAGGGCCGTTCTTCCTGACCCAGGCGCTGCTTCCACTCCTGGCGCCGCAGGCAGCCATCGTCAACATCACCAGCGCAACGACACGGGTGGCGACTGTGGGGGTTGCACCCTACGCGTCGTTCAAGGGCGGGCTTGAGGTGCTGACGCGTTACATGGCGAAGGAGTTCGGGCCGCAGGGTATCCGCGTGAATTCCGTATCGCCGGGCCCGATCCGGACGGAGCTGGGGGGCGGCCTGGATGCAGCGTTCGAAACGGTGCTGGCATCGCAGACGGCGCTGGGGCGTGTAGGCGAGCCTGACGAGGTGGGCAGCGTCGTGGCCTCACTGCTGTCTTCGGACAGTGGATGGGTCACGGCGCAGAACATTGAAGTGTCCGGCGGCTATGTCATCTGACCACCACCAAGGAGCTGATTGATGTTGGACCATCTGTTTTTGACGGTTGCCGATACCTCGCGTGCGGTGGCGTTCTACGCGCGGGTTCTGCCGGTACTGGGTATTGATCGCCGCCTTGATTACGACGGCAGCCAAGGGCCGCCGGGGCACCCGGATCTGAAGGGTTTTGGTGCTGACGGCCGGGTGTTCTTCTGGCTGCGGCAGGGCCAGCCGCAGCCAGAGGCTGCGCATGTTGGTTTCGCCGCCACGTCAACCGCGAAGGTGGATGCTGCGTTTTCCGCCGCACTGGATGCCGGAGCGACGGTCATCCATCCGCCTGGCGCACAGCATCACTATGACCCGCGCTACTACGCTGCACAGGTGCGCGACCTGGACGGTTACAGCCTCGAATTCGTGCATAAACCCTGGCAACACGGAGCCTGATGGCCATGCGTGGATCGAGGGATGGCCTGCAACAGGCGGCCCATGCGCTTGTGGCGGCGACCAACGCGTTTGACGTCGATACAGCACTGTCCTTGTTTGCGGACAACGCGGTGATTGATGACCCGTCTACGGGTGAGCGCTTCGAGGGGGTGGCCGGTGTGCGTGAGTATATCGAGCGCTATTTCGTGGCGTACCACACAGTGACCCGGATTCTGTCGGTGGAGCCCGATGCGCGTGCACAGGCGTGCGTTCGCGTGGATTTCAAAGGTGACTTCGGCCACGAGACGGGGCGCCTGGTGATAGCGCTGGACGCGGCGGGGCGCATCCGTCGCATCAATGCAGATCTGGATTGAATTTCCACCAAACGAGTCCTTGCCTGGGAGATGGCCATGAGCCTGTTGGATCACGTTGAATTTGCAGTAAGCAATGCGGATACGTCGCAAGCGTTCTACGCCAGAGCGTTGGCGCCGCTGGGCATGGTGCATCTGGTTCACGTGCAGACTGCTGCAGGCGGCGACCGCCACGGTTTCGGCCGCGAGGGCTATCCCTGCCTGTGGTTCCATGACCAGGATGTGCCTGGGCACGGCACGCATATCGCCTTTGCGGCGGGAACGAGGGCGCAGGTGGACGCCTTTCATCGGGCGGCGTTGGCCGCGGGGGGCATGGACAACGGGGCGCCTGGTGTTCGCGAGCGCTACCACCCGGGCTACTACGCGGCCTACGTGCTGGATCCGGATGGAGTGAACGTGGAGGTGGTGTGCCAGTAGGGTGCTGCGCTCGCCGGGCCCATGCCCGGCTGCGGCACGCGCTGCCAGCCATGGGCTGGCACTACTGAAGTGGGGCGCCCTGGCTGTAAGCTGGCCGCCAACCCCTGGCGGCGTTGCTGATCCCATGGACCTGATCCGACTGCTTCGATCGCTTGAGGAGTTCCTCTACGAGCTGGTGGGCTGGCTGGTGTTCTACCCGCGCACGCTGTGGCGGGTGCTGGTGCGGCCGGGGGAGGTGGCGCGTTACACGCGGCGCGAATTCGCCAAGGATCCGGAACACCGCTTTGCCGATGCGATCAGCCCGGTGCTGATGCTGATCCTGTCGGTGGTGCTGGCGCATGCGCTGGAAATGGCGATGCGCACGGCGCCGCTGTCCCTGTCCGGGCCGCTGGGCAAGCTGCTGTTCTCGAGCGAGCAGGGCCTGCTGCTGACCCGCTCGGCGGTGTTCTGCATCTTCGCGCTGGGCGCGGCGCTGAGTACGTTGTGGCGGCAGCGCCTGCCGATCAACCGCGACACCCTGCGCGAGCCGTTTTCCATCCAGGCGTTCCTGGCGTGCCCGTTCGTGCTGCTGCTGGCGGTTTCGCAGGCGGTGGGTGGATCGGGGACGGCGGAGGCCCGAGGCTGGGGCGCGGCCATCGGGGTGGTGGCCGTGGTGTGGTACCTGTGGGCGCGCACGCGCACGTTCGTGGCGTTGAATGACGTGGGGTATCTGCCTGCGGCAGGGTTCGTGCTGGCGTCGTTCCTGCTGACCTCGGCGCTGGTGTTGGCGCTGGGGTTTGCCATCGTGATGTAGGCCGTGTGCGGTGGGCTGTAGAGCCGAGCCCATGCTCGGCTCCGTGATGCCGGACGGGGTACGTGCTGCCAGCCATGGGCTGGCACTACTGGGCGGGCGCGTGGGAGCAGCCGAGCGTGGGCTCGGCTCTACACGTCCGCGGTTGGATCGTTTGTAGCGCCCGAGCCTGCGCTCGGGCGGCGGGATCCGCCGGACATGGGCGATGCTTGCTTACGCGGCAATCAACAACATCGGGTCGATCAGCGGAATCTCCCGCTTGTCGGGCATGGCGATGCTCTGGCTGCAGAACACATACCCCAGTGGGTTGTCGGCCCGCAGCTGCTTGCGCGGCACGCTCTCGATGTCGCCCACTTCATCCACGGCCAGGCCGATTACATCCACCCCGGCGCGCACCAGCGCCATGGCCGGGCAGGTGTAGGTAAACGGTGTCAGCCCGCTGAGGCGGCGCAGATCGGCAACGCGCAGGACGTTTTCGCGCACGGTCAGCGTGAGGCGTCCTTCGCTGCCGGGGCGGTCAAAGGTTTCCGGGCCGCGTATCTCGACGGTGGCCTGCACATCCACGGCAAACCACTGTTCACCGGCCCGTACGGCCAGGTATTCAAAGAAGGAACGCGACGGCGAGGCCGGTGATCCGGCCGAAGGGGAAGACGGCTGCAAAGGAGATCCAGTGGAAGGGGCAATGCTGCTGCGGCGCCATCATGCCGTCTTGGCGAGCTCAACGGTGTCAGCAAAAGATGAATGCCGAAAATCCCGTTCAGCCAATACTCGGCTCAGACCGGAACGTACGGCACCGTGTGCAGCGCGGCCAGATCGGTGGCCCTGATCGGGCGTGACAGCGCAAAGCCCTGGATTTCATCGCAGCCATACGCCTGCAGCAGGGCGACCTGCTCGAATGTTTCCGCCCCTTCGCCCACGGTGTTGTAACCCAGGCCATGGGCCAGGCCGATGACGGCCTGTACTTTCAGCTGTGCGCGGGTGTCGGTGGGCAGGTCGTCGATCATCGACTTGTCCAGCTTGATCGTGTGGATGGGCAGTTCGGTGAGATAACCGAAGTTGCTGTAGCCACTGCCGAAATCATCGATCGCCACGCGCACGCCGGCCGCCGCCAGCTGCTTCAGTTGTTCGCCGGGCAAGGAATCGGCGCGCAGCCATTCGCCCTCGGTGATCTCCACTTCCACGTCGGTGCAGGACAGGCCCTTGCACAGCAGCGTGGCAATGAAGGCATCGGCCATACCCTTGCGCGCGACATCGCGCGCGGAGAGGTTGATGGACAGGGTGAGTGACAGCCCTTCGCGCCGCCACTGCGCCAGCTGGGTGAACGCGTGGTCGAGCACCCAGGCGGTGACGCCGTGCATCAGCGCGGTGCGTTCGAACACGGGAATGAACTCGGCAGGGCTGACCGCGCCCAGCTGCGGATGGTCCCAGCGCAGCAGTACTTCGGCCGAGACGGGGGTGAGGTCTTCGGCGCGGAAGCGGGGTTGATAGACCAGGTGGAACTGGTCCTGCTGCAGCGCCTGCTGGCCGTCGGTGGCCAGCCGATAGCTGCGCTGCAGGCCTTCATCGCGCAGGGACGAGTACCAGCAGCAGGTGACATGGCCGGCGAGCGCCGAGTGCATGCCGATCATCATCTTGCGCAGCACATCGTCGGCACTGTCGCGGCCCAGCGTGGCCTCGCACAGGCCGGCATGGAACTGCGGCGCCAGCGGTACGGCGGCGGCCATGATCGGGCGGATGAGATCGTCATGCAGCAGGTGGACCAGGCGCTCGATCGCATCGCGGTCGGGCAGTTCGATCACGAAGGCGAAGCGCGTGGCTTCCACGTGGTAGACCTGGGCCACGCCGTCCAAGGCAAGGTTGATGCGCACGCCGGCACGGCGGATGAGTGCTTCCAGCGGTACCATGCCGAGCACCTGGCCGGCCTCGTTGGCCCGTGGCAGGTCGAGCACGTCGATCATCACGGCATAGCACGGCTGCCCGGGCGTACGTACCGAACGCGCGGCGTAATCGATGGCGAACTGGTGGCGGTTGGGCAGGCCGCTGACCGGATCGCGACGGCCACTGAGCGTGCGCAGCTCCAGTTCGTTCATCACTGCCATGCCCAGTGTCTGCAGCTGGCGGCGATCATCGGCGGAGAACTGCCGGGGCACGCTGTCCATCACGCACAGCGCACCGATGGCCACGCCGTTGGCGGCGATGAGCGGGGTGCCAGCATAGAAGCGCAGGTGTGGCGGCCCGGCCACCAGTGGCAGGCTGGAAAAGCGTGGGTCCAGGGCGAGGTCGTTGATGACCAGGCCCGCGGTGGAGCCGATGGTGTGCGCGCAGATGGAATCGCGGATATGCGAACCGGCCGAGGTGAGGCCCTTGCGCGAGATCAGCCGCTGGCGGTCGACTTCGATGAGCGAGACGAAGGCCACCGGCGCGTGGAAGGTGCGTGCGGCCAGATCGGTGAGGCGATCCAGCGAGGCCCCGGCAACGTCATCCAGGACATCCAGGCTGCCCAGCGTCGACATGCGTTCTTCGGTACGGGTCGGGGCCATGTGCTTTTTCCGGTTGAACGGGAGCGCGAGAGCCGGTCGGGGGTGCTGCGGGCAAGTAGGGGTGATGGCAGGGTTGCAGGTACGCGGCGGCGATGCCGTGTAGATGCGGCCAACAGCGCGTCAAGACGGCGGTGGAGGCTGCTGGCTGCGCTTGCGGTAGAGCACGCTCTGGTTGCGGCCGCCGTGTTTGGCGCGGTACAGCGCCTTGTCGGCCTGGCGGATGGCCAGATCGGGGTTGGACTGGGTTTCAGGGTAATGGCTGACCCCGGCAGAAATCGTGACGTGCCCGACCTTGGCAAATGCCTGCGCTTCGATGGCGGCGCGCAGGCGTTCGGCCACCTGCAGCGCGGTATCGGCGCTGACCTCGGGCAGCAGGACCAGGAATTCCTCGCCACCGAGGCGGCACAGCACGTCCTGCGGGCGGGCATTGGCGCGCATGCTCTGGGCGACGCCGGCGATGACCTGGTCACCGGCGTCGTGGCCATGGCGGTCGTTGACGTCCTTGAAGTGGTCTACATCGAGGGTGATGACGCCGAACGGCACGCCGGAGGCCGTGAGGGCACTGAGCGCGCGTTCCAGCCCGCGCCGGTTGAGCAGCTGGGTGAGGGGATCGGTGAGTGCAGCCAGGTCGAGCTTGCCGATGCGATCGCTGAGGTTGCGGAAACTGACCAGCACGGCCTGCTTCAGCTGCGCGGCCTCGAAGTACCAGGAATTGACCGCCTTGACCTGGGAAATGGCGGCGCCGACATCGCCTTCCTGCGCGTGCTGCGCGAGCTGCTGCAGGGGCGAGGCGATGCGACGCGAGCACAGCCAGATCAGCAGCAGCGACAGCAGGCCCAGCGGTGCGGCGTTGCGCAGCACGGTGGCGAACAGGCTGCCCATGGGCGCGGTGGCGGCATCAATGGGGCGCTGGGCGACGATGCCCCAGCCGGCAGCGGGCACCGGTGCGAAACCGGCCAGCATGTGCGCGCCGCGGCTGTTGTGCGAATGCAGGGCACCGGCGCTTCCCTGGCTGAGCGCTTCGACGGCGGCGTTGCGGGTGGCGGGCTGGCCGACCCGGTCCGGTTCGGGGTGGTAGAGCAGGGTGCCATCGCGGCTGACCACGTACAGGTACGAGCCATCCTCGTAGGGGTGCGTGCCGAGCAGGGAATGCAGGACGTTCGGGTCGCGCAGGTGGATGGAGGCGGTGATGTAGCCGGCGTAGCCGCCGTCGGCATCGAATACCGGATGGGAGAGGGTGACGACCAGGTTGCCGGTGTGGGCGATGAAGGGATCGCTGACCATCGGCAGCCGCTGCTGCAGCGCTTTGCGGTTGGCGGCGCTGGTGAGCGCCTTGCCCTGCAGTTCCGGCAGGGCGGGTGAGGTGCCGACCACCACGCCTTGGGCATCCACCGCGATGACGCTGTTGAAGGCATCGGTCTGCAGCTTGATGCGTTCCACTTCATCATCGTGTGCTGCCGGCTGGTCGAGCCCGCGGCTGAGGCGCTCGGCCCCGACCGCGAGCTGCTGCTGCGCGTTCAGCACGAAATGCTGGGTGGACTGGGCCAGCGAGTGCGCGTAGACCCGGTTGGCTTCCAGGCTCTTTTCGACGAGCTGCTGGCGCTGCACCTGGTAGCTGGCCCACAGCGTGTTGCCCAGCATGACCAGCGCCGACAGCGTGGCAAGCGCGAGGATCAGCCGCTGCAGGTTCACCTGCCGGATCGATGCATTCACGCCTGCGCCTCCCTGGCGGCCGGTAGGGGCTCAGGTTACAGCCGAGGGGGCAGGGGAACCGTGCGCGCGGTCTTCACGCGGAAGCCGGTGGATCTGATCTTGTGCCGACCAACGGTCGGCACCCACCAGCCCGACCCGTGCCGACCAACGGTCGGCACCCACCAGTCGGTTCAACCATCCGTGCTGTGGCTCAGGGCTTCCCACTGGTCAATGCTGGTGCCCAGTTCCTGCAGCTTGCCGCGCACCAGCTGCACGGCATCGCTGCCCAGCAGCAGGTGGGCGGGCGGCGCGGGGCTGTCGATCAGCTGCAGCATGGCCTGCGCGGCCCTGGCCGGATCGCCCAGCTGCTGGCCGCTCTTGGCTTCGCGCGCGCTGCGGATGGGATCGAACAGCGCGTCGTAATCCTCGATGGCGCGGGGCGAGCGCACCATCGAGCGGTCGGCCCAATCAGTGCGGAACGAACCGGGCGCGACGGCGGTGACATGGATGCCGAAACCAGCGACTTCCTTGGCCAGCACTTCGCTGATGCCCTCCAGCGCGAACTTGCTGCCGCAGTACCAGGCAATGCCGGGCAGGGTGATGAAGCCGCCCATGGAGGTGATGTTGAGGATGTGGCCGCGGCGGCGCGCGCGCATGTGAGGCAGCACCGCCTTGATGAGTGCGGCAGGCCCGAACACGTTCACTTCGAACTGCTGGCGCAGCTCGGCGAGGGTCGATTCCTCCAGCACGCCTTCGTGGCCGTAGCCGGCGTTGTTGACCAGCACATCGATGGCGCCGATGTCGGCTTCGATGTGGGTGACCAGGGCAGTGATGGCGTCGGCATCGGTGACCTCGAGCAGGCGGCCGAACGCGCGGCCCGGGGCGAGCGCTTCGAAGTCGTGACGGGCGGTGTCGTTGCGCACGGTGCCGACGACGCGATGGCCGGCCAGCAGAGCGTGCTCGGCCAGCGCACGGCCGAAGCCGCTGCTGACGCCGGTGATGAGGAAGAGGCGGGATGTGGTCATGGGGTGGCTCTCGGTTGGGAGCTTGCACGTTAGTGCTTGCACTATGAGCATCCCAGGCCTAGCCTTCGGCCATTCTTGCCTATTCCTATGAGCTGCCCATGCTTTCTGCGGAACAGACGATGCAGGCGCGCATGGTGGGCCTGCTGCAGGCCCTCGCCACGGACGAGGGCTACACGCTGACGGCCCTGCCAGGCGTGCGCCTGCTGCGCTCGAACCGACCGCTGGCGCGGACGCCCGTGCTGTACGACCCCGGCATCGTGATCGTCTGCCAGGGCGTGAAGCGCGGTTACCTGGGCGGGCAGGTGTACCAGTACGACGCGCAGCACTACCTGGCGGTGTCGGTGCCGGTGACCTTCACCATGGAAACCGAGGCGACGGCCGACGCGCCGCTGCTGGCGATCTACCTGCACCTGGACCTGCAGCTGGCCGCGGACCTGATGCTGGAGCTGGAGGCGCACGCGGCCCATGCCCCGGCATCGGCGCAGAGCATGATGGCAAGCCCGATGCAGGCGGCGATGCAGGCGACCGTGCTGCGCCTGCTGGAAGCGCTGGGCGATCCGCTGGAAGCGGTGGTGCTGGGCCCGGCGCTGGTGCGGGAGCTGTATTTCCGTGTTCTGACCGGGGCGCAGGGCGGTGCGATGCGTGAGGCGCTGGCGATGCGCGGGCGCTTCGGGCGCATCGGCAAGGTGCTGCGGCATATCCATGCAGCTTACGCGACGGCGCTGGATGTGGATGCGCTGGCGGTGGAGGCGGAGATGAGCGTGCCGACCTTCCACGACCATTTCCGTGCCATCACCGGTACCTCGCCGATGCAGTACGTGAAGTCCACCCGGCTGCACCAGGCGCGGCTGCTGATGCTGCGGCAGGGCATGACCGCCGAGGCGGCCGCATTGGGCGTGGGCTATGCCAGCCCGTCGCAGTTCAATCGCGAGTTCAAGCGGCTGTTCGGGTTGCCACCGGCGGCCGAGGTGGCGCGGATGCGGCGCAGCTTCGCGCTGCCGCCGGCGCCGGTGGACGCGGTGTATGTCTCATCGCATTGAGGGCGGGGATCGTGGCGGTCGTTGGTCACGCCATCCGCACGGGCGGCTCGTTAACGTGTCGCACGTTTTTCAAGCGACCCCGGCGCAGGATCCTGTGCCACGCTTTCCTCATTTCCGGAAGTACCCATGTCTGCCCTGCCTCTGCATGCGCTGGCCTATCAGAGCACCTTGCCGTGCGCGCTGGCGGCCGATTCGATCGACGAACTGCTCATCGACGCCATGGCGCGCAACCAGGCGCTGTCCGTCACCGGCATCCTGCTGTTTGATGGACACCGGTTCTTCCAGTACCTGGAAGGCCCGGAAGAAGCCATCTACCAGGTGTTCAGCCGCATAGAGGCCGCCACCCGGCACGGCAACGTGGTGGTGCAGTTTGACCAGGCGGTCAGCGAGCGCTACTTCCGCACGTGGACGATGGTCTGCCGAAGTGTGGACGTGTCAGCCCTGCATGCCATTGCCGCCGGCAAGTGGAAGCGCCACTTCCCCACAGTGCGCGATGATCGTCGTGCGGTGCCCGGGCTGGGGCCGCTGGTGGATTTCTGGGAGCTGCCCCACGCGTGAGCGTGCTCACTCGGGCATGACGGGGTGCCCGGCTAGTGTGGCTGAACTCACAAGGGGCAGATGATGGAAGAGTCAAACGGCGGTATGGTGCGCTGGCTGAGTTTCCGCCTGCGCAATGGTCAATCGATCGGCCCCGGCCGCCTGCGCGAAGCGTGGAGCTGGGCGTGTCAGTCACCGCGTTCGGGCGTCCGCCGCGAGCAGTTGGGCGAAGAGCATTGGGTCTACGCCCTGTATGGACCGGAGTTGATTACCTGCCCGCGCACGGCTGAGCAGCGCATGCGTAGCTTCCTGCTGGACGCGGGCTATGTTTTCACGATGGGCTCGCTGGGGAGGCGCGAGGTCGCCTGACGTCCGGTATCGGCAGATGAAATTCCCTCAACCTGCCGCCCCGCCCAGCGCGGGGAAGTGCGGGCGCAGCAGCGCGGCCAGCAGATCCATGCCAGGGCTGGCGATGGCAGTGCGCTGCCCGAATTCGTCCCACTGCGCATTGACCAGGCCAGACACCACGATCTGCCCGGTTTCGACCCGGGTCATCGCCCAATAGGGCACGGCGCGCGCCTCTATGCGTGCATCCAGCACCTGCACGATGGCGTGGTGCGAGCGGCTTTCACGGACGCGGCGCATGACGGTATCCAGCCCGTCCGGTGGCCCTTCGAGGTACTGGAAGAACTGCGTCCCACTGATCAGCAATGCGCCAGTGACGCCGGCAACGCGGTTGAATGAGGCCGACTGGGCGATGATGCTGCGGATCTTTTCGTCGGAAAGACCAGCCGACATGTGGCTGGAATAGGCAAACGCACGGAGCATGGAAGGGGTTCTTGTGTGACGCGCGTCACTATACGAAGCGCTACTGCCTGGACTGTGAGGCTTTGTTCACACGCTGAGCGGCTTGGCCACCCGTGAGCCTGCGTTGACAGCGGCTCCGGCCCGGATGCCGTAGATTGGCGCCAACAGTCTCACTTTCTGCAGCGGGCGGGACGCCCCTGGGGTGCTGCGACTCCCGCTTTCCACCAGGAATTGAAGTGCAACCCCATTTCCCTGTGTTTCCCCGTGCAGCCGGCGCTGCGGCTGAGCGTGTGCGCGACCACGACTGGTCGGCGACCCCCCTTGGCCCTGTCGCCCAGTGGCCCGCTTCGCTGCGCTGTGCGGTGGAACTGATGCTCAATTCCCCCGAGAGCATGTACCTGGTCTGGGGGCCTGAACTGATCTTCCTGTTCAACGATGCCTACGCGCCGATCCTCGGCCCGCGCCTGGATCATGCGATGGGCGCGCCGCTGCGCAGCCTGTGGGCCGATGCCTGGCCTGCGGTGCGTGAGCCGATCGAGCGGGCCTTCGCCGGGCAGGGCTCGCGCTTTGAAAATGTGCCGGTGGCGATGAACCGCTACGGTGCACCGGAAGATACCTGGTGGACGTTTTCGTTTTCCCCGCTTCATGGCGAGGATGAGCAGGTAGCGGGTGCCTTCTGCGTGACCAAGGAAGTCACCGGGATGGTGGTGGCCCAGGATCGGCTGGCGCGCGAGAACGAGCGGCTGATCGCGCTGTTCGAGAAGTCCCCGCTGTTCATGGCATTCCTGACCGGACCGGAGCACCGGATCGAGCTGGTCAACCCGGGATACGCCAGCCTGATCGGTCACCGCGAGGTGCTTGGCCGGCCCATCGTGGAGGCGTTGCCGGAAGTGCTGGACCAGGGCTATCTGCATCTACTGGATGAGGTCTACCGCACGGGTGAGCCATACATCGGCCGCAAGGTGGCCTATGACAGTGGCATCGCGCAGGCTGGCAGTGGCCCGTGCCACATCGTCGATGTGGTGTTCCAGCCGTGCAAGGACGACGCGGGCCGGGTCAACGGCATTTTCGTGCAGGGCCTGGACCTGACGCCGCAGGTGGCATTGGAGCGGCACCTTTCGCTGACCGAGGCGCGGCACCGGCAGATCATGGACAGTGCCCGCGACTACGCGATCATCGCCTTCGACATGGACGGCCTGGTGACGCTGTGGAACCGCGGTGCCGAGGAAATTCTCGGCTGGCACGAAAGCCAGGTGCTGGGCCAGCATGGTGAAGTGCTGTACCTGGACGATGACCGGCAGGCCGGGCGCTTCCGCCACAACATGGAGCAGGCGCTGCAAAAGGGCGGATTGAGTGGTGAGCGCTGGTTGCGCCGGTGCGACGGTGGCCGATTCTGGGCGCACGGCTCGATGACGGTGCTGCGTGGCCACGAGGGTGAAGCGGTGGGCTATGTCGTGGTGTTCCGCGACCGCACGGCCGAGCGGCACGCTTCCGAAGCGCTGGTGCAGAGCGAGCGACGCCTGGGGGCGCTGGTTTCTGCGGCGACCCAGTCGTTGTACTCCATTTCCGCAGACTGGCAGCAGGTGGACCTGATCTATGGCCAGGGCGAGGCGATAGGCCTGCACGACACATCAGGCGCCTGGCGCGAGCGCTTGATCCATCCTGGCGATCGGGGAGCTGTGGACGCTGCCATTGAAGCTGCGCGCGATACGGGATCGGCGCTGGAAGTGGAGCACCGCACCCTGCTGGATGACGGCGCGGTGCGCTGGCTGCAGATGCGTGCGGTGCCATTGCTGGATGAGCAGGGGCGGGTGAAGGAGTGGTTCGGGGCCGCGGCTGACATTACTGATCGTCGTATCGCGCAGCAGCGGTTGCAGCAGCTGACCCTGACCCTGGAAGAACGAGTACAGGCACGCACGGCCGAACTGATGGCCATGGAAGAGCGCCTGCGTCAAAGCCAGAAGATGGAATCGCTGGGCCAGCTGACCGGCGGCATCGCGCACGACTTCAACAACATGCTGACTGCTGTTTCGATGGGCCTGGAGCTGCTGGAGCTGCGGGTTGGCCAGGGGCGCACGGAGGGTCTGGGGCGCTATCTCGAGATGGCCCGCGGTGGCGCTGATCGGGCCGCCGCGCTGACCCAACGCCTGCTGGCGTTCTCGCGACGACAGACTCTGGCCCCGTCCTCCGTGCAGGTTTCGTCGCTGGTGAGCGGCATGCTGGACATCCTCAGCCGCTCCATCGGGCCCTCGATCGAAATCGAAACGCGGTTGCAGGATGGGGGTGACGACGTGCTGGTGGATGCCCCACAGTTGGAGAACGCCCTGCTCAATCTGTGCATCAATGCCCGCGACGCCATGCCGGAGGGTGGAACGCTGGTCATCTCCACTGAGGTCGAGGCGCTGGCGGGACCGCGCAGTGAACAGCTTGGACTGCCCGCAGGGACCTATGTGCGCCTGTCCGTATGCGATACCGGCACGGGCATGGATGCGAGCGTGCTGGACAAAGTGTTCGAGCCGTTCTTCACCACCAAGCCGATCGGGCAGGGCACCGGGCTGGGCCTGTCGATGATCTATGGGTTCACCCGGCAATCGGGCGGACAGGTGGACGTCGAGTCGACGCCAGGGCAGGGGACCACCATTCACCTGTATCTTCCCCAGTTCAATGGTCCGCCGTCGGTTGATGTCCAGCCGCTGTACGACACTGAGAGCACGCCAGTGATGTCTGGTCGCGCAGTGTTGCTTGTCGAGGATGAGGCATCCATTCGTGCCCTGGTGCGGGATGTCCTGTGCGCCCAAGGCCATCGCGTGACCGAAGCAGCCAATGGCAGCGAGGCGCTGGCGCTGCTGGCGACGGGGCAGCCCTTCGACCTGCTGGTGACCGATGTCGGCCTGACGGGCACCTTGAATGGCCGCCAGGTGGCTGACGCGGGGCGGCAGACGCGGCCGGCGTTGCCTGTGCTGTTCATTACCGGCTATGCCGCTTTTGCAGCGGTAGGGGGTGAACACCTTGAACAGGGGATGGAGATACTGACCAAGCCGTTCTCGGCTGCAGAACTCGAGCGCCGTGTGGACCGGCTGCTGGCAGGCGATCTCAGATCGTATTGTGCACCGACTGCAGAAGCTGCCGTAACGAAAATGGTTTGAGCAGAAGGGGAATGTCCTTGGGCACGGACTGCGGATCGCCTGCGCGCTGGCCTGCGTAACCGGTGACCAGGAGTACGCGCAGGGCGGGGTCCAGGGTCATCGCATGGCGTGCAAGCTCGCAGCCGTTCATGCCGGGCAAGCGGATATCGGAAATCAGCAGGTCGAACGACTCAGCTGCGGCAAGTGCATGGACCGCCTTCTCCGCATCGCAGACAGCGATGACCTCATACCCGCTTTCAGTGAGAACATCTTCGGTGAGTTCGCGGATGGCCGTATCGTCTTCGACGAGCAGGATGCGTTGTGTGGTCGACAGAGTCACCGCGCGTGGATTCTCAATGCTGGGCGAGGATGAACCTGCCGGCGATTCCCTCCGGAGAGGGCACCTGGCCGCCGCGCCCTGCGGCTGCGGCGGCTGCGACGGCACTCAATGACGTGCGTCGTCCTTGGCCTTACCCACCGCGCTCTGCACCTTGCCCACGTCCTTCTGTGCCTTGCCCTCAAGTTCCTGGGTCTTGTTGCCGGTGACCTTGCCGGCCACTTCCTTGACGGTGCCCTTGACCTGGTTCTTGGCACCTTCGGTACGATTCTTGTCCATTGCAGAACACCTATGCGTAAGGCCCGGGATGGGCGACCTGATCGTGCGTTGGCGCCGGTGTTGCGTCAGTGAACGAATTGGTAGGGCCATCTTCACCTGCGGCGGTTTGCCGGCCAGCGGCCGGCACTACCGACTTTGGCACCGCGCGCAAGGACGCGGTAGCGCCGGGCCAAGCCCGGCGGAATGTGCGCGCTGCACGAGCGCTCGGCTGGGACCGCCAGCGCTGCGGATCAGTCAGCCAGCACGGCGCCGGCACGCTCGCTGTAGCCAGCGCGGGCGCTGCCGCAGCGCGCAAAGGCGGCAGCACTGGCCGGCAGGCCGGTGGCCTTGATGCCGCGCTGCGTGTCGCCGTCGAACACTTCGGCATAGCGTTCGGCAGCCAGCGTGCCGTCAGGCAGTACGTACAGCAGAACGTGCTGCAACGTGGATTGCCCCTGCAACGGCTGCCCCTGCCGGAACGCAGGCACCTGCACGCGCGCGCTGTGCCACCGCGTGGGTGCATCGACGGTCTGCCAGCGCACCTGCAGCGGCTGGTCGAGTGGCAGCAGCGCGACGCCGGCCGGATAGCCATAGGCGGTGCAATCCGCGGGCACGGCCGGGATGTTCTCGATGGCCTTGTCACCGATGTCCAGTGCGATGCCATCGGCCTCCATCCGCACGATGGGCGCGTGGCCATAATTGTGGATCCCGAACAGCACCAGGCCCTCGAAGCGGCTGCGCTGCAGATGGTCGGCAGCCGATCCGCTGAGGCGCGCGAGCGTGGGTACGACCTCCACATGATCGCTGTAGTGGTAGTAGAGGTGTACCAGCTCGGGTGTGCCGGTGCTGCGCCATCCGGCGTTGAAGCGTGTGGTGTCCGGATACGGCCGGCGGACCAGTGGCACCTCAGTGACGGCGCGATCGCCGGATGGCGTGGCGTACCGGTAGTGTTCCACGGAGCGCTTCAGGCGCGCGTCCTGGTACGGAAACGCGCGGTCCACATCGGACTGCGCGTTGGGATAGCGATGGAAGGCCACGAAGCGCTCGGGCGTATCGCCTTGCATGGGCAGGTCCGGGCCAGCGCCGGAGCCGGTGGACGCATACGGCGAGGTGTCCAGCCACAGCGGCTGACCGCTGAGATTGATGTGCAGCTCGGCAACAGGGTCACGCGACCCGCCCACCATGTTGGCCCAGCTGTGCTGTACGGACTCCCAGAACGGAATGATGAGCGCGGCCGCCACGGTGGGCAGGAACATCCACGCGTGTACGCGGCCGGGCACGCGCCCGCGCTGCCGCACCATGTAGCGCAGCCACGCCAGCAGCAGAACCAGCAGCAACGGGCCACCGATGCAGATTGCCACAGTGGCCAGCGCAACGACGCCCCAGCCCAGGTTGGGCGTCGCCACCGCGATGAGCGAGAGGGTGGCGATGAGCGCAGCCAGCAGCAGCGACACGCCGATGCCAATGCGGTAATTCCGGTACGGGCTGTCAGTCATCACCGTTCCATCGGCAGTGCAGGGCAAGCCCCTATCTTGCAGCGGTGGTGGCGCCGTGGAAAGCCGGTTGAGGAGGCACTCAGCAGCCGACCAGCCGGTCCGCGCCGATCCCGTTGCGATGCTGGCTACGGTATTCGGTTGGGCTGGCGGCCGCCTGGCTGCGGAAATGACGGCGGAACGATTCCTGCGATCCAAATCCGGCCTGCTCGGCAATCCATTGTAGTGGCCGGTCGGTGGTTTCCAGCAGCTCGCGGGCATAGGCCACGCGCTCGCGGATGAGCCAGTCGATGGGCGACAGGCCGGTGGCTTCAAGGAACTGCCGCTGCAGCGTGCGTTGGCTCAGCGCGGCCTGTTCGGCCAGGCTGGCCAGCGAATGCGCCTCGCGCAGGTTGTGGCGCATCCAATCCATCAGCCTGGCCAGCCGCGTGGGCTCGCCATTGGGAATGGCACGGCTGACGCGCTGGCTGCGCTCGGCATCGCGCCATGGCGCCAGCACCAGGCGTTCGGCCACCAGGTTGGCCACGCGCGCGCCGTAATCCTTGCGCACCATGTGCAGCATCATGTCCATGCCGGTGGCCGAGCCGGCCGAGGTGATGATGTCGCCGGTATCGACGTACAGCACATCCTCGCGCACATGGATGCGCGGGAAGTCACGCGCCAGCGTCTCGGTCAGCCGCCAGTGCGTGGTGGCCTGGCGGCCATCGAGCAGGCGAGCCCAGGCCAGCACGAACGCGCCCGAGCAGATGGACGCGATGCGCGCGCCGCGCGCATGGGCGCGGGTGAGCGCATCAAGCAGCGCCTGTGGCGGGCGCTCACTGGGCTCGCGCCAGCCGGGGATGACGATGATGTCGGCGTCATCGACGGCATCGAGCGTGCAGGGCAGCTGCACCTGTGCACTGCCGAGCATGCGCAGCGCACCAGGTTCGCCGGCGCAGAGCTGGGTGCGGTACCAGGCCACGCCCAGTTCCGGGCGGATGGGCGCGAACAGGCCGACCGCGCAGCCGAACTCGAACAGCCCCTGGCCGTGGCAGGCCACGATGGCGACGGTGGGCGCGGTCGGGTCGATGCTCATGGCCTGATGCTACCGAGGTGGTTGCGGTGGGCGCAGCGGCGCGCGGGCATGTGGTGATGCCAGTGGAGCATGTGCGCGGGGGCGTTCGTCTGGCTTGGCGTACCCGACTGGGTAGAGTCGACTGCTAGTCGACTGCTGTTGGCGACACCGTTTGGAAGCCCGCGCTGCGCGCGATAGTCGACTAACAGTCGACTCTACCCCGCCGACCGCCGACCGCCGACCGCCGACCGCCGACCGCCGACCGCCGACATCACTCATCCCCCCGTCGTCCGTCGCCATCCCATGGACATGGCATCGGGCGGCGTGGCGCCCAGCGTTGCCTAACCTCATTACCAGCGGTCATGTGGCTGGCCGGATATGACGGCTGGGTGACGCGATATCCGCTGTTGCGGCGCTGGCCGGGGCCTTTGAATGGAGGTGTGTCTCCGGCCCACCCCCACGAGCCCCCATGCCTGCCGCCCATTCGCCTGTCCTGAACACCCTCGCTGTCCTGATTGCAGCCACGCTGGCCGCAGCCTCCACCCATGCCGCCGAAGCGGATGGCCCCGCAGATGCAGCGACGGCCACGTCCGCCAACCTCGCCGCGTCCACGCTGGATGCCGTCGTGGTGACCGGTTCGCGGAGCAGTACGCGCACCGTCAAGAACAGCTCCACGCCCATCGACGTGATCTCGGCGGAAGATCTGGCGGCCACCGGCCAGGCCAACCTGCTCGAAGCGCTGCAGCGCAGCCTGCCGTCGCTGAGCCAGATCGGTGGCTACCAGAGCGACCAGGAAAGCCTGATCCGCGGCTACCAGCTGCGCAACCTTTCGCCGGGCTACACGCTGGTGCTGGTGAATGGGAAGCGCCGCAACGCCAGTGCCTATGTCAGCGGTGCCAACGGTGGCGGTTACTCCGGCCATGCCTGGGCCGACCTCGCGCTGATTCCGGTGGCGGCCATCGACCATGTGGAGGTGCTGCGCGACGGAGCCTCGGCCATCTACGGCTCCGATGCCATCACCGGCGTGGTCAACGTGATCCTGAAATCGCAGGCGCACGGTGGCGATGTCTCGGTGGAAAGCGGGCAAAGCATTGATGGCGACGGCACCCGCACCAGCGTGCGTGCAAACGTCGGCCTGCCGTGGGGTGAGGATGGCTTCGTGAACCTGTCCGGTGAAACCACGCGCCAGCACCATGCCATCCGCACGCGGCGCTACATCGACGGCTACCTGAGCTACCCGGCGGTGGATGCCAGCGGCAACCTGGTGGCGCTGCGGCCGAACAACCAGCTTCCGGCCGGGGCGACGCCGAACCCGGCTGAGGCCACGCGCGATGCCGAGGCCAACACCATCCTCAGCTCGCCTTCGTACTCGCTGAGGGCCTTTGCGCTGAACGCCGGCCATGGCCTGGGTGAGAACGCGCAGTTCTACGCCACCGCCACGGCCAGCGACCGCAGTGCACAGGCAATCCAGAACTTCCGCCTGCCGGCCACCATCTTCACCACGTACAAGGCGCCGAGCGTGCTGAGCGTCTGGCCCGATGGATTCCTGCCCGTGCTGGAAACCAAAGAAAAGCAGTACACCGGCAGTGCCGGGGTGAAGGGCCAGCTGGCGGGCTGGGATTACGACGCCAGCCTGACCGGCAACCGCAGTACGGTACGCACGTATACGCGCAACTCGGCCAACTTCTCGCTGCCGTATCCGGGGTCGCCCACTGATTTCTATGACGGCAAGCTGGACTACCAGCAGGGCATCGCCAACCTCGACCTGCGCCGTGGCTTCGAGGTGGCGGCGTTCGCTTCGCCACTGGAGGTGAGCGCCGGCGCCGAGTACCAGCACGAGCAGTACGAGCGCGGGGCAGGGCAGTGGGAGTCCTACACCGGCTTCGGCGCGGCGGCCTTTGTCGGCTACTCGACCGCCGATGCGGTGAAGGCCACCCGCAACAGCAAAGCGGTCTACGTGGGGGCGGCCAGCAACATCACCTCGCGCTGGTACCTGGATGCGGCCGCGCGCTGGGAAGATCATTCGGATTTCGGCAGCGTGTCGACCGGGCGCCTGACCACGCGCTTCGACTTCACCGATGCGCTGGGCGTGCGCGCAACGGTCAGCAACGGTTTCCACGCGCCCAGCCTGGGCGCGCAGTTCTACCAGGCCACCGGCAGTTGCCCGTGCGGTACCACGCTGGTCGCACAGGTTTCATCACCGGCGGCCATCGCCCTCGGCGCAACGCCATTGAAGCCGGAGAAAGCCACCAACTACAGCCTCGGTGTGACCTGGGACCCGAGCCCCGCGTTCCACCTGGCGGTGGATGCCTACCAGATCGACATCCGTGGACAGCTGGGCCAGTCCAGCCAGATCGGCTACAACGCCCAGGACCCGGCACGCATCACCGACAACAGCGGTACGGTGCTGACCGCTGCGCAGAAGAACACCATCGACACTCTGCTGGGCACGGCCGGCATCAGCATCCTGCCCGGTGATGCCTTCTATGCCAGCTACTTCACCAACGTGGGCAACACCCGTACGCGCGGCGTGGAACTGACCCTGGAAGCGAACCAGGAAACCGCGTGGGGCAAGCTGCGCTGGACCTACGCGGCCAACGTCGGCCGCACCACCATCCAGAAGGTCAGCGCCATTCCCGGCGCGCTGCAGGGGCTGCCGAACATCAACCTGCTGACGAAATCCAGCGAGTACGCGCTGCGCTTCCGCACGCCCAGCTACACGCAGGTGGCGGGGCTGGGCTGGCAGAACGGGCGCTGGCGCTCGAACCTGGACTTCGCCTACTTCGGCCCGATCAAGCGCCTGAACAACGGCGTGGAATACAAGCAGCCGCCGGTGCTGGTGACCAATCTGTCCGGCGGGGTCGAACTGGGCAGCGGCTGGAGTGCGGCGCTGGGCATCAACAACGTGTTCGACAAGCGCACCCGCAAGGTGCCCGAGTACGCGCGCAGCGCTACCGACGTAGCCAGCATCGAGACCACCTGGGATACCGGCGATGTGCTGAGCACGGTGGGTGCGTTCTGGTACGGGCGGGTCAGTTACCGGTTTTGATTGAAGGGAGCATTGCATGTCATCTGCATTGAACGTGGTTGCATTGATTGGTTCGCCGACGAGCTCGGCGACGTCGCGGACGCTGCTGCTGGTGCGGCACCTGCTGGAGGCACTGCAGCAGCGGCTGCATGCCAGCGTGACGCTGGTCGAGCTGGCGCCGATCGCGCGCTCGCTGGGGCAGTCGCTGTCGCGTGCGGAAGCGTCGCCGGAGGTGGAGCAGGCGCTGGCCACGGTGGAATCGGCCGATCTGCTGGTGGTGGCTGCGCCGGTGTATCGCGGTTCCTACCCGGGGCTGTTCAAGCACCTGGTGGATTTCATCGAGCTGGACGCGCTGGTGGATACGCCGGTGTTGTTGGCCGCCACCGGCGGCAGCGAGCGCCATGCCCTGGTGATCGACCACCAACTGCGTCCGTTGTTCAGCTTCCTGCAGGCGCACACGCTGCCGATCGGTGTGTATGCCACGCCGGCCGACTTCGCGGGGGCGCAGGTCAGCAGCACGGCGCTGCAGGCGCGCATCGACCTGGCCGCCGAGCGTGCAGCCGGTCATCTGGCCGTGCGGGCGGTCGTTGCACCGGCGCCGTTGCGGCGGATCGCGTGAGCGCCGAACGCGCGGCATAACCGGCAGCATTCTGCTTATGGCCAAGGCGCATCTGCGTGGCCGGATGTGACCGCCGATTGTCGCGCGATGGCGCAGAGGCAGCGCCGGTCTTCTCTAGCATCGAATACGAAGCGGCAATGCATTGCCGGACCTGATGAGGACGATACCGTGGCTGTAGACGCAACGCCCAAACCCATCCTGTTCCTGCTCGACCGCGAGTTCGAGGACGGCCAGTTGCCGGGGCAGCGGTTCTTCTGCCGGCACAGCCTGCTGCTGGAAGGCGCGCTGTCGAGCATCGGTGGCCTGGACAGCCAGCTGGACGTGCGCCGCATTGGCTTTGCCCGGCCGCGACGCGAGGTGATCGCGGAGATCGGCGAACAGGACCAGTCGTTGCCCAAGCTGGTGCTGCCGCAGGGCGTGCACAGCGAGCACGCCACCGGCGCGCACCACGAGCGGCAGTACGTCTCCGGCGCTGAACCGATCCTGGCAGCGCTGAACGGCCTGCTTGGCATTCCCGTAGCCCATCCCTGAGCGAGGACGCGCACATGAGCTACCTGACCAGCGTATTGGACAAGAGCCCCGTAGCCGACGGTGGCACGCCCGAACAGGCGCTGCGCAACAGCCTGCAGCTGGCGCAGCGCGCCGAGCAGCTGGGTTACCACCGCTACTGGTTTGCCGAACACCACGCCGCACCCGCCCTGGCCAGCCCGGCGCCGGAAGTGCTGGCAGCCTGGGTGCTGGCGCAGACCCGGCGCATCCGTATCGGCAGCGGCGGGGTGATGTTGCGCCACTACGCGCCGTACAAGGTGGCCGAGAACTTCAACCTGCTGGCGGCACTGGCGCCGGGCCGCGTGGACCTGGGCGTGGGCAAGGCGCCGGGCGGTCTGCCCGCGTCCACGGCCGCGCTGGCGGCGGGGCGGCCGGCCTTCGCGGATTTCGCCCAGCAGCTGCGCGACCTGGAAGGGTATCTGTCGGGAACGCGCGATGACGCACAGGCGCGACCGCTGCCGCAGGCCGCAGCGGAGCGGTTCCTGCTGGGCGCCAGCCCGCAGAGCGCGCGACAGGCGGCCGAGCTCGGTTGGCGTTTCGTCTATGCCGCCCACTTCGATGGCGACCCCTCCCATATCGAGGCCGCCTTCAATGCCTACCGCGCGCTGTCGACGCAGGCGCCGCTGCTGGCCACCGTGGCCTTCGCCGCGCCGACCAGCGAAGCCGCTGCACGCCATATCGGTGCGCTGCGCGTCTACAAGCTGCACCTCGGCCCGGGGCAGACCGTCAACCTGCCCAGCCCCGAGGCCGCGGCCGAGTACGCGCGGCAGGTCGGGGTGAGCGACTTCCGCATCGAGGAAACCCGGCCCAGCGTGCTGTCCGGCGATGCCGCGCACGTCCGCGGCGAACTGGACGCACTGCACCGGCGCTTCGGCGTGGGTGAATTCATCCTCGATGCCCCGGTGGCCGACCTGGATGCCCGCCTGACTTCCCTTGAACTGCTGTCGCCCGCGCCGCGCGCGGCGGTGGCCTGACCTGCAGGAGCGACCCCCATGAGCACCACCCCGCGCCACATTCCGTTCGGCATCATGCTGCAGGGCCCCGGCAGCCACATGCATGCCTGGAAACACCCTTCCAACCCGGCCGATGCCAGCGTCAACCTGCAGTTCTACATCGACATCGCGCGCACCGCCGAGGACAACGGCATCGCTTTCGGTTTCGTGGCAGATGGGCTGTACATCAACGAAAAGTCGATCCCGCATTTCCTCAACCGCTTCGAACCGATCTCGCTGCTGTCGGCGCTGGCTACGGCAACGAAGAAGATCGGCCTGACCGGTACCCTGTCCACCTCCTACAGCGATCCATTCACCGTGGCCCGCCAGTTCGCCTCGCTGGATCTGCTCAGCGGCGGCCGCGCGGGCTGGAACGTGGTGACCTCGCCGCTGGAAGGCTCGGGCCGCAACTACGGCCGCCCGCACCCGGAACACGCGCTGCGCTATCAGATTGCCGATGAGTACCTGGAGGTGGTGCAGGGCCTGTGGGATTCCTGGGACGACGATGCGTTCGTGCGCGCGCGCGACAGCGGTACGTTCTTCGCCCCGGAAAAATTCCGGCGCCTGGACCACAAGGGAAAGTTCTTCCAGGTGGAAGGCCCGCTGAACATCCAGCGGTCGCCGCAGGGGCAGCCGGTGATCTTCCAGGCCGGCTCGTCCGACGATGGCATCGCCTTGGCCGGCAAGTACGCCGATGCGGTGTTCACCCATTCGCCTTCCCTGGACGAGACGCGGGCGTTCACCCAGAAGGTCAAGAACTCCGCCATCGCCCACGGGCGCAGCGGCAACGACGTGAAGATCTTCCCGGGCATCGGCCCGATCGTCGGCCACACGGCGGCCGAGGCCGAGGCCAAGTACCAGGCCATCGCAGCGCTGGCGAGCCTGGAGGACGCACTGGCCTATCTGGGCCGCTTCTTCGACCACCATGACTTCAGCCAGTACGATCCGGATGCGCCGTTCCCCGAACTGGGCGACATTGGCAGCAACTCCTTCCGCTCCACCACCGACCGCATCAAGCAGGACGCGCGCGAGCAGGGCCTGACCCTGCGCCAGGTGGCGCTGCAGGCAGTCAGCCCGCGGCCGAACTTCATCGGAACCCCGCAGCACGTGGCCGACGAACTGATCCGCTGGTTCGACGCGGGTGCCAGCGATGGGTTCATCCTGGGTTTCGCGGCGCAACGCGAAGGGCTGGATGACTTCGTGCGGCTGGTGCTGCCGATCCTGCAGGCGCGCGGGTACCACCAGCGCGAACTGGAAGGGCAGACCCTGCGTGACCATCTCGGCCTGCCGCGCAAGGCCAGCCGCCATGCGACCGACGCCGAGCCGGCGCGGAAGGTGGGGTAAGACGATGAGCGGAGACACATCGGTAGCGCCGGTCCATGCCCGGCGGAACACGCCGGCAACAGGTGTATTGCCCGAAATTGCCGCGCGCGCCGAAGCGGCCATCGCCTTGCGGCACGACCTGCATCGCCACCCCGAACTGGCGTTCGAAGAGCACCGCACCAGCGCCCGCGTGGCCGAGCTGCTGCAGCAGTGGGGCTATGCAGTGACCACCGGCATCGGTGGCACCGGCGTGGTGGGTACGCTGCAGCGCGGGCAGGGCAGCCGCCGGCTGGGACTGCGTGCGGACATCGATGCGCTGCCGATCCGGGAAGACTCCGGCCTGGCCTATGCCAGCCAGAACGAAGGCCTCATGCACGCCTGCGGCCATGATGGCCACACCGCCATCCTGCTGTCGGCCGCGCATTACCTGGCCCACCACGGGCGCATCGATGGCACGCTGCAGCTGGTGTTCCAGCCGGCTGAAGAGACCGGGTCGGGCGCCTCGAAGATGATCGAGGACGGCCTGTTCGAGCGTTTCCCGGTGGATGCCATCTATGGCCTGCACAACTGGCCGGGCGTGCCAGTGGGTCACTTTGGTTTCGTCGATGGACCGGCGATGGCGTCGGTGGACTGGGCGCGGTTGAAGGTGATCGGCAAGGGTGGCCACGGCGCCGAGCCGCAGGGCAGCGTCGACCCGATCCTGGTGGCGGCGCATATCATCACCGCGCTGCAGAGCGTGGTGTCACGCAACGTGGACCCGCGGCAGATGGGCGTGGTCACCGTGGGCTCGATCCACGGCGGGCACGCGGCCAACGTGATTCCCGATGTGGTGGAACTGACGCTGACCGTACGCGCCTACCTGCCGGAGGTGCGCGATACCCTGCGCCGCCGGGTGACCGACATCGCCGAGCAGACCGCCATAGCATTTGGTGGACGTGCCGAGATCGAGTTCCCGCGCGGCTTCCCCAGCGTCATCAACCACCCGCAGCAGACCGCCTACATCCGCGAGGTGGCGCTGCAGGCGTTCGGCGCTGGGCAGGTCGTTCCCGAATTTGCACCGCGCACCGCCAGCGAGGATTTCGCTTTCCTGCTGCAGGCACGTCCGGGCAGTTTCGTGTTCGTCGGCAATGGTGACAGTGCGCCGCTGCACAGCCCGCGGTATGTGTTCAACGACGCTGCCATCGCGCCCGCCGCCAGCCTGTGGGCGCGCCTGGCCGAGCACTACCTGGTGGGGGACGCGGCATGAGCGTGCTGTACGACAACGAGCGTTTCCTCTACACCTCGGTGGATGACCCGCTGGCGCGGCCCCTGTTCGATGGCCTGGAACAGGAATACGACAGCCGTTATGCCGACGTGCGACGTCGCATCGGCGGCAGTGCCCGCGAAGAACTGCAGCGCTATCCGGCACAGGCCTTCGCCGCGCCGGTGGGCGCTTTCCTGCTGCTGCTGCGCGATGGCGTGGCGATCTCCGGCGGCGCCTTCATGCCGCACCGCGATGCGCACACCGCCGAATTCAAGCGCATCTGGACGCTGCCCGGCCTGCGCCGCCAGGGCATCGCCCGCCGCGTGCTGCAGGAGCTGGAAGACCAGGCCGCACGCCAGGGCTATCGCCGCGTGTTCCTCACCACCGGCTTCCGCCAGCCCGAGGCGGTGGGCCTGTACCTGGGCCATGGCTACACCGCGCTGTTCGATCTGCAGGCGGACCCGGAAACCATCGCCCATCTGCCGTTCGAGAAACACCTGCACGCGGCGGCACCACTGCCGCACGCCGACGCGGCCGTGCGGCACGGAGTCCATGCATGAGCACGCCCTCGACCGCATTGGACGGCATCGCTGCCCGTCCGGCCACCGCACCCTCAACGGCGTTGAAGATCGTTCCGGCGCGCCATCCGCTGCAGACCGTCGGCACGGTGCTGGCGCTGGCACTGATCCTGATCGCGCTGCAGTCGGTGCTGGGCAACCCACGCTGGGGCTGGGGGACGTTCGCCGAATGGTTCTTCGCGCGCCCGGTGCTGGAAGGGCTTGGCCGCACCTTGCTGCTGACTGCGCTGGGCACGGGCCTGGGCTTCGCGCTGGGCACGCTGCTGGCGCTGGCGCGGGTGTCAGGCTCGCCGCTGCTGTCGGCGGTGTCGTGGGGCTATGTGTGGCTGTTCCGCTCGATCCCGCTGCTGGTGCTGTTGCTGCTGCTGAACAACCTCGGCTACCTGTACAGCACCATTGAACTGGGCGTGCCATTCACCGGCATCAGCCTGTTCTCGTACCCGACCACCCAGCTGATCGGGGTGTTCACTGCCGCGGTACTGGGCCTGACCCTGAACCAGGCGGCGTTCTCGGCCGAAGTGATCCGTGGCGGCATCCTCTCGGTCGACCATGGCCAGTACGAAGCGGCGGCCGCGCTGGGCCTGCCGCGCGGCCGCCAGGTCCGCCGCATCATCCTGCCGCAGGCGATGCGCTCGATCCTGCCGGCGGCCTTCAATGATGTGATCGGGCTTGCCAAGAGCACCTCGGTGGTCTACGTGCTGGCGCTGCCCGAACTGTTCTACACCGTGCAGGTGATCTACCGCCGCAACCTGGAGGTGGTGCCGCTGCTGATGGTGGCCACGGTCTGGTACCTGGTCATCCTCACCGTGCTTTCTCTGCTGCAGCGACGCGTGGAGCAGCGCTTTGCGCGTGGCCAGCTGCAGCGTGAGCGCAGTGTCTCCCGCGTGTCTGCACCGCCACGGCCCGTTGTGCAGGGCGTTGCACCCGTGGCCAGCCGCCCGCGCATCGCCGCCCAGGTCGAGGCCGGGCAGGGCGCATCGGTCGTGCTGCAGGGCGTGGGCAAGGCCTTCGGTGAACAGCCCGTGCTGGAAGACGTGAACCTGGAACTGCGCGCTGGCAGCGTGACCGTGCTGATCGGTCCTTCCGGTGCGGGAAAGTCGACCCTGCTGCGGCTGATCAATCACCTGGAACGCGCCGACAGCGGCTTCGTGACGGTCGGCGGCCAGCTGATCGGCTACCGCCGCGACGGTGACACCCTGTACGAACTGCCCGAGCGCGAGATCCGCCGCCGTCGTGCCGAGGTCGGCATGGTGTTCCAGGGTTTCAACCTGTTCCCGCACCTGACGGCGCTGGAGAACATCATCGAGGCACCGATCGCGGTGCGTGGCCTGCCGCGTGCGCAGGCCGAACAGCAGGCGCGTGACCTGCTGCAGCGCGTTGGCCTGGCTGACAAGGCGGACGCTTTCCCACGACAGCTGTCCGGTGGCCAGCAGCAGCGCATCGCCATTGCCCGCGCGCTGGCATTGCAGCCGAAAGTACTGCTGTTCGATGAGCCGACCTCGGCACTGGACCCCGAGCTGGTGGCCGAAGTGCTGAGCGTGATCGAAGAGCTGGCCCGCTCGGGCACCACCCTGGTGATCGTGACCCATGAACTGAGCTTCGCCCGCCGCGTCGCCGATACCGTGGTGATGATGGACCAAGGCAGGGTGATCGAGCAGGGCAATCCCGAGGCGCTGTTTGAGCGGCCGCGCCAGCAACGTACCGCCGATTTCCTGGCCAAGACCCTGTAATTCCCCAAGGATCACCATGAGCCCTACAGCATCGCGCCTTCCCTCGCGCAGCACCCTGTTGATCGGCGCCGTGCTGGTCATCGGCATTGCCGGCATCGTCTATTCGCGCGTGCAGGCGCCAGCCGCCGCGCCCGGCGCCAGCGTGACCCTGGCCGGTGCCGATGCGCCTGCACTGATTGGCACGCCCGACCCGAAGGCGCAGTCGCTGATTCCCGCCGGCTACCGTTTCGTAACCCCCGGCGCGCTGACCGTCGCGACCCATCCGGCACAGCTGCCGCTGGCTGATTACGGTGCTGACAGCAAGCAGGTGGTGGGCGTGGAGCCGGACATCGCCAAGCTGATTGCCGATGGCCTGGGCTTGAAGCTGGTGCTGGTTCCAGTGGCGTGGGCTGACTGGCCGCTGGGGCTGGAATCAGGCAAGTACGATGCGGTGCTCTCCAACGTGACGGTTACTGAAGAGCGCAAGAAGAAGTTCGATTTCTCCAGCTACCGCTTCGACCTGCTGGGCATCTACACGCGCGCCGATGGGCCGATCCGCAAGATCGAGAGGCCGGCCGACGTGGCCGGGCTGAAGGTGGTGGTCGGCGCCAGCACCAACCAGGACCAGATCCTGCGGCACTGGGACCAGCAGAACATCGCGGCGGGCCTGAGGCCCGTGGAGTACCAGTACTTCGATGATGCGGTAGTGGGGCGGTTGGCGGTGATCACCGGCCGTGCCGATGTCTCGTTCGAGCCGAACGCCACCGGTGCCTACTCGGCACGTGATGGCAAGGTGCGGCGGGTGGGCCTTTTCCCCGGCGGCTGGCCGGATGCTGCGGCGATTTCGGCGACCACGCGCAAGGGCAGTGGGCTGGCCGATGCGATCACCGCCGCGTTGAACACACAGATCCGCAGCGGTACCTATGCGCAGGCGCTGGCACGCTGGAACCTGGCCGAGGAAGCCGTGCCGCAATCGCAGACCAATCCACCGGGGTTGCCCAATCTCTGACGCGGGGCCATGCGCAGTGGCATTCACCAATGCGCCTCCAGCGTACTGAACGGCTTCGCCACGCGCACACCATCGGCATCGAAGCCGCTGACCGGCCGGCCATCCACCCGTACCGCCTTTGGCATCGTGCGGTCCGGCCACCAGACTTTCACTGCCGTCCTGCGGTGCAGTCCCTCAGCCAGCGTGATCGTCAGCACGCCGTCGCGTTGCCGCGCCTGCATCTGCAACGTGCCATACGCCGTTGGCAGGCGCTCTACCGCGAGCCCGTCACCGGCCACCCACGACGGCGGCGTGCCCGGCAGCAGTGAGAGCGCATCGTCGTCTTCGCGCATCAGCATGCCGAACAGCGTGCGACCGTACTCGGCACCGATCCAGGTGTGCGGCATGTCGCCCAGGTAGCGCGGGAAGCGAAGGCGGGAATGCACGACTTCGGCCAATACCTGCCACTCAAGCGGGCGCCGATCGTGCAGCAGTCCCTGCAGCAGTTCATCGGCCGCGTCAGGCTGGCCCAGATGCACGTAGCTCAACACGTTGCGGATTTCATAGGGCGTATAGGCGTACAGAGCACCGGGCTGACTGCGCTTTCGGACATCGTCGAGGTAGCGCGCGAACGTGGTCCTCAATGCTTCGGCCGGCAGCACGCTCTGCGCCCCGGTCGGGTCCAGTGCGATCGATACGCCGGTGGGATCGCCATCGCCGAGGTCGGCCGAAGAAGGAATGAAGTCGATGCCCTTCCACGCCATCGTCGCGCGGATCGAGGCATGCAGCGCGTCGTACAGCAGCTTGTACTGCTCGCGTGCCCACGCGGCTGTTTCATGATCGCCGAGTGCCTCGGCCAGCCATGCACCGTCGTGCCAGCCCTTCAGGCCCCAGTAGTCGTCCCAGTAGCTGTGGGTAGGCGAGGGGTAGCCCTCGTGGCTGATCGACGGCGCAAGAATGCCGGCGAAACGTTCCGGCGCGGGTTGGTCGGCCTTGTAGCCCGGCACCAGCGTGCGCTCGCGCAGTTCCTGCAGGAAGCGCAGCGCTGCTTTCACTTTCGGCAGGTACTCACGCACCGATTCCGGCCCACCATCCAGGCGCGCGACATCGGCAACCAGTGCAACGTACTGGCCCTGGCTGTCGTACTCGATGTCCGAACCGAAGCCGGTGTTGACGCTGCCATCGTCGTTGAGAATGGGCGAGACCAGGCCATTGGCATGCACGCCGTGCGTGCTGTACCAGGCCAGGTAGTCGCGTGCGACGGCTGCTTCGCCCATGCGCAGCAGCACTGCCGAAGTGGCCATGCCGTCGCGGATGAAGGATCGGTTGTAGTTGCGCGGCCCGGGCTGCATGGCCGGACCGGTCTGGTTGATCAGCATGTAGGCGGCCTGCGCGCGCAGCATGTCGACCAGGGAGGGATCGGGCAGGCGCAGGCCGACCGTGCCCAGCCGTGCCTCCCAGTCTGCCGATGCCTGCGTGGCCAGGGTCTCGAACGCCGCATTGGCATCGCGCGGGAGCGCGGCCAGGTCCAGCGCAGGTGCCTCGGGCAGCACTCCATTGGCATTCGCCGCGGCCGTACCCAAGGGGAATGCGACCACGATGGCATCGCTCGCGCCGGGTGCCAGCGAGACGTGGTAGTTGAGCGCGGCTGCGGCAAGCCCCTGGTCATCCTGCGCCTGCTGCGCGGCAGGCAGTTGGCCAGCAGCGAGGGTGGCGGTGATCTCCGTTGCGCCGTCCTTGCCGAAAGGCGCCACGCCGGACGCCGCTACCGGCGTGAGCGACTGCAGCAGCGTGCGGCCATTGACGCGCACGGTGTGTCCGTCGACGGCCACCTCGCGGATCGGCGAGAGCCCACCGTTCTGCCACGGTGGATTCATCTGCATCGGGCGCACGACCAGGCTCAGCGTGCCGTCGATCGGGGTGCTGCCGGTGTTGTGCAGGCGATGGCGCAGGAAGGTCACCGGCTGCCCATCGCGTTCGATGGCGAACACTTCACTGCGCAGCTCCAGGCCAGGCTGCGGCACCCAGGTGACGGACGGCATCGGCTTCCAGCCATCGCGCAGGGCATGCTGCATCGCCTGGCCAGCGGCGCCTGCGGTATGGCCGTCGGCATTGCGCCAGAGGGGCTGCACCAGCGGCGCGCCTTTGAATGCCTCCAGATTGCCATGCTCGTCGAAGATGGATTTCTGCCTTCCCCCGTGGATGCAGACCGCGGTCCAGTAGGTCTGCTGCATCTGCAGCGACGCGGGGAACAATGCGCGCTGGGCGCCGCTGGCGGTGATCTGGTACTGCTTCATCGGCGTCATCACGGCTTTCGGGCCGAGCAGCCGCAGCCGCGCAATCTGCGGTGCAGCGCCGTCCACGCTCAGCCGGAACGCGCGCAGGGGTTGCGCTGTGCCGGCGGCCAACCAGCTCTGCCGATGGTGGGCTGCCTGTGCATCATGTGCGAGTTCCTGCCAGTGGCCGTGTGCATCCTGCGCCTGCAGGCGGGCAGGGCCGCGCGCGCCATCGGCCCAGTCGATCACCAGGCCGGCGGTGGATTGGGCCTGCGGCAGCGTGATCTCGAGAACACGGGAACCGCCTTTGCCGCGAGGGATCGCCACGGCGCTGCCGCCTTGCCAGAGTGCGGCTGCCTGCGTTGCATCGACACCGCCGATGCGTGCACTGAGCGTGGCGTCCAGCGGCTCCACCTCGAAGATGGAGACGCCCCAGTCGGACGTGCGTTGCGGGCTGGCCAGCCGCAGGTAGCGCGCCTGCCGTGGCGAAAAGTACAGGGTTTCCACATCGCCCAGCGAGTCGGCCATGGTGTATGCGGTCTGCCACTGCGTGCCGTCCACCGAGGTCTGCAGCGAGTAGCCCTCAGGATTGGAGACATCCCAGGTCAGCCGCGCGCCTGCCAGCAGTGCGGGTGCGCCCAGGTCGATCTGGAACCAATGGCCGGGGCTGAAGGCGCCGCCGGTGACGGTCTTCGGGTCGCCGTCGATCAGGTGGCCGATGGCCATGGCCGGCACCTGCTGCGAGGAACTGCTGGCCTGCCATTGGCTGCGCGGGGGAAGGGTCTGGGCCTGAGCGGACGCTGCCAGCGCGGCGAGCAGCAGGGCAGTGGCGGGACGGCACAGGAGAAGAGGGCGGGAGACCTTGGAGCGTTCGGCGCACAACGTCATTGCGGGCAACCTCGCGGGTTCGGCCGTAAGCGGGCGAGGGATACGCTAGCAAGGGATGTAAGCGGTTACATGACGCGCTGCAATAGCTCTTCGGGGTGTCAGCGACGTGGGTCAACGAATCTCCAGGCGGGGCCATCCCGTCTTGCTGACGTGTGTGGCTCTGGACGCGTGGATGGGACCGGCTATCGTCAGATCGGGTATTGGATTTCATTGGGTTGTCAGTTGACAACTCGCCCATGCCATGGGCAGACTGTGGAGAACTGGGAATGTCTCGAGCGCGTCATCCCGACAAGGACATCGAAGCGGCATTGCAGTTCGCGGAGGATCGAGGGTGGAGGCTTCGCGTGGCGGGCGGCAATGCGTGGGGCCGGATGTATTGCCCCTTCAACGACACCGATTGCCGATGCGGAGAGTTCTGCATCGTCAGCATCTGGAGCACGCCCCGCAGTGCAGGCAATCATGCAAGGGCCTTGCGGCGCGTAGTCGAGAACTGCAGTCGTGAGCAATGAACTCAGGCTTCGTCAGAAGCGAGGTGGTCAATCATGGAATTCAACTTCACGCTGAAGTACCGCTTGCCGGACACCTGCGATGAAATCGATGTCCTCGAGCAGCGCTTGGCTGAAGCCGGGTGTGACGATGCACTTGTGGGCATCGGTCTGCCTGGACGACTGGCGCTGGCGTTCTGCCGTGAGGCGGGCAGCGCAGGGGCTGCCCTGCGTTCGGCGCTGGATGACGCGCAGCGGGCGGTGCCTGGTGCCGAGCTGGTCGAAGTGAGCCCCGACCTGGTGGGGCTCACCGACGTTGCAGACCTGCTGGGAATGTCGCGGCAGAACATGCGCAAGCTGATGCTTGCCAACCCGCAGTCGTTTCCGTCCCCGGTCCATGAGGGGTCGACCTCGATCTGGCATCTCGCCGACATTCTCGGTTGGCTGCGGGCGCGGGGCAGCGCGAAGGTCACCACGGAGATGACCGAACTCGCCGCCGCCGCGCTGCAGCTCAATCTTGCGCGGGAAGGGCGCAGGCTGCAGCCGAAGGCGTAGCGCCGGCCTGGATCGGCGCCCACTGCGTTACCGCTGCACCTGCTCCCACCAGCGGGAGCCGGCGTGCGGCGCCTGCATGTCCAAGGCCTCGCCCATGATCGGCGTGGTCACAGCGACGTTCCTGGCCGCCGCCAGTGCAGTGATCCGCTCGAACGGCTGCTGCCATTCGTGCAGGGCAAGATCGAAGGTGCCGTTGTGGATCGGCAGCAGCCACTTGCCACGCAGGTCCAGGTGCGCCTGCAGGGTCTGTTCGGGCTGCATGTGCACGAACGCCCAGCGCTGGTCGTAGGCACCCGTCTCGATCATCGTCAGGTCAAACGGACCGTACTTCTCGCCGATCGCCTTGAAGCCATCGAAGTAGCCGGTATCGCCGCTGAAGAAGATGCGGAAATCGTCATCCTGGATGACCCACGACGCCCACAGGCTGCGGTCACTGTCGCCGAGGCCGCGACCGGAGAAGTGCTGGCCCGGGGTGGCGGTCAGGCGCAGGCCGTTGGCTTCGGTCGACTGCCACCAGTCCAGCTGTTCGACCTTGGCCGCATCCACGCCCCAGGCAATCAGCTGGTCGCCCACGCCCAGCGGCGCGATGAAGCGAGCGGTCTTGCCGGCCAACTGCATGACCGCAGCATGGTCGAGATGGTCGTAATGGTTGTGCGAGAGGATCACCCCGGCGATCGGCGGCAGGTCCTCGATGCTGATCGGCGGCGCATGGAAGCGCGCCGGGCCCATCCACTGCACCGGCGAGGCACGCTCGGAGAACACCGGGTCGGTCAGCCAGTACTGTCCGCGCAGCTTCAACAGGAGGGTGGAGTGGCCAAGCCGGAACAGGCTGCGATCGGGCGCGGCATCCAGCGCCGCACGGTCCAGTGCCTGCACCGGGATGGGCGCCGTCGGCACGGTGCCCTTGGGGCGGTTGAAGAGGAACGTCCACCACAGCTCGGCGCCGGCGCGCAGGCCCATCGCCGGTTTCGGCAGGGCGTTGCGGAACTTGCCATCGCTGTACTGCGGTGAATCGGGGAAGTCGGGGAGGGACCAGGACTTGCAGAAGGTATAGGCAGTCACGGCAAGGGTTCCGAACAGGAGGACAAGGAGCAGGCGCTTCATCGGTGACGTCCGCTGGGTACACTGCACAGTGTAGTTTCCGATTTCAGGAAAGTACACCGGCCGGTGTAAAATGCGCGCATCCGTTCAGTTTCCTGGTTCCCGCCATGACCCGTGCCCCGCAACGCCTGACCGACCGCAAACGCGAAGCCATCGTGCGCGCGGCGGTGGAGGAGTTCCGCAGCGCCGGCTACGAGGCGACCAGCATGGACCGCATCGCCACAGCCGCAGGCGTCTCCAAGCGCACCGTCTACAACCATTTCCCCAGCAAGGAAGAACTGTTCGGCCACATCCTGGAAGAACTCTGGGAAAGCAGCATGGCCGCTGTCGTACTCCCCTATCGCGCCGATCTGCCGCTGGACGTGCAGCTCCTGCAGTTGCTGGGGCAGAAGCTGGAACTGCTGGGCGATGCCAACTTCATCGATCTGGCCCGCGTGGCGATGGCCGAGATCATCCACTCGCCGGAGCGCGCGCAGGCCATCGTCTGCCGCATGGGCGAGAAGGAAGGCGGGGTGAGCGCGTGGATCCGCGCGGCCGTCGCCGATGGGCGCCTGCGTGAGGTCGATCCGGAATTCGCCGACCACCAGTTGCAGGGCCTGGTGAAGGGCTTCGCGTTCTGGCCGCAGGTGACCATGGGCCAGCCACCGTTGGGGCCGGCGGAAAGGCGCAAGGTCGCCGAGTCGGCGGTGGCGATGTTCCTGGGCTTCTACGCGCGCTGAGTCACGGCGCGCTCACCGCGCGCCAAGCTGCTGCAGATAGGCGCAGAACATGTCAGCGACCGCATCGGCGTAGGTGCTGATCTCCACCGCCGTACGCGGCATGCTGGAAAACTCGCGGCCGGTGGCACCCAGCGTGGTGTGGATCAGATCGACCGCCAGTTGCTGTTGCGCTGCGCTGGCATCGGGGAGTGTTTCGGTCATGAATGCGAGCATGGCCGCGTCGGCGCCATTGCGGGCCTGCTCGGCTTCCGGCGCATCGCGGTAGAGCGGCGCGGCGTCAACCAGCGCACCGCGCATCTGCGCCTCTTCGCATTCGGACTGGATGAACGCCTGTACCAGTGCGCGCAGACGCTGCAGCGGCGGGCCGTCGGTGCGCTGCAGGATGTCGCGCAGCATCGCGCTGGTCTGCTGCCACTCATCGTGTTGCAGCCGGAACAGGATCGCTGCCTTGTTGGGGAAGTACTGGTACAGCGACCCGATGCTGACGCCGGCCCGCTCGGCTACCCGCGCGGTGGTGAAACGGGGCGCGCCTTCATCGCGCAGAACCTGAGCAGCGGCCTGCAGGATGGCTCCGACCAGGTCGTTGGAACGAGCCTGGCGAGGCTGTTTTCTCGAGGAAATCTGCGGCGGACGGCGCTCGGACATGGGGCGGTTCCAATGCGAATAGTCAGCCCAGGGGAGGGCGCCTAATCTTGTTTGCGACGGATTACTCGCATTCTAGCCGCCGGCTGGCGCCCGTGAAACGTCATTGACCCCTCTCTGGAAGCCCTGCATGACCACCCTGACATCCTCCCCCGTGGCGCCGCTGCTGCAGCGCCTGTTTGACGAAGCCGACAGCGCCCTCAGCCCGGCCCTGACTGCGGTGCCGCCGGCCGAACGGCAGCGCCTGCTGGGCAGCCGCGGCGAGTACACCCGGCTGTATGGCGAGCTGCTGAAGGACCTGTGGCTGCCGGTGTCGGCCGACACCGGGAAGCTGCTGTACCTGCTGGCGCGGAGCAGTGGCGCGCGCCACATCGTTGAATTTGGTACCTCGTTCGGTATTTCCACCATCCACCTGGCCGCAGCGCTGCGCGACAACGGCGGCGGCCGCCTGGTCACCACCGAATTCGAACCGGGCAAGCTGCAGCGCGCCGCCGCGCACCTGCGTGAGGCCGGACTGGATGACCTGGTGGACCTGCGTGCGGGCGATGCCCTGCAGACGCTGGCGCAGGACCTGCCCGCCCCGATCGACCTGGTGCTGCTGGATGGCGCCAAGGTGCTGTATGCCGAGGTGCTGGACCTGCTGCAGCCGCACCTGCGCCCGGGCGCGCTGATCGTGGCCGACAATGCCGACGATAGCCCGGCTTACCTGCAGCGCGTGCGTGCGCCGGGCAGCGGCTACCTGTCGTTGCCGTTCGCCGAGGATGTGGAATTGTCGATGCGGCTGGGCTGAGCGCGGCGCATGCCTGTGCTGCGCTGCTGCGGCAGCGGCAGCAGGGCGAGCACTGCATGGTTACCCACGGCGATTCTCAGCGTGGTGGACAGCTTCGGGAACGCCCGCTGGGTGAAACCGTTCCTTGATCGCTATGGGGCGACCGCCGATGAAACGCGTGTTGGCTTCCATCGCTTCCTCCGATGCCCCTGGCGAGGGATGCATGTTGATGTTGTGACCGGATTGCCTGCGCGTTCACTGGGCTTGATGCGACACTGGATCCAACCCCACGGTACGCGCTCAACCATGCCATTCGCTTCGGCGCAGCAGATCGGCGAAGTCCTGCAACAGTCCTACGGCGTCATGGCCACCGCCGTGGTGCCGCGTGCGGTGGGTGCCGACGCCAATGCCGGCGTGTTCCGTATCGACGCACGCGGCAGCCAGTGGTGGTTGAAGTGCCGCAGCTACGAGGTGGGCGCGGTGGTGTGGGAGGGCCTGCACTGGATGCGCGGCCCGCTGGGCATCGAAGAAGTGGTGGCGCCGTGGCCGGCACTGACCGGGGGGGCCTCGGTTACGCGCTGGGGCCTGCAGTTCACCCTGTTCCCCTATATCGAAGGGCAATCCGGTTTCGAGGCACCGTTGAGCGCGGCGCAGTGGCGCCGGCTGGGGGAAGTGCTGCGCCAGCTGCACGATGCAAAGGTACCCGCCACGTTGGCGGAAGGGCTGCCACACAGTGTGCTGGATGCGTCCGCGCTGCAGACCGTTGGCCAGTGGCTGCAGCAACCGGCAGCGCTGCCGGTGGCACAGGACCGTTGGAGCCGTGCCTTCCTGGCCATGTGGGGGCGGCAGCGACCGCGCATCGCCGCATTGCACGCGCGGGCCCGGCAGTTGCAGCAGGCGTTGCATGACAGCGTGCCGCGGTTGTACCTGTGCCATACCGATCTGCACGCGGGAAACGTGCTGATGGGGCACGACGGAGCACTGCACCTGATCGACTGGGACGGCCTTTCGCTGGCGCCCCGCGAACGCGACCTGATGTTTGTCGGCGCGGCGGTGGGCGGCCGTTGGGGGCGTGAGCGCCCGCAGGGGTTTGCCGATGGTTACGGCGATGACATGGGCGATCCGCAGTGGATTGCCTGGTACCGGCACGTGCGCATCCTGCAGGATCTGGTGGAGTTCCAGCAGATGCTGATGGGGGCAGGGGGCGACTACAGGCCACCGCAGCAGCGGCGGCAGGCGCTGCATCATCTGGGCGAGTTGTTTGCACCGGGGAATGTGTTCTGCGCGGCCGAACGGGCCTACAGCGCGGTGTAAGGGTGTTCGGCAGGGCTGCGACCTGCACCCGCAGAGGCAACGTCAACGTCAACGTCAACGCCAACGTCAACGCCAACGTCAACGCCAACGTCAACGCCAACGTCAAAAGCGGGCTGTCCGTGGGATGGCGGGGTGGGTCCGGTTGAGGGGGACGCTGCAAGTACGTCCATGTAAGCTCGGTCGCCGCTTGCTCGTGTGCGCTGTCCTGCGCACACGGCAAGACCGGGGTTGGGCGTCCTGCCCAACCCGCCCGAGGCATGCCTCGGGCCCATGCGGCTCACGCCCCCTCAACCGGACCCACCCCGCCTTCGACAGTTTCCTGCGATCTGTTGGAGCCTGCTGCTGATGGTGGTGGGTGCCGACCGTTGGTCGGCACGGGGTCGGATCCGGAATTAATTTCGATATCTGACAGATTTCATCCACGCATGGCGTGGATCTACTGGGACGGCGTTCTGCTCTGGTAGACACGGATGAATTCATTCGATATCTGACAGATGTGCCGACCAACGGTCGGCACCCACCCACAGTGCCCCGCCATCCCACGGAATGCCGCTCTGGCTTTTGAAGTTGACGTTGATTCTGCAGGTGCAGGGCTGCAAGCCCTGCCCAAACACCACTTACTCAGCCGGCTTGGCCGCCGCCGTCGCTGCCACGCTCGCGGCCCGCCGTGCCAGTACCGCCTCACGGTGCGCGATGTACGCATTCGCCGCCAGGATGATGCCCGCACCAATCAGCGTCCAACGATCCACGCTCTCGTCGAACAGCAGCCACCCGCACAACGTCACCAGCGGCAGCTGCAGGAAGCTGATCGGGGTCAGGGCCGACACTTCGCCCAGGCGCAACGCGCGCGTCCACAGCAGCTGGCCGACCGTACCCATCACGCCGGTCGCCACCAGCCACACCCAGGCCAGCCCGGTGGGCCAGACCCAGACGAACATCGCCGGCACCAGCGACAACGGCACCCAGAACACGTAGGTGTACAGCACCACCGTGTCGGCGCTGTCCACGCGGGTCAGCTGCTTGATCTGGATGGCCACCAGCGAACTGAGCAGCGCCGCGGCCACCGCGATCAGGCTGCCCGCAGAGAAACCCGCAGTGCCCGGCCGGACGATCACCAGTACGCCGATGAAACCCACCACGACGGCGGCCCAGCGGCGCACGCGCACGGTTTCGCCCAGCCACAGCACGGCGGCAATGGTGACGAACAACGGCGTGGAATAGGACAGCGACACCGCTTGTGCCAGTGGCAGGTGGCCGAGGGCCCAGAACGCGCACAGCATCGAGCCCAGGCCGATCGCACTGCGTACGAAGTAGCGCGGCAGCTGCTGGGTCTTCAGCGGTGCGCGGCCCGGGCGCAGCAGCATCGGCAGCAGCGCCAGCAGGCCGAAGGCGTTGCGGAAGAACGCCACTTCCTGCGTCGGCACGTAACGGGTGGCGTAGCGGATGGCCACGGCCATCAGACCAAAGGCCATCGTGCTGGCGAGCATCAGCAGCGCCGCCCGCGCCGGGGTGGCGAGCGGCGGCCGGGTGCTGGCGTTCACCACTGGGCGCCGAGCAGGCGCGGCTCCGGTTCGATCGGCACGCCGAACTTCTCAAGTACCGACGCGGAAATGCGCCGGGCCAGGGCCAGCAGCTCGGCGCCGCTGGCGTTGCCATGGTTGACCAGCACCAGGGCATGGCTGGGCGCCACGCCGGCGTCGCCGTCGCGGAAGCCCTTCCAGCCGCACGCGTCGATCATCCATGCCGCCGAGACCTTGCGCTGGTCATCACGCTCGGCCGGGAACACCGGCAGCTCGGGGAAGTGCTGCTGCAGCACTTCCACCTGTTCCAGTGGCAGCACCGGGTTCTTGAAGAAGCTGCCGGCATTGCCGATCACGTCCGGGTCGGGCAGCTTGCGGCGGCGGATGGCGATGACCGCGTTGGCCACGTCCACCGCGCTGGGCAGCTCCACGCCCTGTGCCTGCAGCTCCTCGCGGATGCCGGCGTAATCCATGCGCAGGTCGTGCAGCAGCGGCAGCTTCAGTTCGATGGCGGTGATCAGGTAGCGGTCCGGCTGCTGCTTGAACACGCTGTCGCGGTAGGCAAAGCCGCATTGTTCGTTGTCCAGCCGCAGCCAGGCCTGCTCCTGGCAGTCCCAGGCTTCCACGGTCTGGATGAACTCGCCCACCTGCGCGCCATAGGCGCCGATGTTCTGGATGGGCGCAGCACCGGCGGTGCCGGGGATCAGCGCGAGATTTTCCAGGCCGGACAGGCCCTCCTGCAGCGACCACATCACCAGGCCATGCCAGGACACGCCCGCACCGGCGCGGATCACCGCGTGGTCGGCACGGTGTTCCAGGAAGCTGATGTCGCGGTTGCCGAACACCAGCACCGTGCCCGGCAGGTCATCGGCGATGAGCACGTTGCTGCCGCTGCCCAGCACCAGCAGCGGGCCAGTGGCGACGCTGGGCAGGGCCAGCACGTCGGGCAGCAGGGTGGGGTCGTGCAGTTCCAGCAGCTGCGCCGCCTCGGCGCGCACGTGGAAGGTGTTCAACGCCTGCAGCGGGGCATTCGAGGTGAGGGTCCAGCGCAGCGGTGCGGCGGAGGTGTCGTGGCTGTCCATGGGCGCGCTCACAGCGGCGCCACCGCGCCACGGCTGGGCGCTTCGCGGCGGCGACGGATCGCTTCCACGCAATCAGACACCAGCGACGGGCCGCGATAGATCAGGCCGCTGTAGCACTGCACCAGGGCGGCGCCGGCAGCCATCTTGGCCACCGCGTCAGCGCCGGAGAGGATGCCGCCCACGCCCACCAGTGGCACCGATTCGGGCAGGCGCGCACGCAGGCGGCGCAGCACCAGCGTCGACTGGTCCAGCACCGGTGCGCCGGACAGGCCGCCGGCTTCGCTGGCCAGCGGATCGCCGGCGATGCCGCTGCGATCGATGGTGGTGTTGGTGGCGATCACGCCGTCCACCTGCAGCTCACCCAGGACGCGCGCGGCGGCATCGATATCGCGTTCGCTCAGGTCCGGGGCCACCTTCACCAGCATCGGTACGCGGCGACCGTGCTGCGCGGCCAGGTCTTCCTGGCGGTCGCGCAGCTGGCTGACCAGTTGGCGCAGAGCAGTTTCTTCCTGCAGTTCGCGCAGTCCAGCGGTGTTGGGCGAGGAGATGTTGACGGTAATGTAGTCCGCCAACGGGTACACCTTGTCCAGGCAGGTGATGTAGTCATCGACCGCCTGCTCGTTGGGGGTGTCCTTGTTCTTGCCGATGTTGATGCCCAGCAGGCCGCGGCGGTTGCGCGCGCGCTCGACGTTGCGCACCAGCGCATCGACACCGGCATTGTTGAAGCCCATGCGGTTGATGATGGCCTGGTGTGCCGGCAGCCGGAACAGGCGCGGCTTGGGATTGCCGTCCTGCGGGCGCGGGGTGATGGTGCCGATCTCAACGAAGCCGAAGCCCAGCGCGAACAGTGCATCGATGTGCTCGCCGTTCTTGTCCAGGCCGGCGGCCAGGCCGACCGGATTGGGGAAGGTCAGCCCGAACACGGTGCTCGGCATCGGCGCGATGCGTGCGGCCAGCAGCGGCGTGGTGCCGGTGCGGTAGGCCAGGTCCAGTGCGGACAGGCCGAGGCCGTGGGCGCGCTCGGCGTCGAGCGAGAACAGGAAGGGGCGGGCAAGCGAATACATGCGTCGGTTCAGTCCAGCGTGCCGAGGAAGGCTCGGGTTCGATATTCAAAGGCGACCTGTCCATCCACCGCATGGGCGTTGAACAGGTCCTGCAGCGCAGCCAGCATCGGCGCATGGCGCGGGTGTCCCGGCTGCGGTGCGTAGGAAGAAGACAGCAGACGCCCGCGCAGGGCGTCGAAGTCCAGGTGCTGCACATTGGGCAGCTCGATCATGCCGCGCAAGCCGGGGCCGAACCAGGCCTGCATGGTGGCATCGTCCTGGTAGCGCTCGGCCACTGCGGTGTAATCGGTGCCGTAGTCCAGCAGCAGCTGCTCGTAGCCGATGAGGAACGGGCTGGCATCGAGCAGGCGCGAGTTCCAGTAGACCAGCGCCATGCCACCGGGGCGCAGGATGCGCTGCCATTCGGCGCGCACGGCCACGGTGTCGAACCAGTGGAAGGCCTGGGCGGCACTGACCAGGTCGACACTGGCATCGGCCAGCCCGGTCGCTTCGGCGCGGCCATCGACGGCGCGGAACTGCGGGTACAGCGGCGCCAGCCACTGCTCGGCAGCGGCGCGCATGGCGGCATTGGGTTCCACCGCGAGCAGGGGATGGCCCGCGGCCAGGAAGGCACGACTGGAAATGCCGGTGCCGGCGCCGATGTCGGCAACCCGGGCAGAGGCGGGCACGGCCATCGGGCCGTGCAGCCAGTCCATCAGCGCAGCCGGGTAATCCGGGCGGTAGCGCACATAGTCGGCGACCCTGCTGCTGAAGCGTTCAGTGCTGTCTGACGCGCTCATGGCCGTCAGTTCGACATCGCGGCCAGCCAGGCCAGGCCGCCGAAGAACAGGACGATGACCAGCAGGCCCAGGCCCAGCATGATCACGTTCAACCAGCCCAGGATCAGGCCGGTGAGGGCCAGGCCGTCGCCTTCCAGCTCGGTGGGGCGGCGGCGGATCTCACCGCGCGCCATGTGCCCGGTGACGATGGCGACGAGGCTGGCCACGAAAGGCAGCACGGTCCAGCTGGCGATGCCCAGCACCAGGCTGAGGACGGCCAGGGCACTTGTCTGTCGGGGTGCCACGCTCATGGGGGTCCTCCTTGGCAGTGCGCACATGATAGTGCCTGCGGGCCGCCAAGCCCATGGGCAGCAGCGCGGTGGCCTGGGCAGGCGTCGACCTTGGTCGCCGAAGAGCGCCAACCAGGGTTGGCAGCTACCCGCGCGGAAAACTCAGCCCATCAGCACCTGGCCACCATCCACGTTGAGCACATGCCCGGTGATCCAGCGCGCCAGCGGCGAACACAGGAACAGCGCAGCATCGGCGATCTCGCGTGGGTGGCCGAAGCGGCCGAACGGGATCCGCGCCAGGGTCGCGTGGTACAGGTCGGGATCTTCCACGCGGCGACGGTCCCACAGGCCGTCGGCAAACTCGATCGAACCCGGCGCGATGGCGTTGACCCGGATGCGGTCCGCTGCCAGGGCCAGCGCCTGCGACGTGGTGTAGTGCGAGAGCGCGGCCTTGGCCGCCGCATAGGGGGCGCCGCCGGGGCGCGGCTGCTGGGCGGCGATCGAGGACAGGTTGAGGATGCAGGCATCGGCTGAAGCCCGCAGCCAGGGCAGCGCGAGGCGTGAGGCACGCACGGCGGCCATCAGGTCGATCTGCAGGCTTGCCGCCCAGCCATCTTCGTCATCGGCCATGCCGTAGCCGGTGGCGTTGTTGACCAGCACGTCGATGCCGCCGAGTGCGTCGGCGGAGGCCTGCAGCCAGCCGCCGATCTGGCCGGTGTCGGCCAGGTCGGTGGTGAACACGTGCAGGGGCGTGCCGTGTGCCTGGGCATCGGCCCGCAGTGCCTGCAGCCCGGGCAGGCCGCGTGCGCAGACCGACACCGCTGCACCGGCGCCGGCAAATGCCAGCGCCAGTTCACGGCCGATTCCCTTGCTGCCGCCGGCAATGAGCACGCGGCGGCCGCTGAAGTCGAGGGTCGGAGCCCCTGCGGGGATCCGACCTGCAGCCATGTCCGGCATATTCGCCATTACAGGTCGAACTTGATGCCCTGGGCCAGCGGCAGCGAATCCGAATAGTTGATGGTGTTGGTCTGGCGGCGCATGTAGACCTTCCATGCATCCGAACCCGACTCGCGACCACCGCCGGTGTCCTTCTCGCCACCGAAGGCGCCACCGATCTCCGCACCGGACGTGCCGATGTTGATGTTGGCGATGCCGCAGTCGCTGCCGGCAGCCGACAGGAACTTCTCGGCGGTCTTCAGGTTCTGGGTGAAGATCGAGGACGACAGGCCCTGCGGCACGCCGTTCTGCATGTCGATGGCCTCATCGATGCTGTCGTACGGCATGACGTACAGGATCGGCGCGAAGGTTTCGTGCTGGACCACCGCGTCGCTGTTCTTCAGGCCCGACACGATGGCCGGCAGCACGAAGTTGCCGGCACGATCGATGCGGGTGCCACCGGTTTCGATGGTGCCGCCGGCGGCCTTGGCCTGGGCGATGGCATCGAGGAACTGCTGCACGGCGCCGTCACTGTTCAGCGGGCCCATCAGGTTGGCGGCATCGGTCGGGTCGCCGATCTTGCCTTCCACCTGCTTGTAGGCCTTGACCAGGGTGGCCAGCACGTCGGCGTAGATGGAGCGGTGCACGATCAGGCGGCGGGTGGTGGTGCAGCGCTGGCCGGCGGTGCCGACCGCACCGAACACGATGCCCGGCACGGCCAGCTTCAGGTCGGCGGTCTCGTCCAGGATGATGGCGTTGTTGCCACCCAGTTCCAGCAGGCAGCGGCCCAGGCGGCGGGCGACCTTCTCATTGACCGTGCGGCCGACCTGGGTCGAGCCGGTGAAGCTGATGAGCGGCACGCGACGGTCGTCCACCATCTTCTCCGACAGGGCGGTGCCGGCGTCGTTGACCAGGAAGAAGATGTCCGGGAAGCCAGCTTCGCGCAGTGCGTCATTGCAGATGCGCATGGAGGCGATGGCGGTCAGCGGGGTCTTGTTGGACGGCTTCCAGATGCAGATGTCACCGCAGATGGCGGCCAGGAAAGCATTCCAGCTCCACACCGCGACCGGGAAGTTGAAGGCCGAGATGATGCCGACCAGGCCCAGCGGGTGGTACTGCTCGTACATGCGGTGGCCGGGGCGCTCCGAATGCATGGTGTAGCCGTACAGCATGCGGCTCTGGCCCACGGCGAAATCGGCGATGTCGATCATCTCCTGCACTTCGCCGTCGCCTTCGGGCTTGCTCTTGCCCATTTCCAGGGCGACCAGCGAACCCAGGGCGTCCTTGTGCTTGCGCAGCGCTTCGCCGCACAGGCGCACGGCTTCGCCGCGGCGCGGGGCCGGGGTGGTGCGCCAGGTCTTGTAAGCCTCCTGCGCACGGGTGATGACCGTCTCGTACTCGGCCTCGGTGGTGGCGCGGACCTGCGCGATCGGCTCGCCGGTGGTCGGGTTGACCGGGGTGATCAGCTCACCGCCGGTGGCGCTGGACCATTCCCCGTTGCCCAGGTAGGTGCCAGCGTTGATCGCGTCCAGACCAAGGGACTTGAGCAGCTCGGAAGACATGCAGACTCCTGTGTTTCGTTACGTAGTTGGTGCCGCCGCGGGCAGGTGGGGGACGCGGCGGACTGAGCCGGCGATGGTAGCAGAGGCATGTGGCCGGGCTTGGTGCAGTGCGGGGTGGGGACGCCAAAGGCTTGACGGGCCTGCGTCACGATTTCAGAGCGGGCCTGGCGAGACGAAAGTGATAGAAATCAGTGCCCTATGTCTCGCTTGCTGCGCGGATCGCGTCAAATGATTGCCAGATGGCGGCTATCTTTTGTGACGGACTTCGGACACAATCGGGACGAAGTCAATCAAACCGCAATCAAATGTGTGCACCGGCTGGGGAGATCGGTGCTGCTTGGGATCATGTCCGGATCCGCGGAATCGTCTGAGGAGATGTTTTGTGCTACATGGATCCGTAGAAGGCCTTTCCAGCCACCCCAACCGGGCGCGCCGCCGCGTAGAGGCCCGCGCTGCACTTGAACTGGCATTGCGCCTGGGCGACCTTGCGGTCGTCCCGCTCACCGCCGTTCTCTCCCACGTGGTGTTCTATGGTTCGGCTGTGCCGGACCCGTCCCAGCGTGTCGTATTCGGCGCGCTGCTGCTGAGTGCGATGGTCTGTTTCATGATCGCGCCCGTGTACCGCAACTGGCGCGCGCGCGGCCTGATCACCGATCTGTGGGTGCTGTTCCTGGCCTGGTCCGCGTCCTTCGCGCTGTTCTCGGTCTATGCGGTGCTTGTCGACATGGCCGGTTCCGTGCCTACGCGCTGGCTGCTCGGCTGGTTCGGTGCGGGACTGATGCTGATGATCGGCACGCGCGTGGCGCTGCGGGTGCAGTTGCATCGACTGCGTTCGCGCGGCCTGGATCGCGAGCGCGTGCTGCTGGTCGGCCTGCGCTCTTCCGGGCTGAAGCTGCACCGCCTGCTGCGCGGCAAGCCCGAGCTGGGCAAGGAAGTGATCGGCTACTTCTCCGTCAAGGGCGATCTGGCGGTACGTCGCGGTGGCGACGCGCCGCGCTGCCTGGGTGCGCTGGGTGACCTGCCGCGCTACATGGACCAGCATCGCGGTGAATTCGATCAGTTGTGGGTGTCGATGACCCCGGGCGACGCCGGTGACATGAAGGCGATGCTGAAGCAGATCGAGCGCTTCCCGGTGCCGGTGCGGCTCATTCCCGACACCACCGGCTGGGGCACGCTGAATCCGGGCGTGCACCAGGTCGGCAACGTGCCGATGATCGGTGTGCGCCAGGGGCTGTCGGACCACAATTTCCGCCTGGCCAAGCGCGTGGAGGACATCCTCGTCGCCGGGCTGGCAGTGATTGCACTGGCGCCAGTGTTTGCGGTGCTGGCGATCGGTGTGAAGCTGAGCTCGCCTGGCCCGGTGCTGTTCCGCCAGCGCCGCCATGGCCTGGGGGGCAAGGAATTCTCGATGCTGAAGTTCCGCTCGATGCGGGTTCATGCGGAAGGTTCCTCGGACAAGATTACCCAGGCCACCCGCAACGATCCGCGTGTCACCCGCTTTGGCGCCTTCCTGCGCCGCAGCAGCCTGGATGAGCTGCCGCAGTTCTTCAATGTGCTGGGTGGCAGCATGTCGGTGGTGGGGCCGCGGCCGCACGCCGTGCAGCACAACAACCATTACGAGCGCCTGATCGACCGTTACATGCACCGCCACTACGTGAAGCCGGGCATCACCGGCTGGGCGCAGGTGCACGGGCTGCGCGGGGAGACCCCCGAACTGCGCTCGATGAAGAAGCGCGTGCAGTACGACATCGATTACATCCGCCGCTGGAGTCCGACCCTGGATGTGCGCATCATTGTGATGACGGCCTTCAAGGTGCTGGGCCAGAAATCGGCATACTAGGCACCGAGGCTGTTGCCGGCGACGCGCCGGTCGCGCCCGCGTGGAAGCGCCCGGTCTGCAGCAGCGGCCGGGCGCTGCGTTTCATGTATCGAAGAACTGATGGAAGCCGTTGTCCGTGTTCAAGAATATTCTGGTTGTGTGTGTCGGCAACATCTGCCGTAGTCCGTCGGCTGAAGTGATGCTGCGTGAGGCAGTGCAGGGCAAGGGCATCACGGTGTCCTCGGCCGGCCTGGGGGCCCTGGTCAACCATGGCGTGGATGCGACCGCGCAGGCGCTGTTGACCGAGCATGGCCTGGATGGCAGCAGCCATCGTGCGCGGCAGATCGACCGCAGCATCCTGGGGGCCTCGGATCTGGTGCTGGTGATGGAGCGCAAGCACGTCCATCGCATCATCGAGATCGCGCCGGAAGCGTCGGGCAAGACCTTCCTGCTGGGCAAGTGGCAGTCCGACCGCGAGATTCCCGATCCGTATCGCCAGCAACGGGCGGCATTCGAGCACGTCTACACGCTGATGGATGAAGGCGTGAAGAGCTGGGTCCGCTACCTTTGAGTGCCCGCGCCTGCTGAAGGCGCGCTGCAGGCAGAAAGCCGGGAGCCGTCAGGCCCCCGGCTTTTTTCATTCGCCGACGTTGCGCAGGTTGTCGTAGAAGAAGCGCTCGTCGCGGTCGCCGGTCATGCCGTACAGGCCGTACTTGCGGCCGAGCATGGCGCCACCGTCGCGGATCAGCGGGTTCCAGTTGAAGGCTGCACGGCCGCGCGTGGAGCGTGGCAGGAAGCCGTCGAGCGGAATGCTGAAGTAGATGCCCTTGTCGAAGCTGCCTTCGCCGAAGTCGCGTGCCGAGACATTGGTCTTGGTCGCATAGGCGCCCATGGTCACGCCGTTGTCGAACACGCGGGCCAGGTCCAGGGTGGCACCCTTGTCGCCGGCCAGGTACTGGCCGACCGACAGCGAGCCGATGACGCGCTGCTGGGCGTCGAAGGCATAGTAGAACGTGGCATGGCCGGTGGTGATGCGATAGTCGCGCAGGCCAAAGTGCTGGTCGTAGTCGCGCTGCTGCACCCGGTTGAGGTTGGCGCCCACCGCCCAGCGCTCGCCGCTGGGGCGATACAGCAGTTCGCCGCCGACGCCGGCATACATCCACTCCAGGTAACCGGCGTAGGCAATGCCATACAGGTCCGGCGCCAGTCGCCCGGCGATATTGGCCTGCAGGTTGGGAAGCATCACGTCGGAGGTGGTCAGGTACTGGCGGATGTCGGTGCGCACGCGCGGCAGGCGGCTGGGCGCGTTGTACTTGAACTTGTGGTAGTTGTTGGTGATATCGGCGCTGACGGTGCCGGTCAGCCAGATGTTGTCGCGCAGGAACAGGCTGCCGGTGTAGTTGGCTGCGACCTGGTACAGGATGAAGCCATCGGGGCCGCCCAGGTTCTGCCGGTAGCCGACGTTGAAACCGCCGCCGAAGGGGCTGCGCTTGGGCTTGTACAGCGTCTCCCGCGCGCGCGCGTCGGGTGCCTGCAGTTCCGTGCTCCGGCGCAGGACGTCTTCGCTGACCGTGCCATCCAGGTAGCCGGCGAATGCTTCGCGGTTGATCGACAGATCGGCGATCGGCATGCCCACGCGGGTGGTGCGCAGGGTGAACCAGTCGTAGTCATCGCCGGTCGCATTGGCAAGGATGCGCGTGGCGCGGCCCAGGCCCTTGGAGGCATGCAGGTAGCGGCTCTGGTACCCGTCAATGTAAAGCTCGTCGCCGCGGCGCGAAATGCGTTCGACACGGAAGCCGGCATTGCGCTGCAGTTCGGCGGTGACCGCTGCCCAGTCGGTGCTGGTGGCGGTTGCGGCACCGGCGGCGTCGCTGCTGGCGACGGCTGCGCGCTGCTCGGCCACGGCGGTCGCGGGCAGCAGTCGCTGCGGCGGCGGGTCGAACGGCTTCGGTGCTGCAGGCGTGTTGCCCGGGTTGCCGCGCAGGGTGAGCGAGAACATCGCCGCATCACCGCGCTCCCAGGCGGCGGTCAGCTCGACATTCCGGTTCGGGACATAGACCAGGCCCACGTTGATGGGCGTGCGCTGGCGCAGGTTGTTGTCGCGCGGTTCGCGGCGATAGTCGTTGCCGTCGTACTCGACCTTCAGCAGCAGCTCGTCCATCGGCGTCTGGTAGGTGATGCCACCGAAAATGCCGACCGGACCCTTGAACATGTTGCTGAGGCCGAACTTGCCGGCTTCGGTCGTGCTGCTGATGGCGCCGCGTCGCCGGTTCTTGAACCGGTCATCAATCAGGCCCAGCGGATTGGAGAAGTCTCCACGGTTGCCGATGTAGCCGGTGGCCAGGCCGATCGATGCGTCGATGGGGCCAAAATTCTTGTTGGCGACCAGATACTCGCTCGAGAAGAAGCCGGTGCCGCCGAAGTCGCGCACGCCGAAGGCCACTTCCGGCAGCATGCGCGACTCTTCCCACAGCCGCAGCTTGAAGTCGATCGACTTGTCCTTGTAGTGCTGGTTGCCGGCGTAGCTGCGCCCGTAATACAGGTTGTTGACGTTGATGTAGCGGAAGGAGGCCTCCAGCCACGGGAACGGCTGCAATGTCAGGTTGTAGCGCGCGTACGGAGCGTTGTAGGACGCTGTGAAGCTCAGATCGCCATCGTCGGCCATCCGCGCGGTCGGCGTCTGCAGCAGGCCGATCCCACCCCACTCGTTGGCAGTGGGCGGCGGCGCTTCCTGGGCATGCAGTGCGCAGGACAGTGACAGGGCGAGCGCGCTCAGCGCGAAACGGGCGGGGCGCGCCGGGCGCGCGCGCGTGCAGGGCTGGGTCATCACGGGCTGACAGGCTGGGTGGCGATGAACGCGGCGAAGTCGCTGTTGAACAGCGGATCGAGGCGCTTGAGGAGCGGGGCGCGCAGCGGCACGAACAGCGTGCCGCCGGCAGCAATGGCCTGGGGATCGGCGCGATTCCACAGGGCGATGCCCAGCTGCTGGACCCGCCCGTCGGGCTGGATCACGAAGATGTCATTGCGGTCGGCGAGGGCGCTGGGCCGGCAGTCACGCAGGTAGTCGCGTGCATCGCGCTGCGGGACGTGGGGCAGGACGCAGGCTTGCCCGACCGCGCCCATCACGGTGATCGTGCGCGGCTGCTGCGGGAAGCGCAGCGTATCGCCGTTGGCGAGCACCGGATTGTTCGCGGGCTGGACCTGGATCAGGCGCGCGGAACTGGCGATGGGCATGCGCCCGGTGGCCGGATGTGCGTCGAGCCACGCCTGCAGCGTCTGCGCCAAGGCCGAAAGCTGTGTGTCGCTGGCCTCTGCCAGCTGCCCGGCACCGTACTGCAGGCCAGCGCGAAGACGCACCTGGGCTTCCATGGCCTGCGGGCGCTCGAAGCTGGTGCCCAGCAGGTAGGCGTCAGCGCTTGGGCGGGCCAGCAGCAGGGCGTCGGCGAGGCGCGCGTTGGCCGGCAGCTCGTGCGTGCCAGCCGACTCGGCCGCGCCTTCGATGCGCACCTCGGTCGCCTGGACGGCGCTGGCTGCAAACAACGCGGCGATGATCACCGGGCCGGAAAGTCGAAACGTCATGGCTCAGTCCTTGGCCGGGCGATAGGGTTTGAGCTGGGTCAGCTCCGCGACACGGCCGGGCGCCAGATGCTGGCGGCTCTTCCAGATGAAGCCGGTGGCCGGATCGGCCCAGTAGACGTTGCGGCCGTGCATGCCGCCCTGCAGTTGTTCGTCGTAACGCTGCAGGGTGCGGCGCGTGCCGAGGATGTTCACTTCCTCCAGTGCGCCACGGCTCAGGGTGCCGGTCACGGCCACGTCGACCTGGTACGCAGGAACCCAGTCATAGCGGCGCTGCACCTTCACCGGCGTGGTCACGCTGCGCAGGTCGTCGAACGGCGAGGGGCCGTCGATGCGCGCGCGCCACTGCTGCCCCAGCCCGCTGCCTCCCAGCAGCAGGCCGTGGCGGTCCAGCTCGAACACGGCGTGCGCGCCGGCATACCACTGCTGGCGGCCACCATCGACGTAGCCCAGGACGGCGACGGCGACGATGTCAGGTGTGTCCACCTGCAGCTGCGGGAAGCGGTTGCTGGCCACGCCCTCGGCGGTGGCCTGGGCCGGGCGATGGGTGATCAGCCGGAAGGTTTCTGCCGTGGACCGGCTGCCGGTGGTGCAGCCGGTGAACAGCAGGGCGGCGACGACGGCGGGCAGCAGCGCGGCAAGCGCGCGGTGTGCCGGCCGCTGGCTGGCCGCGTCCATGCGCGCCATATCAGTTGTCCCTGACTTCGGTTCCGGTACGCGCTGCGTTGTACAGGATGCTGGTGAACGGCAGCAGCTGGTTCACGAAGCGGTTCCAGCGGCTGACGCCGGCGGCGCCGACGAACACCACGTCGCCCGGCTGCAGGTGGAACTGGCTGCCGGCCGCGAATGCGGTGGGCGAGCGCGCCTCCAGCTGGTAGACCATCGACGGCTCCTGCAGCAGGTCGGTGCTGCCGCGGATGACGTACACGGCGTTGCCGTTGGCGGTCTGCTGCAGGAGGCCGCGTGCACGGCCCAGTGCCTGGTTCAGCGAGACATCGCCGGTGCGGAAGCTGTAGGCGCCCGGCAGGTTCACCTCGCCCACCACGAAGATCTCCTTGCGATCCAGGTAGGGCACGAAGATGGAGTCGCCATCCTTGAGGAACAGCTGGCGGCCGCCGAACTGGCGGGCCAGGGATTCCAGGTTGATGGTGTAGGTGGTGCCGTCACGGCTGAGCTGGATGCCCGACAGGTCGGCCTGGGCACTGTTCAGTCCGGCCTGGCTGATGGCGTCGGCCAGGGTCAGCGGCGAGGTGCCCAGTGCGATGGGCGAGGACCGCTCGGCGGCGCCGGTCACCCAGACGCGCTGGCTGCCGTAGGTCAGGACAGACACGTCCACCTGCGGCGATTCCACGTACTGGGCCAGGCGGCGGCTGATCTCTTCGCGGATTTCCACCGGCGTCTTGCCCGAGGCTGTGACCTTGCCGATATAGGGGTAGAACATCGCGCCGTCACTCTGTACCAGCCGGCCCGCCAGAGTGCCTTGCTGCTGCGGGCCGGCGGGAACGGTCAGTTCCGGGTGATCCCAGACGGTGATATAGAGAATATCGCCAACGCCAACCTTGTACGGGCCAGGCTCATGGTCGAACAGAGTGGTCGGCAGAGACTTCTGCGCCCGCGCGGCATTCTCCTGGGCGATCAGCTTCGGAGTGATGGTGACGATTTCCAGCTGCCCGTCACCGCTGTGGCGGTCGATGGCAACGTCGCTGCGGCGCAGGTGCTGGCCCGGTGCAAGCGCGCAGCCGGACAGTGCCAGTGCGGTCAGTGCAGCGGCAAGAAGACGATGGGTGGTGTTGTTCATGAGAATGGGATTCTGGCAGGCATAAAAAACCCCCGCCGGGTCGCGCCCGGCGAGGGCCTGTGTGGTACGCAGTGCGCCGATCAGCCGCCGGTGCCGCCCGTACCACCCGTGCCACCGGTACCGCCGGTGCCACCCGTGCCGCCGGTGCCGGGGCCGCCCGGGCCCGGGCCACCCGGATCGGTGCCGCCGCCGCCATCGTTGCTGCCGCTGGTGCTGTCGCCACCAACGCTGTAAGCCACGGCAGCCGCAGCAACAGCAATCACGGTGGTACCAACCACTGCAGCAGTCGAGACGCCCGCAGCTTCTGCGCCGGCGACTTCAGCGGCGGCTGCTTCCGAGGAGGTTTCTGCGCCGGTGGTAGCCTGCGCTTCCTGCGCGAAGCTCATCATCGGGGAGGCGGAAAAGGCCGCCAGTGCCACAACTGCGATCGTCTTCTTGAACATGGGGAGGCCTGCTCCGTCAGGGAAAATTCCACCTGTATATTCGGTGGATGAACCTTGGCTGTCAAGGTTTAGGGCACGCCATCTCATTGATGACGTTTGATTGGCGACGAATAACTGCGCAGGTCGTCACGTTCCAGCGCCCGCTCGCGCCCGGAAAGCGCCTTCGCAGTGGCCTTCACCATGTCATGCGTATGCAGGTCAGCCATCAGTATCGGCACGGTCACTGCAGCGACAATGGCCAGCAACGCAACGTGGATGCGCGCGGCGACCACGCCTGCCGGCACCTGGGCGCCACGCAGCACACAAGCGGAGGCGGTGATGCCCAGGCCGAGTCCGACGATGATCTCCGACAGCGAATGCGCCCCAAGCGGAACTCTGGACCAGGCGATTGCCACGGCGAGTGCGGCACCCGCGATGGCCCAGGCCCATGGGCGCGGGCTGCGGCCGCTGGCCAGCAGCCAGAAGACCACGGGATAGAGCGTGCTGGACATCGCGGCATGGCCGGAAATGCCAGTGAAATCCAGCGACTCCACGCCCAGCCCCCAGCCCATGAAGGCGATCTTGCTGGCGAGCGTGGCGCTGGCCACGACGGCGATGGCCACTGCCCAGCGCCACAGCAGGTGGCGATGCGTGGGCGGTACGAACAGTGCCAGGACGAAGGCAAGGGGAAGCAGGGCGCGACTGTCGCCAATGGCGGACAGGCTCTCCCAGAGGATCATCATGTGGCGGCGGTGCGGGGGCGGGGTGGGACGGACAGGATAGCGGCGTTGGCTGTTGCGGCGGCTGCCCGTGGCTTGGTCCATTCAGCAAGAAGCGGTATCCTTGCGTGCTGCCAATGGCCCCGTAGCTCAGCTGGATAGAGCGTCCCCCTCCTAAGGGGAAGGTCGCCCGTTCGAATCGGGCCGGGGTCACCAATGCGTACTTGGCGGACCTGCGCGGCAGTCAGTAGCTCGCATCAGGTAACACGGCCCGGTCTTCACGCTGTTTCCCTTCCCGGGGTACCGTCACGCCCCTGCTGGTTTCCCAGTGACTGCGACATCGGTGAGGCGATGATGGGATCGATTGAAGCGTTTCACAGCCAGATATGGTCTGCGCTATCCCCGCTGGATGATTCGGATTTCGAAGCGATTGCGGCCCGATCTCCGACGGATGATGAGGTGGAAGCCGTCAAGGCCCTGGTCGGCGCACCATTGCCCGTTGAGTTCGTCGCTTTCTCAGGCAGGAGCAACGGACTGCTTGTCGTAGCTCGCGACGAAGCATGGCCCGAGCCGGAGGAAGGGAGTGTTTGTGCTGCATGGACACTCTGGCGTGGCGTTGTCCTGCTTGGCTTCGACACAGAAGATCTGCCCCGGTGGGCGAGCATTGCCACAGCGGCAGAACAACTCCATGACTTTGGCATCGAAGGCATTGCGCCAGTTTTCAAAGTCCTCGGTGACGCCGGGCGGATATGGGGAGTGAATCGTCAGGGTGAGTCGGTGCTCGTTACGGATGGCGAGGTGGACGTTCTGGCTGCCACCATTCCGGCGCTGTATGCGATGGAGATCGAGGATCTTGTCGCGCGCCATGAAAAGATGCGCGGCCTTGGTCGCTGAGATTCCCGTTCGCACTTCATCCGTGCGCCGATCTGCGGAGTCCGGCCGCCCGTTTACGCGTGCCAGGAGGGCCCGCTGAAGCGGGAAAAATCTGCGCGGTTCTGGCGGACTCATCCACGCTCCGCCGCCCGTCCCCGCATTCATCCGCATCCCATTGCCGGAAATGCGCATCACCCTGCAGAACGGGAACCCTGTTTGCGCTTACGGTGACCCTGCAGCACAGGTTGGCCGTCTTTTCCACGGCAGTAGCCTGCCCGCATTCCTGTCGGCCGGAGTATCCCGTGGACCTGTTGCTCGCCATTGGTGAGGTAGCGCTGGTGTTCGCCTGCCTGCTCGGCCTGGTGCATATCGCCGACCGGGTCTGGCGCCGCCGGAAGCGCTGAAGGCGGCAGGGCGGGGCTGTCTTCCGGCGGAAATGAATTCGCGCTATCGTCCGAAATTCGTGATGAACATCACACTTGGGGTGTGCCCATGCAAGCACGTCGTTTTCGGTATGCGTACAGGAAAGTCCGCGAGTGGCATGTAGGGGCGGTGCGGGCCGGTTGGCTGGCCCTGCGCTACGGCTTGACCGGTGACACCGGGCGCTTCAATTCGCACGGGGGCTGGCGGGTCAGCCGTCTGCGGGTGGACCGCGAGCGCGACGAAGCCAGCTGAGCGCTCACGTCGCGGCTGCGCTGCATGCACGTGCATTGCACAAGCGCTGCAGCAGGGTGGATGCACATTCCCCACTCTGGATGCGTGCAATGAATACCCCAGGCACTCCCAAGCCCAGTTTTCGCCAGCGGCACGGTCTGTGGATCGTGGCGGGGGTCGCGGCGGTCATCGCCCTGATCCTGGTCACCCAGTACTGGTAACGCTTGGCCGGCCTTTGTAGAGTCGGGCATGCTCGACCCTGCCGGGCCAGATTCCAGCGGAGCGCATGATGCCTTTGCCCGATGTGCTTGCTACGGTGGCCGGTGAGCTGATCCTGGTGCCGGTCACCCTGTTGCCGATCATCAATCCGCTCAGCACGGCGTCGATCTTCGTGTCGACCGTGGGCGGCCGGCGGCAGGTGGCCAAGCGCCTGGCCCGGCAGATTGCCTTCAACAGTTTCATCGTGATCGTGGTGGCGATGCTGGTCGGCACTTACGTGCTGTCGCTGTTCGGCATCTCGCTGCCAGTGGTGCGCATCGGTGGCGGCCTGCTGGTGGCGGCTGCGGGGTGGCGCATGCTGGGGGCGCGCGTGGACGATCCGCCCAGCGCGGCGGAAGAGCAGGCCTCGGCGATGGCCGACCACGAGCTGCAGCGCAAGAGCTTCTTTCCACTCACGTTCCCGCTCACCACCGGGCCGGGCACGATTGCCGCCTGTATCACCCTGGGCACCCATGTCGAATCAGTGACGCCGCTGCACCTGCTGTCCGGCGTGGTTGTTGCCGTGGGCGGGGCACTGCTGGTGGTATCGGTGATCTACCTGATCCTGCGCAATTCGATCGTGCTGGTTGCCCGGCTGGGGCCGACCGGTGCGGTGGTCATGCAGCAGCTGGTGGCGTTCGTGCTGCTGTGCATCGGCATCCAGCTGATGTGGACCGGCTGGGTGGACCTGAACCAGCAGACCTTCGGGGGATGATCCCGGGCCATGCGTGGTCGCCCAGTAGATCCACGCCATGCGTGATCGCCCAGTAGATCCACGCCATGCGTGGATGCTTCAGCTCTGCTGCAGCAGCTCCACCAGCTGGCGCAGCCGATAAGGCTTGGGCAGGAACTCCACCTGGTCGGGCAGCGGCGGCAGCTGCGAGCGTGCATAGCCGGACGACAGGATCATCCGCGCGTGCGGCTGGTCGCGCGCCACGTGTTCGCTCAGCTCGATGCCGGACATGCCATTGGGCATGCTGACGTCGCTGAACACCACGTCGAAGCGCTCCCCGCCCTGCATCAGGGCGACGGCTTCGTGGCCGTCGGACGTGGTTGCCACATCGATGCCGAAATCGCGCAGCGCCAGGCCGATCATCTCGCGCAGATCGGACTGGTCCTCCACCATCAATACGCGGAGCGTGTCATCAGTCATGGGCAGGGTCCTCCATTGCGGGTAGCAGCAGGCTGACCGTGGTGCCGACACCGGGCGTGGTGGACACATCAACGAAGCCGCCGCTCTGGGTAGTAAAACCGAACACCTGGCTCAGGCCCAGACCGCTGCCCTTGCCGATGTCCTTGGTCGTAAAGAAGGGCTCGGTGGCCCGTTCAGCGATGTCCGGGGCCATGCCATGGCCCTCGTCGCAGACGCTTAGTGTCACATATCGACGCTGAAGCGCGGTGTCCGCATCCGGATCCAGACGGTGCTCCAGCGCGGTGGCCACCAGGACGCGGCCGCCGTCCAGGGTGGCGTCGGCGGCGTTGGCCACCAGGTTGGCAAGCGCGGTCTGCAGCTGCAGCGGGTCGGTGCTGAGCGGGGGCAGGCCCGGGGCCAGGTCGGCTTCCACGGTTACGCCGGGTGGGCAGGCGCTGCGCAGGCCGGGCAGCCATTCGCGGATCTGCTGGTTGATGTCCAGCGGCTCGCGGATCAGGGTCTGGCCGGTGCTGAAGGCCAGCAGCTGCCGGGTCAGCAGCGAGCCACGGTCGGTCGCGGCCTGTGCGGTGGCCAGCAGCTCGGCGGCGCGGGCATCGCTGCCAAGCCGCAGCGACAGCAGGTCCAGCGCGTTGCCAACCGTGGTCAGCAGGTTGTTGAACTCGTGGGAGAGGCCGCGACTGAGCCGGCCCACGGTCTCGAACTGCTGGGTCTGGCGCAGGGCCCGCTGGGCATCGCGCAGCAGGCGCTGGGCCTGCCAGTGCTCGGTGATGTCGCGGGTGATCTTGACGAAGCCCAGCAGCTCGCCGTTCTCGCGTACCGCTTCAATGACGATGCTGGCCCTGAACGATGAGCCGTCGCGGCGTACCCGCCAGCCCTCGCTGGCCACGTGGCCGTTCTGTGCAGCCAGGTGCAGCAGCCGCTGCGGTTCGCCGGCATCGCGTTCATCGGCCAGGTAGAAGCGGCTGAAGTGGGTGCCGATGACTTCGTCGGCACGGTAGCCCTTGATCCGTTCGGCGCCCGGGTTCCAGCTGCAGACGATGCCCTGGGGGTCAAGCAGGTACAGGGCATGGTCACGAACGCTGTCGATCAGCAGTCGCAGTTGGCGGGACGTGTCCGTCAGCACGGAAGGCGTAGAAGCAAGAGCGTCCACGTAGAAATCAGTTATACCCCTGTAAGGGATGCGACCGTAGGCAGGCGAGCGTGAAGGATTTGTGCACGCAGTGCGTGTGCCATTGGTCGTATGCGGCTGAATGCGACAGGGAGTAACATCATCGACCTTTCGTGCTCTGGAACCGACCCGCATGCGTCCTGGTGCAACAACGCGTGACCGCTGGATCTGGGTGGCTGCCGCCGTGCTGCTGGCTGCGACCATCGGAATGGAGCTGGTGGTTCCGCTGGGCTATGCGGTGTGGCTGCTGTACTTCATGGCTATTGGCGTCACCGTGTTCCAGCGCAGTGCGCGGGCACCGTTCGTGGTGGCGGTGATCGCCTGCGGCCTGTTGGCCATCGGCTACAACGTCGCCCCGGCCAGCACCAACTCCTCGTTCTCCTTCGTCAACCGCACCATTGGTGGCGTCGGTTTCCTGATGATCGCGCTGATCGTCTCGCGCGCCATTACCGCGCGGCGCGAGGCCATGCGGGCGCTGTGGCTGCAGGAAGCGGAAAACGCCGTGTCGATGAGCCTGCGCGGCGACCTGGGCCCGGAGCAGATTGCCGATGCGGCGATGACCAGCCTGGCCGGCCAGCTGCAGGCCGACGTGGGCGTGATGTATCGCATCGAGGGTGGCCGGCTGCAGCTGACCGGCGGCGTCTCCCTGCCCAGCGGGCTGCCTTCCTCGGTCACGCTGCAGGAAGGCCTGCTTGGCCAGACCACACGCGACCAGCAGATCCGCCACGTGCAGGGCGACGACCAGCATGCGTTGCAGCTGCAATCCAGCCTGGGCCAGGTAACGGTGCGCGAGCGCATCCTGGCGCCGATCAGCAGCGACGGCACAGTGGTGGGCGTGGTCGAGCTGGGCCGTTCGCAGGCGGCGGGCCAGCGCACCCTGGATGCGGAGCTGCTGGAACGTTGTGGCGAGACGCTCGGCATGGCATTGCGCGCCTCGTTGCTGCGCGCGCAGCTGGTCGTGCTGCTGGAAGAATCGCAGCGGCAGGGCGAGGAACTGCAGGCGCAGCAGGAAGAGCTGCGCGTGGCCAATGAGGAGCTGGAAGAGCAGAGCCGCAGCCTGATGCAGTCGCAGGGCCACCTGGAGCAACAGCAGGCCGAACTGGAACAGAGCAACGTGCAGCTGGAAGAGCGCACCCACGAGCTGGAGGCGCAGAAGCAGGCGCTGCTGGTGGCGCAGGGCCAGCTGGTACGCAACAGCAACGAGCTGGCCGCGACCTCGCGCTACAAGTCCGAGTTCCTGGCCAACATGTCGCACGAGCTGCGCACGCCGCTGAACAGCTCGCTGATCCTGGCCAAGCTGCTGGCCGACAACAAGGACGGCACGCTGACCGAGGAACAGGTCAAGTACGCCCGCGCAATCCTGTCGTCCAACAACGACCTGCTGGCGCTGATCAACGACATCCTCGACCTGTCGCGCATCGAAGCCGGCCATGTTGAACTGGCTGATGAAGTGGTGGTGGTCGACAGCGTGCTGCAGCGCCTGCGCGAGACGTTCGAGCCGATGGCCCGGCAGAAGGGCCTGGCCCTGCAGATCGAGGCCGATGCGCTGGCGCCCACGCAGCTGGTGGCTGACAACCAGCGCATGCAGCAGATCCTGAAGAACCTGCTGGCCAACGCGCTGAAGTTCACCGAGCACGGCAAGGTCAGCCTGCACGTGCGCGCCGCTGGCAATGGACGCATCCGCTTTGAAGTCTGCGATTCGGGTATCGGCATCGCCCGTGACCAGCTACAGGTGATCTTCGAAGCATTCCGCCAGGCCGACGGCAGCACCCGCCGCCGCTACGGTGGCACCGGGCTGGGCCTGTCGATCTCGCGCGACCTGGCCGTGCGCATGGGGGGCGACATCCAGGTGGACAGCGAGCCGGGCCGCGGCAGCTGCTTCATCCTGGAGCTGCCGCTGCAGGGCGCACCGGCCAGCGAAGTGCCGGCAGAGCCGGGCGAGAGGGCGCCGGTGCCGATGGCGTCGGTGCAGAACGTGGCCGCTGCCGCGCCCCTGGCCATGGCCGCCGCGCCGGCGATGACCAGTGCCAGCAGCAGCGTCGCCGATGATCGCGGCCGTCGCCAGCGCGCCGGGCGCCTGATCCTGGCGGTGGAAGACGATGCCAGCTTCGCCGAGGCGCTGGTGTCGCTGGCGCACGAACTTGATTTCGACTGCGTGGTGGCAACGACGGCGGAAGAGGCGTTGACGCTGGCCAGCGAACTGCGGCCGAACGGCATCCTGCTGGATATCGGCCTGCCGGACGTATCCGGGCTGAGCGTGCTTGAACGCCTCAAGCGCAACCCGGAAACCCGGCATATTCCGGTGCATGTGGTATCGGCCATGGACCGCAGCCAGGTCGCACGCGAGCTCGGCGCGATTGGTTATGCGGTGAAGCCGGCGACCCGCGAGCGGCTGGCCGCAGCCATCGAGCAGCTGGAACAGACCAGCCAGCGCGATGTGCGCCGCCTGCTGATCGTCGAGGATGACAGCGACCTGCGCCGCAACCTGGAGCTGCTGCTGGGCCGCGACCAGCTGCAGATCGTCGCGGTAGGTACCCTGGCCGCCGCAGTGGAGCAGCTGAGCACGGTCACGTTCGACTGCATGGTGATGGACCTGTCGCTGCCCGATGGCAGTGGTTACGACCTGCTGGAACACATGGCCGGCAACGATGAGGTCGGCTTCCCGCCGGTGATCGTCTACACCGGCCGCGCGCTCAGCCGTGAGGAAGAGCAGCGCCTGCGCCGCTATTCCAAGAGCATCATCATCAAGGGCGCGCGCTCGCCCGAACGCCTGCTCGACGAGGTGACGCTGTTCCTGCACAGCGTCGAGGCCAGCCTGCCGAGCGACCAGCAGCGCCTGCTGCGCGAGGCCCGCCGCCGCGACACCGTGCTCGATGGCCGCACCGTGCTGTTGGCCGAGGACGACGTGCGCAACATCTTCGCCCTGTCCAGCGTGCTCGAACCGCTGGGCGTGACGCTGGAGATCGCGCGCAACGGGCAGGAGGCGGTCGACCGCCTGGCCCAGCGCGAGGTCGACCTGGTGCTGATGGACATCATGATGCCGGAGAAGGATGGCCTGACCGCCATGCGCGAGATCCGGGCACAGCGCCACCTGCAGGACCTGCCGATCATCGCGCTGACCGCCAAGGCCATGCCTGATGACCGCGAGCGCTGCCTGCAGGCCGGTGCCAACGACTACATCGCCAAGCCCATCGACGTGGACAAGCTGGTCTCGCTGTGCCGGGTCTGGTGCTCGCGCCAATGAACGAACAGGCGCTGTTCGACCTGGAGCTGAAGGTCCTGCTGGAGGCGCTGTACCAGCGCTACCACTACGATTTCCGCAGCTATGCGGTGTCTTCGCTGCGGCGGCGCATCCGCCAGGCGATGCAGCGCTATGACTGCGAGCGCCTGGTCGACCTGCAGTACCGCTTGCTGCACGAGCCGGACCTGTTCGCCCAGGCGATGCAGTTCTTCACCGTGCAGGTTTCGGAGATGTTCCGCGATCCGGCCTACTTCAAGCAGCTGCGCGAGCAGGTGGTGCCGGTGCTGCGCACCTACCCGTCGGTGAAGCTGTGGGTGGCCGGTTGCAGTACGGGTGAAGAGGTCTGGTCGCTGGCCATCCTGCTGCACGAGGAAGGACTGCTGGAGCGCAGCATCGTCTACGCCACCGACATCAATCCGGCGGCGCTGGCCACGGCCGAAGCCGGCGCCTACAGCATCGATCGCCTGGCGCAGTTCAGCCGCAACTATCTGGCCGCCGGTGGCACCGGCTCGCTGTCGGACTATTACGCGACCGCCTACGACGGTGCGGTGTTCGACCGCCAGCTGCGCCGCAACGTGGTATTTGCCGACCACAGCCTGGCCACCGACACGGTGTTCTCCGAAGTGCACCTGGTGTCCTGCCGCAACGTGCTGATCTATTTCAACCGCGACCTGCAGGACCGCGCGGTGGGCCTGTTCCGCGAGGCGCTGGTGCATCGTGGCTTCCTCGGCCTGGGCAGCAAGGAGTCGCTGCAGTTCGGTCGCCACCATGATGCGTTCGAAGCCTGCTCGCGCGAGCACCGGCTGTACCGGAAGGTGGTGTGATGGCCGCCCCGCGCCCGCACCTGCTGGTGGTCGGTGCCTCTGCCGGTGGCGTGGCGGCACTGCAGGCGCTGCTGGGCGCGTTGCCGGCCGGCCTGCCGATACCGGTGCTGGTGGTGCTGCACCTGCCGCGCGACCGCAGCAGCCGCATCGCCGAGGTGCTGGCGCCGTACTGCGCGCTGGACGTGCGCGAGGCGGAGGACAAGCAGCCGTTGCAGGCTGCGACGGTGACCTTCGCCGCACCTGACTACCATCTGCTGGTGGAGGACGCGCAGACCATTGCACTGTCGATGGATGAGCCGGTGCTGTTTTCGCGCCCGGCCATCGATCCGCTGTTTGAATCCGCCGCGGCCATTTTCGGGCCGCAGCTGCTGGCGGTGCTGCTGACCGGCGCCAGCAGCGATGGCAGTGAAGGCGTGGCCGCGGTGCGATCCGCCGGTGGCCGCGCCTGGCTGCAATGCCCCGAGGAGGCTGAAGCATCGATGATGCCGGCCTCCGCCCTGCAGCACGCCGGCGCTGACGCCGTGCTGCCTCTTGAATTGATGTGCCGTCGCTTGAAGGAGTTGTTTGCATGAACCTGCTGCCACCGGACCCTGCGCAGTCGCAGACCCCGGTCAACCTGCTGATCGTCGATGACGTGCCGCAGAACCTGGTGGCCATGCAGGCGCTGCTGCGCCGCGAGGGCGTCAACCTGCTGCTGGCGGGTTCAGGCGCGCAGGCGCTGGAACTGCTGCTGGAACACGAGGTGGCGCTGGCGCTGCTGGACGTGCACATGCCGGAGATCGATGGTTTCACCCTTGCCGAGCTGATGCGTGGCTCGCAGCGCAGCCGCGATGTGCCGATCATCTTCCTGACCGCTTCGCCGGATGACCCGGTGCGCGCGTTCAAGGGCTACGAGAGCGGTGCGGTTGATTTCCTGCACAAGCCGGTGGCGCCGCAGGTGATCCTGAGCAAGGTCAATGTCTTCATCGAGCTCTACCAGCAGCGCCAGCTGCTGAAGTCGCGCAACGACGCGCTGGAGCGCGCGCTGAAGTTGAACGAGACGATGGCGGCGGTGCTGACCCACGACCTGCGCACGCCGCTGTCGGCCATCCTGTTGTGCGCCGACAAGCTGTCGCTGGAGCTGCCGCCGGGCAACACCAGTGCGCAGCAGACCCTGCAGCACCTGGAAGCCAGCACCGTGCGCATGGCGCGCATGGTCGAGCAGCTGCTGGATTTCTCGCGCATCCGCAGTGGTGGCCTGCGCCTGGAAGCCAGTGCCTGTGACATGGAGGAACTGGCCCGTGCCGTGATCGCCGAGGCCGGCAGCGCGCACGGCAGCGATCGCATCGCCTTCGACGCAAGCGGTGATGCCACGCTGCACGGCGACATGGATCGCCTTGGGCAGGTAGTGGCCAACCTGGTGGGCAACGCCATCACCCATGGTGGCAAGGACGTGGTGCGCGTTGCCGTCGATGGCAGCGATACGCGCGTGGTGACGCTGCGTGTGCGCAATGCCGGGCATATCGAGGAAGCGCTGCTGCCGCGCTTGTTCGAGCCGTTCAAGGCGAGCTTCCACCAGAGCAAGGGGCTCGGCCTTGGCTTGTACATCGTCGACCAGTTCGTTGCTGCTCATGGCGGACGCCTGAGTGCGCGCAACGAGCAGGGCCAGGTGGTGTTCGAAGCGGTGCTGCCACGCCGCGCCGACACCCGCATTGGCCGTTAACTGAATTCTTCAGGCAGCGCCGGAGCGGACTGAGACGGGCTCGTCCGTAGCTGCTACCGTGGCGACTCACGTTGCCAAGGATGCTTCATGCCACTACGCGCCATTGCCTACGTCAGCCAGGCCCGGCCGGACCTTTCCGCCGAACGCCTGCAGACGTTGGTGAACGATGCCACCCGGTTCAACCGGATGGCCGGGGTGACGGGCGTGTTGCTGCACGATGGACAGCGTTTCCTGCAGTACATCGAAGGCCCGCCCGATGGCATCGACTCGGTGTACGAGCGCATCCTGCAGGCCGGCAGCCATGTGGACATCGTCGAACTGGCACGCGGGCGACTGGGCCAGCGCCAGTTCCCGTACTGGTCGATGCGTGCGTTGCCGGTCGATGCGTTGAAGCTGCGCCAACTGGCCACCAGTGACTGGTCCGGGTTCTCGCGCACCGTGGAGGGCGATCCTGCCGTGCCGACCGCGGTGGATCTGTTGAGCGCCATCGTGCGGCCGGTGCTCAGCGCCGGGTAGCGTCGAGCTTCACTTCGCTGTCACCCGTAGCGGGTTCCCATCGGGCTTCCTGGGGAAGGGAGCACGTCATGAAGCGGATGAAGTGGCAGGGCAGGGCGGCGCTGGCCATGGCGCTGGCGGCAGCAACGGTGCCGGCGTGGGCCTGCACGCGCGCGGTCTATCTGGGCGACAACGGCGATGTGATCACCGCCCGCTCGATGGACTGGAAGGTGGACGTGGCCACCAACCTCTATGTCCTGCCGCGTGGTATCGAACGCACCGGCCAGGCCGGGCCGAAATCGGCGAAATGGACCGCGCGCTACGGCAGCGTGGTCGCCACCGGCTACGACGTGTCCACCACCGACGGCATGAACGAGAAGGGCCTGGTCGCCAACCTGCTGTGGCTGGTCGAATCGGAGTACCCGCAGCAGCGCGGCAACAAGCCGGGGCTGGCCATCTCGCTATGGGCGCAGTACGTGCTGGACAACTTCGGCAGCGTGGCCGAGGCGGTGGCTGCACTGGAGCGCGAGCCATTCGCCATCGTCACCGACAAGGTGCCGGGCGAGGACCGCCAGGCCACCCTGCATCTGTCGCTGTCCGATGCGAGCGGCGACAGTGCCATCGTCGAATACATCGGTGGCCGCCAGGTCATCCACCATGACCGCCGCTACCAGGTCATGACCAACTCGCCGACCTTCGACCAGCAGCTGGCGCTCAATGCGTACTGGAAGGAGATCGGCGGTACGGTGATGCTGCCGGGCACCAATCGCTCGGCAGATCGCTTCGCGCGCGCGTCGTTCTACATCAACGCCATTCCCAAGGCCGAAGACCCGGTGGAGGCGCTGGCCAGTGTGTTCAGTGTGATCCGCAACGTGTCGGTTCCCTTCGGCATCACCACGCCGGATCAGCCGAACATCTCGTCCACCCGCTGGCGCACGGTGGCCGACCACAAACGCCGCCTGTATTTCTTCGAATCGGCGCTGACGCCCAATACGTTCTGGGTGGATCTGAACAAGGTCGATTTCGGCGGCCAAGTCCTCAAGCTCGACCTCGGTCCGGACCAGCGCAACACCTTCGCCGGTGATGCGCTGTCCCGTTTCGTACCGAGCAAGCCGTTTGACTTCCTCGGTACGGGAGGTTAGTTGGACGCCTGGCTGGAGGCCGGGTAAACCGCCTGGATCGTGCAGCTCTGGCGGGTGTACTGCGGAAGGGGCGCCAACTCATCCCGGCGCAGGTCGCCCTGCACGAACTCGGCGGCGACGATGCGGTCACCGGGGTTGCCACAGATCAGTCCATTCTGCATGCCGGAGGTGAAGCTCACTTCCGGCGTGCGGTCGAGCTGGCGGCAGTGGCTGCCAAGGTCGACGCGGTAGTACCGGTTGCCGCCGTTGCGGCGGGGATTGGTTTCGACCAGAAGGCCCTGCTGATCGGACGACCAGGAGCGCACGTTGCGGATGGCGAAGCAATAGGACGGAGAGCCGCCGAAACCGCGCCGGACTTCCTTGCGTTCGCTGATGGTCAGTGCGGGCAGGGTGGCGGTGAGCAGGCGGTCGCTTTCGCGGGCAACGCTGGCATAGTCACGATCCTCTACCGGAGTGACCGCGCTGACGGCGCAGCTGCGGCCGTCGACCACCACGCGCTCGCTGGGGCGACCGCAGGCCCAGCCTGCAGGTGCGTCCAGCTTCAGTGTCGTGGCAGAGCGGACCCCCGGGCAATCTTCACTGAAGTCGATGCGATAGGCCTGGCCGGAGGCCGCGCGCAACGCGATGGAGCGGGGGGAGGCCTGCTCGACTTCCTGGACGCCAACGGCATCCATGCAGTGCGGAGCGGGTGGCACGCGTTCCTGGGCCTGGGCCGAGACTGCAAACGCCAGGCCGAGAGTGGCGGCGAGCACTGCGGGTGCGTATGAATGGGTCATGTCCTGCATTCCCTGCTTTGGATGACAGGCCGACTATAGCAGTGCTTTGCACGCCGAGTGTTACATGCGCACACTAGCGCCATGGGCGCCATCTTCCACCTGCGGCACTACGGCCAGTCAACGGGCCTGGACCGCCACGACTACGCACAGTGGGTCCTGCCACTGCAGGGCGAGCTGCAGTTCGAGCTGGAAGGTCGAGGTGGCCGGCTGGATCTGCTGCAGGGCGCATTCGTGGCCGCCGGCGAGGCGCACGACCAGATGGCGCACGGGCCGAACGGTTTCGTGATCGTCGATTGTGGGCCGGGTGTGCTCGATGACCTGACCCAGGAACACCTGTGGCGCCAGCGCTGGCTGCACCTGCCGCTGTCGCTGCGCCAGCGCCTGGCCCAGGTGAATGGCGGTGGTGCCATGCCGGGACTGCTGCCCGAATTGCTGCGCGTGTTTGCCCCGGCCGGCAGTGGTGCGCGGCTGCAGGGGCTGTGCGCGGCCGTGTACGCCGAGCCCGGGCAGGGGTGGCCGGTGGCGCGCATGGCGGCCTTTGTCGGCGTCAGCGAAAGCCGGCTGCATGCACTGTTCCAGCGCGAATTCGGGGTCAGCCCGCAGGCCTGGCTCAGCGCGGGCCGGCTGCGCTGGGCCAAGCATGCGTTGCTGACCAGTGCGGCGACGATCAGCGATATCGCGCTGGCAGCGGGCTATTCCGAGCAGAGTGCACTGACCCGTGCGCTGCGCCGCGAGACGGGCCTGACCCCAAGCGCCTGGCGGCGCGGTGAAGCGCTTCTGTAGAGTCGAGATCCTATGTTCGCAGTCAAGCCTGCAGGAAGCGGGCTTGGCCCACCTTCAACAGGGCTGGATCGA
>NZ_JBYSZR010000026.1:0-67257 GCF_058787375.1 Stenotrophomonas sp. FW305-3-2-15-E-LB1
GCGTGGATCTACTGGTTTGGTGGATGCGGACCGTTGGTCCGCACAGATGAGCCCATCCACGCATGGCGTGGATCTACTGGTTGGGTGGGTGCGGACCGTTGGTCCGCACAGATGAGCCCATCCACGCATGGCGTGGATCTACTGGTTTGGTGGATGCGGACCGTTGGTCCGCACAGATGAGCCCATCCACGCATGGCGTGGATCTACCGGTTGGGTGGGTGCGGACCGTTGGTCCGCACAGATGAGCCCATCCACGCATGGCGTGGATCTACTGGCTGGGTGGGTGCGGACCGTTGGTCCGCACAGATGAGCCCATCCACGCATGGCGTGGATCTACCGGTCAGCCGGCCGCGCTCAGCGGCGGCGTACCGCTCTCCAGCTTCGGCCAGCGCTTGAGCACTGCCGCGCGGATGCCGGCGGCGTCGATGCCGGCTTCCGCCAGCAGGTCTTCGCGGCTGGCGTGGTGCTGGAACGCGTCCGGCAGGCCCAGGTGCAGGATCGGACGCAGCACGTCTTCGGCGTTCAGCAGCTCGGCCACGGCCGAGCCGGCGCCGCCAGCCACCACGTTGTCCTCGATGGTCACCAGGCCGTCGTGGCTGTTGGCCATGGCCAGCACCAGCTCGCGGTCCAGCGGCTTGATGAAGCGCATGTTGACCACGCTCAGGCCCAGCTCGCGGCCGACCTGTTCGGCGGCGCTGACGGTGCTGCCGAAGGCCAGCAGGGCGATGCGGTTGCCCTGCACGCGCAGCTCGCCCTTGCCGATCGGCAAGGTGGACAGGTCGTTGCCGGCATCCACGCCGGTGCCGGTGCCGCGCGGGTAGCGCACGGCGGCCGGGCCGGGGTGCTGCAGGCCGGTGCTCAGCATCTGCCGGCATTCGGCTTCGTTGGACGGTGCCATCACCACCATGTTCGGCACGCAGCGCAGGAAGCTCAGGTCCAGGTTGCCGGCGTGGGTCGCGCCGTCCGGGCCGACCACGCCGGCGCGGTCGATCGCAAACAGCACGTCCAGGTCCTGGATGGCCACGTCATGCACCAGCTGGTCGTACGCGCGCTGCAGGAAGGTGGAGTAGATCGCCACCACCGGCTTGCCGCCCTGGGTGGCCATGCCGGCGGCCAGGGTCACCGCGTGCTGCTCGGCGATGGCCACGTCGAAGTAGCGCTGCGGGTATTCCTTGCTGAAACGCACCAGGCCGGAGCCTTCGCGCATCGCCGGGGTGATGCCGCACAGGCGCGGTTCGGCAGCGGCGGCGTCGCACAGCCAATCGCTGAAGACGTCGGTATAGGTCGGCTTCTTGGCGCCGGTCTTGGCCACCAGGCCCTTGTCCGGATCGAACGGGCCCACCGCGTGGTAACCGATCTGGTCGCCTTCGGCCGGCTCGTAGCCCTTGCCCTTGGTGGTCATCACGTGCAGCAGCTTCGGGCCCTTGGAGGCGCGCAGCGTCTTCAGCGTGGACAGCAGGGCGGGCATGTCGTGGCCGTCGATCGGGCCGGTGTAGTGGAAGCCCATTTCCTCGAACATGGTGGACGGCACGAACATGCCCTTCCAGTGTTCTTCCCAGCGCTTGACGAAGCGGGCAGGATTGTTCTTCTTGTCGCCGAGGATCTTCTTGCCGCCCTCGCGCAGCGCGTTGAGCGTGCGGCTGCCGGTGGCGCGGCCGAGCATCTTGGTCAGCCCGCCGACCGCCTCGGAGATCGACATGTTGTTGTCGTTGAGGATGACCAGCAGGTTCGGTTCCGGGTCCATGCCGCCGGCATGCATCAGCGCTTCGAAGGCCATGCCGGCGGTCATCGCGCCGTCGCCGATGACGGCCACGACCTTGCGGTCATCGCCCTGCGACTGGCGCGCGATGGCCATGCCCAGCGCAGCCGAGATCGAGGTGGAGGAATGGCCGACGCCGAAGGTGTCGTATTCGCTTTCCTCGCGCTTGGGGAACGGCGCAACGCCGTCCTTCTGCTTGACGGTGTGGATCTCGTCGCGGCGGCCGGTGAGGATCTTGTGCGGGTACGTCTGGTGGCCGACGTCCCAGACCAGCTGGTCGTGCGGGGTCTGGTAGAGGTAGTGCAGGGCCACGGTGAGTTCGATCACGCCCAGGCCGGCGGCGAAGTGACCGCCGCTCTTGCCCACCGACTCGATCAGGTAGGCGCGCAGCTCATCGGCGACCGCGCGCATTTCGGATTCGTCGAACGTACGCAGGTCATCGGGCGTCTGGATGCGCGCGAGGCGGGGATAGCGGGCAGAGTCGATCATCGTGTTCGCACTTATTCTGAACGCCCATTTTCGCCCTCAATCGGGGGTGGGGCAAGCAAACGCCGCCGCCCGTGACAGGACGGTGAGGGTTGCCGGTGCCGGTGTTCAGGTGCTGAGCTTGGATCGCTTGGGCAACTGCGCCTTCAGGAAGGCCATCTGGTCGGCCAGGATGTTGCGGTTGGAGAGGATCAGGTGCTCGATCCAGCTGGGCCGGTAGGGGATGGCCAGCAGGGGCATGTTGGCCTGCTGCGGGGTGCGGTTGCTCTTGCGCGAGTTGCACTGGAAGCAGGCGGTCACCACGTTTTCCCAGCAATCCAGGCCGCCCTTGGACAGGGGCATGACGTGGTCGCGGGTGAGGGTGGGGCGGTTGAACTGCTGGCCGCAGTACAGGCAGAGGTGGGCGTCGCGGGCGAACAGCGCCGGGTTGGTCAGGTTGGGCGTGGGGTCCGGTGCGCGCGAGCGGGCGTGGCCGCGGGCAGCGATGATCGGGTGCAGGTCCATGCCGCTCTGCAGGCCGCTGAGGCGGTTGGTGCCGCCGTGGATATGCAGGCAGGGGTCGCCCAGGGTCCAGGAGACCGCGTTGCGGGCGTAGAGACAGGCTGCGTCCTGCCAGGTGATCCAATCCAGGACGCGTCCGTGGGCGTCAAGCGAGAGCAGGCGGACGGTGCCGGGGCGATGCAGCGGGCTGGCATTGGGCGATGACGCGGCGCCCGGAGCAGAAATCGAGGCTCCGGCTTCGATCAGACCCAAGCGTGTAGTGTCTGTCTCCATCGGGAGAACAGCTTATACCCGAATCATTGCGATTTGTGTATCGCCCGTGGGCGATACGCAAATCGCAGGATTCGGGTCCGCGCATTCTTCCTATCCCCCGCGCCGTTGGCGCGCCCCCCTTAACAAAGGGGGGCTCTCCTCCAGATACATGGCGGGGTCTGGGCCCTTATCCACGCATGGCGTGGATCTACTGGGGTGCCCACGCATGGCGTGGATCTACCGCTGCCGGCCAGCGGCCGGCACTACCGGGGTGTTGAGGCTGGGTCAGGCGCCGAAGCGCTCGTCGTCCATGGCCATCAGCGGGGCGGCGCCGGCCTGCATGGCGGCGGCGTGGGCGAGGGTGCGCGGCAGGACGCGGGCGAAGTAGAAGCGGGCGGTTTCGCGCTTGCCCTGGGCGAAGGCGGCGCCGTGTGCGCTGGCGTCGGCGGCAGCGACGCTGCGGGCCCACCAGTAGGCCAGCACCACGTAACCCGAGTAGAACAGGTAGTCGTAGCTGGCCGCGCCCAGTTCGTCAGGGTTGGCGGCGGCGCGCTTGAGCACGTCCATCGTCAGCTTGCCCCACTCGGCCGCCTTGGCCTGCAGCGGGCCGATGAACTCGGCGAGTGCCTCGTTGCCTTCGTGTTCCTTGGCGAAGGCTTCGATCTCGGCGAGCATCAGCTTCAGGCCGGCGCCCTGGCTGGAGGCGGTCTTGCGGCCGATCAGGTCCAGCGCCTGGATGCCGGTGGTGCCTTCATACAGCGTGGTGATGCGTGCATCGCGCGCCAGCTGCTCCATGCCGTGCTCGCGGATGTAGCCGTGGCCACCGAAGCACTGCAGGGCGTTGTAGGTGTTCTCGATGCCCCATTCGGTCTGGCAGGCCTTGGAGATCGGGGTGAGGAAGCTGACCAGGGTGTCGGCGCGCTCACGCTCGGCGGCGTCGCCGGCGCTGTGTGCCACGTCGATGAGGGTGGCCGCGTGCAGGGCCAGCAGGCGGCTGCCTTCGACCAGCGACTTGATGGTCAGCAGCATGCGGCGCACGTCCGGGTGGACCAGGATCGGGTCGGCGGCCTTTTCCGGGAACTTGGCGCCGCTCAGGGCGCGCGACTGCAGGCGCTCGCGGCTGTACTTCAGCGCGTTCTGGTAGGCACGCTCGGACAGGCCGATGCCCTGCAGGCCGACGCCCAGGCGCGCGGTGTTCATCATGGTGAACATGGCCTGCAGGCCCTTGTGCGGCTGGCCGACCAGGTAACCCTGCGCACCGTCGAAGTTCATCACGCAGGTGACCGAACCCTTGATGCCCATCTTGTGCTCGATCGAGCCACAGCGCAGTGCGTTGCGCTCGCCGACGTTGCCTTCACGGTCGACCTTGAACTTGGGGGTGACGAACAGCGAGATGCCCTTGGCGCCCGGCGGGGCGTCGGGCAGCTTGGCCAGCACCAGGTGCACGATGTTTTCAGTCAGGTCGTGCTCGCCGGCGGTGATGAAGATCTTGGTGCCGGTGATCGCGTAGCTGCCGTCGGCGTTCGGCTCGGCCTTGGTCTTCAGCAGGCCCAGGTCGGTGCCGCAATGCGGTTCGGTCAGGCACATGGTGCCGGTCCAGCGGCCTTCGATCAGCGGCTTGAGGAAGGCGTCGTGCTGCCACGCCTCGCCGTGCTGCTTCAGGGCCTCGATGGCGCCGTGGGAGAGCAGGGGGAAGTTGCCCCAGGCCAGGTTGGCCGCGTTGATCATTTCGTTCAGCGGCACGCCCAGGGTGTGCGGCAGGCCCTGGCCACCCAGTTCCGGTGCGGCGGTCAGGCCGGTCCAGCCGCCATCGACGAACTGGTCGTACGCCTGCTTGAAGCCGGGCGGGGTGGTCACTTCACCGGTGGCCTGGTCGAGCACGCAGCCGATCTCGTCGCCCACGCTGTTGAGCGGGGCCAGCACGCTGGCACTGAAGCGGCCGGCTTCTTCCAGCACGGCATCGACCACGTCGGCGGTGGCGTCGGTGAAGCCCAGGCGGGCGAACAGCGGTTCCACCTTGAGCACGTCGTGCAGGGCGAAACGGAGGTCGGAAAGCGGGGCGGTGTAGCTGCTCATCGGTGACGTCTCGATCAGGACAAAAGGGCGCGGCAGGCGATGCCGCGGCGAAAGGGGGATCTCAGCGCAGCACGCCGGGCAGGCCGGGGGCCTGGTTGAGGGTGCTGCGGCCGCTGATGTCGAAGCTGCGCTGCTTCTTTTCCTGCGGCGTGGCGGCCACCGTGCCCTTCAGGCCATAGGCCAGGGTGCGGTTGCCGGCCAGGGCGTCGGCCACCACCAGGCGCGCGCCGGAGCTGGGCACCAGGTCGAGGTTGATGACGTCGGCCGAGGTGCCGCCGATGGAGATGGCCGGCTTGGCCTGCAGGGTGCCTGCTTCGGTGTCGCCGACGGTCAGGGTCAGCGTCACATCGTCGAAGGTCATGGGCATCGAGCTGTAGTTCTGCAGGCGCAGGGCGACGGTCCAGTTGCCGTCGGCGCGCACGGTGAGCTGCTGCAGGCTGGCCGCCGGTTCCGAAACACGCTTGACGATGCCATCGCTGCAAGCAGCCAGGGCCAGGGTGCACAGGACGATCAAGGCGAAACGGAAACGGTGGAGCATGGGCGCAGGTCCTTTGTAGGGGGTGCGTGGGATAAGCATACTACGGCGTATGGTGGAATGGATCGCCCATGGCGACCCGTCGCAGAGGGTAGCGCGTGAGCATGACCGGCAGGCGTGCGCGGGACGCTGCCAGGGGCGCGCCCGGGATGCTGGAAGGGTTGGGGTTCAGTCGGCCGGCGTGGGCGCGGGATCGCGCAGCGGGGCCATCACCCGCAGGGGCGCCAGGTCGTAACCCATTGCTTCGGCTTTGGCCTTGAGCTGCTCGAACAGGGCGCGGTCCATGTCGGGCAGGCGCGAGAGGATCCACAGGTATCGGCGGTCGGGTTCGCCGACCACGGCCCACTGGTAGTCCGGGTCCAGCGCGATCACCCAGTAGTCGGCCCAGACCAGCGGCACCCAGCTCAGCCAGTCCGGGGCGAAGCGCACCTGCAGCTGGCCGGGCCGGCCTTCCACCGGGCGTGCCACGCCATCGGCGGCGATGCGCTCTCCGCTCTGCACGCGGCAGGCGTTGCTGACGCTGATGCGGCCGTCGCGGCGCAGGCTGTACGTCGCCGTGATGTCGCCGACGCACTTTTTCTGGAAGGAGACGGGGAGGTGTGCGATCTCATGCCACTGGCCGGCATAGCGATCGATATCCAGCGCCTGGACCGACTGCACGTTGGCGGCGCCGGCGTGGGCGGCGGCGATCAGCAGGCAGGGCAGCAGCGCGTGGCGCAGTCGCATGGGACGTCTCCGGTCGAGACGTCGAGAGTAGGCGACTGGACGCTGGACCGGGCGTGAAAACCATCGTTCAGGTTCCATCGGTCGCGCGAAGCGGCAAAAAAAAGACCTGCATTTCTGCAGGTCTTCAAACTGGTGGCCGAGGACGGAATCGAACCGCCGACACGGGGATTTTCAATCCCCTGCTCTACCAACTGAGCTACTCGGCCAGTCTGGTTGGCCAACCGCGCGAACGCAGTGGCCGGAAAAAAAAGACCTGCATTTCTGCAGGCCTTCGAAAGTGGTGGCCGAGGACGGAATCGAACCGCCGACACGGGGATTTTCAATCCCCTGCTCTACCAACTGAGCTACTCGGCCACTTGTTTCGTTGCAGCGAGGTCGCTGCCAAGGACGCGCATATTACGGAGGTCGACTGCGTTCGGCAAGCGTTTTGGCAAAAAACCTTCACATTGCCGTCTGCGCGCGCGCAAGTGCTTGATCCTCGGTGCCCAGCAGGCGGCCACAACGGGCAGTGCGCGCTGCGGAAATCAGCGGTCCGCCGATATCGGCAAAGCCGCAACCGCAGGGGCTGGGTCCGGTGCGGCCGGTGGAACGCTGTTTCTGCTGCCTCCCAGCCCCGCGCCTGCGGCGTACTGTCGAGGTTCCTTTTTCGATGCTGGCCGCAGCAGAGACCGTTGCCATGTCCGACACCCCGACCACCACCACGCGCATCGTGCTGGCCTCGCGCCCCCAGGGCGCACCGACCGACGCCAACTTCCGCCTGGAACAGGCCGCGCTGCCGGCACTGCAGCCGGGCGAAGTGCTGCTGCGCAACCGCTATCTGTCGCTGGATCCTTACATGCGCGGACGCATGGATGACGGCCCGTCCTATGCCGCGCCCGTGGCGGTGGGCGCGGTGATGGAGGGGCAGACCGTGGCGGAGGTGCTGCAGTCCACGGTGGCCGGTGTTGCCGTAGGTGACCACGTGCTGGCACCGGGTGGTTGGCAGACCCATGCGGTGCTGTCTGCCGCCGCGCTGGGCCGCCGCCTGGATGCGGCCGGACTGCCGCTGAGCACCGCATTGGGTGTGTTCGGCATGCCGGGCTTCACCGCCTACTCCAGCCTGCATGAAATCGCGCGCCTGAAGCCGGGTGAGACGTTGGTGGTGGCCGCTGCGAGCGGACCGGTCGGTGCCACGGTCGCGCAGCTCGCGCGCCTGCAGGGGGCACGCGTGGTTGCCATCGCCGGTGGCGCAGCCAAGCAGGCCTACCTGCGTACGCTGGGCGTGGACGTGGCGCTGGATCATCGCGCGGCGGATTTCGCCACGCAGCTGCGTGACGCCGTGCCGGATGGCATCGATGTGTACTTCGAGAACGTCGGCGGTCATGTCCTGGATGCGGTACTGCCACTGCTCAACGATTTCGCCCGCATCCCGGTCTGCGGCACCATCGCCACCTACAACGCACGCGGTGCCGAGCAGCCCGGACCGGACCGGCTGCCGGCACTGTTCAGCCAGATCCTGCGCCAGCGGCTGACCGTGCGCGGTTTCATCGTGCATGACTTCAAACACCTCTGGCCGGACTTCGAGCGCGAGATGGGGCAGTGGCTGCGCGAAGGGCGCATCCAGTACCGCGAGGACGTGGTCGAAGGGTTGCAGCGCGCCCCTGAGGCATTCTTCGGACTGCTGCAGGGGCGTAACTTCGGCAAGCTGGTGGTGAAGCTCGACTGAGCTGGCCGCGGCTATCGGGCCGGGCAGGGCAGGTCAGCGGCAGGGCGGGTGCGCCGCGCACTCACGGCGCGAAACGTACCTGCCGTGGGTCGCTGACGCTGATCTGCGTCTGGTAGTAGTACTTGCCGCTGGGCTGGCCGTTGCCGTCGATGAAGTCGATGCGGACCTGGCGCGCGGTGCCGCGCACCAGCAGGCGGCGGTTCTGCAGGTGGTCCAGCTTCAGGCCCAGCGCGCTTTCCAGCCCCGGCCGCAGGGCCGAGTCCATGTTGAGGGTGATGTTCAGCGGATGCCGGTAGTCGCGTTCGCTGTTGAGGTAGATGCGGCCATCGTCGCTGCCGATGGCCTGCACGGTCATGGCGAAGATGCCGGAAATACCGCGTGCCGGATCGTCCTGTGCGGCGCGCACGGCTTCGTAGTTGCCGATGTAGCCGGGCATCGGCGGCGGCGCAGCGGCCAGGCGGTGGGCACAGCCGGTCGTGAGCAGCAGCGGGGCCAGCAGTGCGGCCAGCAGGGTGGGGCGGTACATGGCGCTTCCTTGTGCGTCGGTGATGTGCCGATTCTGGCCGCGCGAGCGTTGCAGCCACAAGCGCACTGTCCATCCCGCCCGCCGATGGGTCATGCTGGACGCCTGTTGCATCGACCAGGGAAGGACATGCCGAAGACCGCCGACGTTCATGCCATCGACTGGGCAACGCTGCAGGGTGCCTACGGCGACGCGTCCGAAGCGGGCGCACTGCTGGCATCGATGATGGACCCGCAGCACCAGCAGGACTGGAACGACATCTGGTCGCACCTGTGCCACCAGGGCACGGTCTATTCGGCCAGCCACGCGGCGCTGCCGGTGCTGCTGTCGATCGCGCGGCAGACCGGGCGCAGCGACGGAGATGATGCGCTGCTGCTGGCCGGCGCCATCGTTGCCGGCTCGGACGTGGGCGACCCCGGGCTGGTGCCGCATGGCGATGTCATCCAGGCGTTGCGCAGCAAGGTGCACAAGCGCCTGCAAGGCACGGGCAAGGATGCGGTGCCGCTGTCCGACGATGGTCACGGTGAACGTGGCTGGTTGCGCCAGGCCTGGCTGGGCCTGAGTGGCGAGAAGGCCTGGTCGCAGCACCTGGACCGGCTTGCCGAGGGCGAGATCGTAGGCGAGTGCGTGGCCTGTTCGGCGGATCTGTACTGCACGCTGGATGCGGAAGCGCCGTACGTGTGCCATGAGGATCCGGTGTTCGGCGCGCCGTCGGCGACGACGGCACTGTTGCCGGGCGAACCGGTGGGCGTGGCCGAGCAATGGCTGATGCACCAGGTGCGCGATGATGGCGACCAGCGCGCCGAGCAGTTGCTGGCGCTGGCGTTCGGTCATTCCACCTGCAGCGCCTGCGGGCATCCGTTCGCCGTGCGCGAATGCGCGCAGGCCTGAACTGCATGCCGCCCCTGCACGCGGTGCTCGCGGCGGCCTGACCTGCGCATCACCGGCGCGCGTCTAGCGTGCGTTGACCGGGCCGGCCTGTTGCCGGCCGGAGCGCCCCCATGAACGACAAGCAGAACCCCAACCAGCAGCAGGCCCGCGAGGGTGCCCAGGAAAGCCGCCAGGATCGCCGGCAGGATGAGGTGGCAAAGCAGCGACCGGGCCAGGACGACCAGCAGGTGCATGACGCGCATTCGCGCCGGCCGCAGCGCAAGGATGGAAGCCAGGACCCGGCCTGAGAGTGCCAGTGGCCGCTGGCGCCCGGCCTATGGCTGCGCCAGCAGTGCCGACACTTCGCGGATGCGCAGGTCGAGAAAGCGTGCGTCGCGCGCGGAGATGAGGCTCGAACGAACGTACGCTTCGTAGTTCTCCCCGGCGCATCCGCCACCCGACAGGCAGACGGACGCCATCAGCGGTGAGCCGCTGCTGCAGTCATATCCCATGCGGCAGCCGACGATGCTCCACGCATGGCCCGAAATCGAATCGGAAGAGAGGTCCGCGTACCGGCCCGTGGCGCTGCTGTGTGCGGGGTACGCCACCAGTTCGCCAAGCCGGAACAAGGCGGCCGGGTCTTTTGATCTGGCAACATCGTCCATCAGGCGCGTGTAGGCGGCCGCGTCCGGTTTCTCGCCGTTGAGCAACAGCAGCCGGGCCTGGGCGGCGAGGTCGCCGCGGGTGGCTGCAGACTCAAGCCAGGCACGGATGGCCTCGATCGGGATGATCTGGCCGCCATCGACCTTCGCGCACAACGCCGCGGTGGAACGGGCAGTGCGCATCATTTCTGCCGTCTCCTCCGGGTACGGCGTGTGGCGGGCCATGACTTCGTAGCCCGGCAGGTAGTTTTCTGGTGCGATGTTGACCGCGAAGCAGCGCTCGTACAGTTCAGCCAGTTCACGCTGGGAAACCGCGTCCCCTGACTGCGCGCGTGCCTTGAGATCGCCGAACGCGAATGCCTGCGGGCGCGGCGGGGTGGCGGGCGCAGGGCCGGCAGCGGGAAGGCCTGGCGCGGCGGGCGCTTTCGGGGAGGAAGGGGCCGCAGTGGGCGCGCGCCCACCGGCGGCGGTGCTGTGGTCACGGCCGTCGCCCGACCAGATGGCGTAGGCCCCGATGGCCAGGAGGACAATCGCAGCAATCAGCGTCCGTGCGTTCTTCCCGATCACCCGCGTGTCCTCGTGGCCGATTCCGTTGCCAACCGTGCAACAAAAAAGGCCGGAAGCCCTGTTATTTCAGGAGTTCCGGCCTTCTGAGTGCGTTGCCGCACTGAATAGTGGTGGAGCCAAGGAGGATCGAACTCCTGACCTCGTCATTGCGAACGACGCGCTCTCCCAGCTGAGCTATGGCCCCACGGCTGGGATCCAGTGTAGCGCCGGCCCCCGGGCTTGCCAAGCGGCGGCCCGGAGCCCATGGCAGGCTGAGCTCCATCACCGCCGAGGAACCCCACATGACCGACTACCACCCGCTGGAGTGCGACCTGCATGATGTGCTGGAAATCGCCTGCCTGCACCGCGCCCTGCTGCAGGTCGAACTGCGCGACGGCAGCCGTTTCGTGGCGCGGGCGCGGACCACCGAGAGCACTGCGGACAAGGAAGAGTTCCTGCTGCTGGATGCGCCCGACGGCGAGCGCCGCATCCGCCTGGACCAGCTGCATGCTGTGGCCACGGTGGGCGCTGATGGCACTGCCGGCGCGCGCACTGTGCTGGGCCCGGGGCCCGCCGACGGCAGTGGCGAAGCTGAACAAGGTTTCTGAATCAATGGCTTGGCGCCGTCAATAACCAGATCCGGCTAGGCGGCGGGCGTAAAGAGGACCAGAACGGTGCCGTTAATGGGGGTGCGCTTTCGAGCACTCCCTTCCACGGATCCGTTTTTCCATGATGACCCCTGCTGCCTCCCGTTTCTCTGCTTCGCCGCCGCGCCGTTCGTTGACCATCGCCTCGCGGCTTGCCCTGTTGATGGCCCCGATCACCACCGTCGCCTTCGCCGCCCTGGCGGTCCTGATCTACCGCGACACCGCTGACAGTTACCAGCAGCGCGTGAGCGCCGGCCTGCACACCGCCACCGTGCTGATGCGCGATTCGGTGCAGTTGTACGACCGCAGCCTGAGCGAAAGCACGGAGCGCATCGCCGGTACCTTCCGCGCGATGCTGCCGCAGGGTGAGGCGCAGGCCGATGGCGCCGCAACGATCGATGTGGCCGGCCGCAGTACGCCGACGCTGCGCATGGGAAGCCAGGCCATCGGCCCAGCGTCGACCGAAGTGGATCGCTTCGCCGACGCCACCGGTGGCGTGGCCACGGTGTTCGTGCGCGATGGCGATGATTTCGTTCGCGTGGCTACGTCGCTGCGCAACGCGCAGGGCGAGCGCGTGCTGGGCACCGTGCTTGACCACGCCAATCCTGCATATGCGCGGGTGCTGGGCGGGCAGGGCTACACCGGCCCGGCGCACCTGTTCGGCACCGATTACATGACCCACTACATGCCGATCCGCGCCGCCGATGGCAGCGTGGCCGGCATCGCCTTCGTCGGCCAGGATTATTCGCAGGGCCTGGGCGCGCTGAAGGCGCGCCTGCGCGAGGCCACGCTGGGCCGCGAAGGGCGCTTCATCGTGCTCGATACCCGCGCCGGCAAGGAGCGCGGCCGCGTGGTGGCCGCCACCGACGGCGAGGGCGGGCTGCTGCAGGAGCGGGTGGCCGCGCAGGACCTGCCGGCGCTGCAGGCGCTGCTGGATGGCAGCAGCACGCAGGCACGCCTGCATCTGAGCCCGGCTGCGGGTGGCGGCGAGCAGGCGTGGTTCGCCTCGGCACAGCGCTACGGCCCGTGGCAGTGGCTGGTGCTCGGCCTCGAGCCGCAGTCGGTGCTGGATGATGTGCTCAACGGCCTGATGCTGCGCATCGCGCTGATCTCGGCGCTGGCACTGGCCACGGTGGTGACCCTGATCGTGCTGGTGGTACGCCGGTTGCTGGGACGCCCGCTGGCCGCCGCTGCGCAGGTCGCGCGTGACGTGGCAAGCGGGCGCCTGGACCGCGAGATCGAGGTGCGCCGTGACGACGAGGTCGGCCGCGTGCTGGGTTCGCTGCAGCAGATGCGCTCCAAGCTGCGCGAGATCCTGCAGGCGCAGGCGGCCATGGGCGAACACCACGCGGCCGGCGTGGTCAGCCACCGCATCGACGAACAGGCCTTCGAAGGTGAATTCCGCGCCATGGTGGCCGGCACCAACGCGCTGGTGGCCGCGCACCTGCAGACCCAGCAGCGCATGGTTGCGCTGGTCGAGCGCTATGCCGAGGGTGACCTGCAGCAGACGATGGACGTGCTGCCGGGCGAACAGGTGGCGATCACCCAGGCGCTCAATGGCGTGCGTTCGAAACTGCAGGGCATCAACGGCGAGATCAAGCGCCTGGTGGCGGCCGCTGCCGCCGGTGATTTCGGCGTGCGCGGTGATGCGCAGGCCTTTGCCAACGATTTCCGGCAGATGGTGCAGGGCCTGAACAGTGTGATGGGCACGGCCGATGAAAACCTGATGGCGCTTTCGGGGTTGCTGCGCAACCTGGCCGAAGGTGATCTGCGGCACCGCATCGATGGCCAGTCGCAGGGCGTGTTCGCGCGCATGCGCGGGGACGCCAATGCCACCGTGGGCGCGCTGACCGGCATCGTCGGCCGCATCCAGCAGGCGGCCGGCGCGGTGAGCCTGGCCGCAGCGGAGATCGCCGCCGGCAACGACGATCTGTCGCGTCGCACCGAACAGCAGGCGGCCAACCTGGAAGAGTCCGCGGCGTCGATCGAGGAGATGACCTCGGCCGTGCGCCAGAACGCCGACCATGCGCGCCGCGCCGACCAGCTGGCGAGCGAGGCGGCACAGGTGGCCGGGCGCGGTGGCGTGGCGATGGCGGAGATGCAGGCGACGATGGGCCTGATCGACGCGGCATCGCGGCGCATCGCCGAGATCATCGCGGTGATCGATGGCATCGCCTTCCAGACCAACATCCTGGCGTTGAACGCGGCGGTTGAGGCGGCGCGGGCGGGTGAGGAAGGGCGCGGTTTTGCGGTGGTTGCCAGCGAGGTGCGCGCGCTGGCGCAGCGCTCCACGCTGGCCGCCGCGGAGATCAAGGGGCTGATCGAGGATTCGGTTGCCCGGGTGGCCGAAGGCAACGTGCTGGCCGGTGATGCCGGGCGGACCATCCAGGACGTGGTGGCGTCGGTGACCGAGCTGGGGGGACTGGTGGGCGAGATCGCCCATGCCTGCCAGGAACAGGCCGCCGGTATCGAGCTGGTCAACCAGAGCATCGTGCAGATGGACGGCGTGACCCAGCAGAACGCCGCGCTGGTGGAGGAGGCGTCGGCGTCGGCACGGGCGATGAGCAGCCAGGCGCATGCCCTGCAGGAGGCGGCCGGTCGCTTCGTGCTGGCACGTTCTCCGCTGGCTGCAGGCGTGTAAGGGGAGCAGGGCCCGGGGGCGGTGGTGTTCGCTGCCGCCCCCACTTTGCCGCAGTGGGCGGGAACCTGACTGCGACGGGGTGCGCAACGAAATCGTAACAATTCGGGCGATAATGAACGCTTGCGCAGTGTCTCCCTTTTCTACCGCCCGGCTCGCGCAGGCCGCACGGATGCCTCCTCAGAGCTCTCGATGCCTTCCCATACCGATTCCCGCCGTTCGTCGGGCATGTCGTCCTTTATTTCTTTCCGTCGCCACCCGCTGGCCCTGGCCTGTGCCGGCCTGGCCCTGGTCGGCAGCTTCGGTGCCGCCGCGCAGGACAGCGCGCCGACCCCGACCGGTCTGGACACCATCACCGTGACCGCCGAACACCGTGAGCAGAACCTGCAGGAAGTGCCGGTATCGGTGGGCGTGGTGCAGGGCGAGCGCATGCGCGACTTCACCGCCGGCGGCGACGACACCCTGCTGGCGCTGTCCGGCCGCGTGCCGAGCCTGTATGCGGAAACCACCACCGGCCGCATCTTCCCGCGCTTCTACATCCGCGGCCTGGGCAACATCGACTTTTACCTGGGTGCCTCGCAGCCGGTGTCGATCATCCAGGACGACGTGGTGCTGGAGCACGTGGTGCTGAAGTCCAACCCGGTCTATGACGTGGACCAGGTGGAAGTGCTGCGCGGCCCGCAGGGCTCGCTGTTCGGCCGCAACACCACCGCCGGCATCGTCAAGTTCGACACCATCAAGCCGAGCGAAGACTACAGCGGCCGCGTCAGCGCCAGCTATGCCAGCTACAACAGCGTCTCGATCGACGGCGGCTTCGGTGGCCCGATCAACGATGTCGCTGCGTTCCGCGTGTCGGCCCTGTACCAGCACCGCGACGACTACGTCGACAACACCTACACCGGCCCCAGCGCCGATGGCACGGTCAGCCCGAAGAAGAACGCCATGGGCGGCTTCGATGACCGCAACGTGCGCGCGCAGCTGCTGCTGACCCCGAGCGACCAGTTCTCGATCCTGGCCTCGGCCCACGCCCGCGATTACGAAGGCACCTCGACCCTGTTCCTGCGCAACGCGCTGACCAAGGGCTCGAACCAGACCGACGTGCCGCGCGACAAGGTGGCCTACGACGAAGCCGACAACAACCCGCAGGCCTACAAGACCTACGGCGGCTCGGTGAAGGCGCGTTATGACTTCGGCGCGGTCGACTTCACCTCGATCACCGCTTACGAAACCACCTCCGGCTACAGCCGTGGTGACACCGACGGCGGCGCAGCGGTGAACTTCCCGGTCAACGGCGTGCCGAACGGCTACGGCCAGTCGATGGGTCAGATCCGCGACCTTGACCAGTGGACCCAGGAGTTCCGCCTGGCCAGCCACGATGACAACGCCCTGCAGTGGCAGGCCGGCGCGTTCTACTTCAACGGCAGCGACACCACCGATTTCTACCAGCGCGCGTGGTTCCTGCAGGGCGCGGCCCGCAACCCGAACAACTGGGTGCGCCTGCGCAACAAGAACACCTCGTGGGCCGGTTTCGGCCAGATCAGCTACGCCTTCACCGACAAGTTCAGCATCACCGCCGGCCTGCGCCAGACCAAGGACGAGAAGCACACCCGCCTGCTGAAGACCGCTGACACCGCTGCCGGCGTGGTCACCTACAAGGGCCGTACGGACGTGAAGATGTCCGATACCACCCCGAGCTGGGACCTGAGCGCGATGTACCAGTTCAACCCGAACGTGAGCGTCTACGCGAAGGTCGCCCGTGGCTTCCGCGGCCCGACCATCCAGGGCCGTTCGGCGGTGTTCAACGCCGACTTCACCACCGCCGATTCGGAAACGATCCTGTCGTGGGAAGCGGGCGTGAAGAGCAGCCTGTGGGACAACCGCCTGCGCCTGAACGCCACCGCGTTCACCTACACCGTCAACGACATCCAGCTCAACGGCAACGATTCGGACGGCAATGGCGTGCTGTTCAACGCAGACAAGGCCAAGGCGTACGGCTTTGAAGCCGACATGGAACTGCGCCCGATCCCGAACCTGACCCTGAGCGCCGGCGTCAGCCTGCTGCACAGCGAAGTGCAGGACAAGCGCGTGTATGCGCAGGTCTGTGCGCTGAACGGCGCCGTGGTGTGCACCGTGAATGACCCGACCATCAAGGTCGGTGCGAACACCTTCGCCAAGATCGACGGCAATCCGCTGCCGAACGCGCCGAAGTACAACGTGAACTTCGCTGCCCGTTACGACTTCCCGGTCAGCGATGCCGGCACGATGTTCGTGTCCACCGACTGGAACAAGCAGGGTTACACCAGCTTCGTCCTGTACGACAGCAAGGAATTCAACTCCAAGGGTGATTTCGAAGGCGGCCTGAAGCTGGGTTACTCCGGCAACTACGGTGCCTACGAAGTGGCGCTGTTCGCGCGCAACATCACCAACGAGAAGAACCTCAAGGGCGTGATCGAGAACTACATGGCCGCGGTCTACAACGAACCGCGCACCGTGGGTGTTTCGCTGAACATGAACTGGTAAGCGCTGGCGTCATGCAGCCACCGGCAACGCCCCGCACTGCGGGGCGTTGTCGTTTCCGCGACCTGCGTGCCGCGACGGCGCGAGTGCACATGCTATGTTCGCGCGCCGTGTTGAATGGATCTCGACCATGCTGAAATCCCTGTACCAGGACCATGCCGACCCCATCACTGCGCTCGCGCTGCAGGCGCGCTGCGAAGCACAGGTGGTCAGCTGGCGCTGGGCAACCGCATCGATGGGATACATCACGCCGTTCCCGCGCGAGTCCACGGGCACGCCAGCGCCGCGCTGGGTGGCCGAAGCAAAGGCGGATGCGCGAAAGCACGTGCAGCACGGCCTCGATGGGGAAGGGCGCATCGTGTTCGAGCGCGGCCCGTCCGGTCGCATCGGCGTGTGGCTGCACCAGCAGGACTGCCGCCATTACCTCACTTTCCATGAAGGCGGCCATATCAGCGACGCCTGGGAATTCCGCGAGCAGGGCGGGCGCCTGCAGGCACTGGACCTGGTGGACAATGGCCGCGGCATCGACCGCACCTACCACTGGCAGGGCGACCGGCTGCTGCGCGAAGTGATGTGCAACTGGAGCACGACCGGGCGCACCTGGTGGTGCCAGGATGTCTACAGCTACAACGATGCCGGCCAGCTGGACCGCATCGTGCTGGAGTACCTGGACAAGAATGGACGCGCCACCGGCCAGCGCCGGTTGCAGTACCAGCGGCCACGCCCGGGCGAGACGCTGGCCACGGTCACCGCTGACGTCGAGCGCCTGCTGATCGAGGCGATTGCGGCCCAATTGCCTCGCATCCCGCGCGATGAGCCGCTGTACTGCCTGCTGCTGTGCTTCACCGAAAGCGACTTCACCGCGGCCTGGCCGCCGTTCCTGGTGTGGGGCCGGCAGCCCTACCGCGAGGCGGTGCTGGCGCGTGGCGAGGACGTGGCCTATTACCTGTGGGCGCCGGATGAGATGCGTGGCGTGCAGGGCGATGCGCATGAGTGCTGGTTCGACGATGTTGCGCTGGTCGAGGCCTGCAAGCGGCATTCGCAGTACATGGAAATGCGCGGCAGCGATGCGTCGGCCAAGCGCGTGCTGAAGAACGTGGCGGCCTGGCTGGACGCACCCGAACGCCGCGCCCTGCTCGCAGCCACCGATGATTTCGTGGTGGCCGTGGCTGACAACACGGGAAGCATCGACCCGCTGCCCGGGCTGCGCCGGGCGATTGGGCCGGAGCGCTGGGGCCGGTTGAAGGAACGCGGTTACGTCTGAGCGACGGTGCGGACGGCGGGGCCCAGGTAGAGTCGACTGTCAGTCGACTGCTCCGGGCGGTGCAGCAGAACACCCGCGCTGCGCGCGGTAGTCGACCAACGGTCGACTCTACCCAGCCGGCCTCCGGTGAGGATCGCCGCAGGCCGGTAGAGTCGACTGTCAGTCGACTGCTCTGGGCGGTGCAGCCGGCCTCCGGTGAGGATCGCCGCAGCCCGGTAGAGTCGACTGTCAGTCGACTGCTCTGGGCGGTGCAGCCGGCCCCAACCGGCGCCGCGCCATCAACGTGCCGGCAGCAGTGCCTGCAGGCGCGCTTCCAGTTCCTGCTGGCGCCAGCCAGCCAGCGCGGCGGGCCACTGGCGGCGTTCCAGATAGCTTTCCAGGTGCTTGCGCGAGGCCAGCACGCCGTCGGCCAGGCCCAGCTCGCGGCTGCGCTCGGCCACCGCGTCCTGCAGCTTCTTCAGCAGCTGCTTGTTGGTATCGCTGGCCTGCATTGCCAGCGGTGCATCGGCTTCGTCGTCCAGCGGCGTGGACAGGGCCTGCCAGACCGCGCCGGCCAGCTTGCGCGGTGCCTTCGGGAACTGCTCGAACAGCTTGCCCAGCGCCGCCTCGTCGGCCGGCGGCGTGCGCGCCAGGGTGGCGGCCAGCTCGTTGTCCAGGATCCAGCTGCGCGGGCGGTCGCTGCTGCGTGCCTGCACGTCGCGCCAGCGCAGCAGGCGCAGCAGGCGGCGCTGGGCCGCGGCATCGAGGAACTGCGCCGCGCGCATGCCCAGGTGCGGCCAGCGCTCTTCATCGTTGGCCACGCTGGCCAGCAGGCGCTCGCCATCATCGTGCAGCCACTGCTGGCGGCCCAGCGCCTGCAGCTTGCCGTCGATGGCGTCATGCAGCGCGAACAGGTGCTCGACGTCGTCGGCGGCGTACTGCAGCTGCGAATCGGACAGCGGCCGGCGCATCCAGTCCGAACGGGTTTCACCCTTGGCCAGGGCGACGCCGGTGATTTCCTGCACCAGCTTCTGGTAGCCCATGCCGGCACCGATGCCGGCCAGCGCTGCACCGATCTGGGTGTCGAACAGCGGCCGCGGCAGCACGCCGCAGGTCCACTTGAACGCCACCAGGTCTTCGCTGGCGCTGTGCATCACCTTGGTGATGGATTCGTCGGCCAGCCACGGGGCCAGGGCTTCGGGCATGCCGGGAATCAGCGGGTCGATCAGCAGGATGTCATCGCCGACGGCCATCTGCACCAGCGCAAGCTGCGGCCAGAAGGTGCGTTCACGGATGAATTCGGTGTCCAGGCCGATGCGGCTCGGGCGCTGCTGGCGGTACGTGTCCAGCTCGGCGGGGGTGGTGATCCAGGTTGCCACGTGTCAGGGCCTACTACTCGGGTTTGCTCAGGCAGGGGAGAATAGCCTAACGTCGGTCCGCATCCGTGTTGAAGGAGCCCCCGCTTGCGTTTTCCGCTGTCGTCCGCGCTGTGCACCGCCCTGGCCGTTGCCCTGGCCGGCTGCACGCCGCCGCCTCCGGTGCCCGCCAGCGGGGCCGATGAGGAGCGTCCGGCGCAGGCCCAGCCCGCGGACGCGCCGGGGCAGGGCACCGTCACCATCGCCGATGACGACGCGGCCGAGGACATCCAGCAGTGGACGCCGCCCCGGGTGGACCGGCAGCAGCGCAGCCAGGCGCAGCTGCGCCGTGCTGCCGGGCAGGCCTTCGCCCGCGACCACCTGTACGAGGATGCCGACGCGGCCATCCCGCTGTGGCTGGCGGTGCAGGAGGAAGATCCGGACGATCGCCAGGCCCGCGACGGCCTGCAGCGGGCCCGGCAACGCCTGCTGCAGCAGGCCGACGCGCTGCTGGCGCGGCCGCTGAAGCAGCGCGAGGCGCTGGCCGAAGCCAGCCGGCAGGCGCTGGTGCTGCTGACCCTGGCGCCGAAGGACGACAAGGTGCGCGCGCTGCAGGGCCGGGTGGAGACCGCGCAGCGCGTGGTGGCCTACAACCGTGCCGGTGAGGATGACCTGCGTGCCGACCGCATCGGCGAGGACGGCGACGGTGCCATTCCCAATTTCCGCGAAGCGCTGGCCCTGGACAAGGACAACCGGCGTGCGCGGCAGGGCCTCGCGGCGGCGGAGAGTGGCCTGATCCGCCGTGCCGAGGACGCCGCGCGTGCGCGCGACTTCGCCAGTGCCGGTGCCTGGCTGGCCGAGGCCAGCAAGGTGCGCGATTCCTCGCCGACCATCGCCGATGCCTTCGAGCGCATCGAACAGATCCGTGCCACGGCGCTGGTGCAGCTGCGTGACGGTGGCCTGCGCGACCTGACCACGCCGCAGGGCCTGAAGCCGGCGCGGGAGAAACTGGCCGAAGCGCTGCGCATCGCCCTGCCCGGTGACCCGGTGGTGGCGCAGCTGCGCGAGCGCATCGACCTGGCCACCCATTACGGCAGCTTCCGCCCCGGCCAGGTGTTCAGTGATGCACTGCGTGACGGCGGCCGCGGCCCGCAGATGATCGTGGTGCCGCATGGCGGCTTCCAGATGGGCGCCGGCGATACCGAGCCCGGTGCCACCGACGCCGAGCGGCCCTCGCATTACGTGCGCTTCGAGCGTGGCTTTGCGATGGCCATCACCGAAGTGACCGTGAGCGACTTCGAGCGCTATGTGAAGGCGACCAACGCCCGCCCGCGCGCAACCCGGCGCGGCCATTCGGTGGTCTACGACGAGCGCAGCGGCAACTTCATCCGCCGCAGCGGCGTGGACTGGCGCTCGGATTACGACGGCAGCCGGGCGATGGGCAATTCGCCGGTGATGCACGTGAGCGTGCGCGATGCCGAGAATTACGCCACGTGGCTGTCCGAGCAGACCGGGCGTTCCTACCGGCTGCCCAGCGAAGCCGAGTTCGAGTATGCGATGCGGGGCGGCAACAGTGGCCGCTACCCCTGGGGCGATGCCGGCCTGCCGCCGGAAGGCAACGGCAACTACACCGGCAGCCGCGATGTCTCGCCCTCGGGCCGGCACTGGCAGAACGCCTTCGTCGGCTACGGCGATGGCTGGTGGGGCCCGGCACCGGTGGCCACCTTCCAGGCCAATGCCTTCGGCCTGCACGACCTGTCCGGCAACCTCAGCGAGTGGGTGGCCGACTGCTGGCATGCCAGCTACCGGCGCGCCCCGTCCGATGGCGCGGCGTGGTTCAACCCGGGCTGCCGCTCGCGGGTCATCCGTGGCGGCAACTGGGCCAACGCACCGGAACAGACCCGCGCCGCCTGGCGCCAGTCGCAGGATTCGGACACCACCAGCGCGCGCATCGGCTTCCGCCTGGTGCGCGGCATCTGATCCCGCAGCGGCTTCACCCGCCCTGGGCGGCGGCGCACTAAGATTGCGCCGTGCCCGCCGGCCGGCGGGGTCTGCTGGAAGGCCTGTCGATGCGCAACGATCCCTTTTCCCGCTCGCCGCAACAGGGCCCCCGGCGCGGCCTGTTCGGCAACATCCGCTGGTGGGTGCTGCTGCTGGCGGCCGGCTATGCGGCGTTCTACTGGTTTTCCAACCGCTCGGTCGACCCCTACACCGGCGAGAAGGTGCTGATCGACAGCACCCTGGATGCCAGCCAGGAAAAAGCGCTGGGCCTGCAGGCGTACCAGGAGATCCTGTCGCAGGAGCGGCCGCTGGATCCGAACGCGCAGATTTCGCGCGACATCCGCGCCATCGCGCAGCGCCTGATCGCCAAGGTGGACGTGGTGGAGACCGCGCTGGCGCAGGAGCACGGCGTGCAGCCCGGGCACTTCTCGCGTGATTTCGACTGGGAGGTCAACGTCATCCAGTCCGACCAGGCCAACGCGTTCTGCCTGCCGGGCGGCAAGATGGCAGTGTACACCGGGCTGGTGCCGGTGGCGCGCACCACCGATGCGATGGCGGTGGTGATGGGCCATGAGATCGCCCATGCGTTGCTGCGCCATGGTGCGCAGCGCATGGCGCAGCAGAAGCTGACGCAGATCGGGCAGATGGCGGGCGCGGCCAGCGGCATGGATGCGCAGCAGCAACAGATGATGATGTCGGCGATGGGCTACGGCTATCTGCTGCCGTATGCGCGCAGCCACGAGACCCAGGCCGATGAGGTGGGGCTGATGCTGGCGGCGGCGGCGTGCTTCGACCCGCGCGAGGCGGTGCCGTTGTGGGAGCGGATGGGGCAGGCCAGTGGCGGGCAGTCGCCGCCGGAGTTTTCCTCGACCCATCCGAACCCGGGTACCCGGATCCAGAACCTGCAGGCGCTGATGCCGAAGGCACTGGAGTACCGGCAGAAGTTCTGCGAGCAGGCGAAGTAGGGTGTTGTTCGGCAGGGCTTGCAGCCCTGCACCTGCTCAATCAACGTCAACGGCAACGTCAAAAGCCGGCATTCCGTGGGTTGGCGGGGTGGGTCCGGTTGAGGGGGGCGCCGTAAACCCATCCATGGGGGCTTGGTCGCGCCATCCATGGCGCTCACACCCCCTCAACTGGACCCACCCCGCCTTCGACAGACCTCCGCGATCTGTCGGAACGGCGTTCTGCTCTGGTGGGTGCCGACCGTTGGTCGGCACCTACCAACAGCCGCAGTTGCCAGTAGATCCACGCCATGCGTGGATGATTCATTCGATATCTGACAGATGTGCCGACCAACGGTCGGCACCCACCACCAGCAGTTCCCAACAGCCGCGTGAACCTGTCGAAGGCGGGGCACTGTAGGTTTGCGGGGTGTGAGCCGCATGGATGCGGCGACCAAGCCTACATGGACGTATTTACGGCGTCCCCGCAAACCTACAGTGCCCCGCCATCCCACGGAATGCCGCTTCGGCTTTTGACGTTGCTGTTGATTTGCAGCAGGTGCAGGGCTGCAAGCCCTGCCGAACAACCCCTTACTTGACCAGCACGTCGATCACGCCGTCACCGACGCGCGCCTGCAGGGCATCCCCCGGCTGTACCTGCCCGACCTGACGCACCAGCGTGCCGTCATCACGGCGCGTCAGGATGCTGTAGCCACGCGCTACCGTCGCCAGCGGGCTCACCGCCTCCAGCGAACGCGCCAGCCCACGCAGCCGCAATGCGTCCCGTTGCAGCAAGCGCTGCAGCGCCGCCTGCGGGCGGCCGCGCAGGGCGGCCAGGCGCCGCTGCATCTCGTCCAGCTGGCGCTGCGGATGGTGACCGCGCAGGACCGCTGCTGCGTGGCGCAGGCGCGCCGCACGGCGCTCCTGCTGCTGGTTGAATGCCGCATGCAGGCGCCGGCCCAGGTCGAGCTGGCGGCGACGCAGCAGGTCCAGGCGCGCCTGCGGGCTCTGTGCGTTCAGGCGCAGCAGGGCGCGGTCGGCGCGCTGCATCGCCTGCTGCATCGTGTGCCGCTGCAGCTGCACCATGCGCGCGGCGGTGCGGCGCAGGCGCAGGGCCAGTTCGCGCTGGTCGGGCACCAGCAGTTCGGCGGCCACCGACGGCGTCGGCGCGCGCAGGTCAGCGGCGAAATCACTCAGGCTGAAGTCGGTTTCGTGACCCACTGCCGACACCACCGGGGTGCCGCTGGCGGCGATCGCGCGGGCCAGTGCCTCGTCGTTGAAGGCCCACAGATCCTCCAGCGAACCACCGCCGCGGGTCAGCAGGATCACGTCGTAACGCCCACTGGCATCGGCGGCCTGCAGCAGGCGGGTGATCTGCGCGGCGGCCGTGCTGCCCTGGACCAGGGTCGGCAGCAGGTCCACTTCCAGCAGCGGGAAACGGCGGGCCAGCACGCTCAGCACGTCGCGCACGGCGGCGCCGGTGGGCGAGGTGATCACTGCCAGGCGCTGCACGTGCGCCGGCATCGGCCGCTTGCGTGCCGGGTCGAACAGGCCCTCGGCCTCCAGGCGCGCCTTCAGTTCCTCGAAGGCGCGGCGCAGCGCACCTTCGCCGGCTTCCTCCATGTGGTCCAGCACCATCTGGTACTCGCCACGGGCGTCGTACAGGGTGACCTTGCCGCGCACCAGCACGCGCATGCCTTCGCGCGGCACGAACTTCAGGTACTGCGCCTTCATCCGGAACATGGCGGCGCGCAGCTGCGCGCGTGCGTCCTTCAGGGTGAAGTACAGGTGCCCGGATGCGGGGCGGGCCACGCTGCCCAGCTCGGCTTCGACCCAGATCGCCGGGAAGCTGCCTTCCAGCAGGTCGCGGGCCAGGGTGTTGAGCTGGCTGGGGGTGAGGACGTCGTTGTTGCGTGGCTGCATGGGTACGGCGGATGGCGGGCGGAGCAGGGCGCTCAGGATCGCACGTCAGCGCGCGCCGTGCTGGGCCAGCGCCCATTGCACGTGCTCGCGCACCAGCGGCGAAGGATCGTCGACGCGGGTCTGCAGGGCGGCCAGCGCCTCGGCCGAGGCCGGTGCATTGCCCAGGGCCACCGCGATGTTGCGCAGCCAGCGTTCATGGCCGCTGCGGCGGATCGGGCTGCCTTCGGTGCGGCGCAGGAATTCGGCCTCGTCCCAGGCGAACAACTGGTCCAGGCGCGCGGTATCGAGGTTGTTGCGCGCACGGAAATCCGCCTCGTCGGTGCGCTTGGCGAACTTGTTCCAGGGGCAGACCAGCTGGCAGTCGTCGCAGCCGTAGATGCGGTTGCCGATCAGGGGCCGCATGTCTTCGGGGATGGCGCCGTCGTGCTCGATGGTGAGGTAGGAAATGCAGCGTCGTGCATCCAGCCGCTGCGGGCCGATGATGGCCTGGGTGGGGCAGATGTCGATGCAGCGCGTGCAGGTGCCGCAGTGGGCGGTGGCAGGCGCATCGATCGGCAGCGGGATGTCGATGTAGATCTCGCCGATGAAGAACCATGAGCCGCCCTGGCGGTCGATCAGGCAGGTGTGCTTGCCGATCCAGCCCAGCCCGGCATTGCGCGCCAGCGCGCGTTCCAGCACCGGCGCCGAATCGACGAACACGCGGTAGCCCAGCGGCGCGACTTCATCGTTGATCTGCGTGGCCAGCTTCTGCAGGCGGTTGCGCATCAGCTTGTGGTAATCGCGGCCCAGTGCATAGCGCGCGACGTAGGCGCGGCCCGGATCGGCGAGGGTGGCCCAGGCTTCGGTGTCGTCCTTGTGGCTGTAATCCATGCCCACCGATAACACCCGCACGGTGCCGGGCAGCAGCTCGGCCGGACGTGCGCGCAGGGTGCCGTGGCGGGCCATCCAGTCCATCGTGCCGTACAGGCCCTTGCCCAGCCAGTCGGCCAGGTGCGCCTCATCCTCGCCCAGCTCGATGCCGGCGATGCCACAGCGCTGGAAGCCGTGCGCGCGGGCCAGTTCACGGATGCGCGAGACGGCCTGGGCCGGATCGAGGGGGGCGGGGACGGGGAACATGCGCACCAGTATAAAATCCCGGCATGCCCGATCTCTCCCTTCTCTTCGATACCGCCGCTGCACGCACGCTGGATGCACGCGCGTCCGCGCTGGCCGGCGACGACGGCTGGGGCCTGATGTCCCAGGCCGGTCTGGCCGCGTGGCAGTGCCTGCTGCAGCAATGGCCCGATGCTCGCCAGCTGTGCGTGGTGGCGGGCAGTGGCAACAACGGGGGCGATGGCTACGTGCTGGCGACGCATGCCCTGCAGTCAGGCCGGCAGGTGCGCCTGTTCGCGCTGGCCGGGAAGCCGCCAGCCACGGCGCTGGCCCGGCAGGCGGCCGCAGCGTTCACCGACGCAGGTGGCCAGGTGGAAACCGTGGACGGCGCGCTTCCGGCGTGCGACCTGCTGGTGGATGCGTTGTTCGGGCTGGGGCTGGACCGCGCACCGGAAGGTGATGCCCGCGCGCTGATCGGGGCGATCAATGCCCAGGATGCGCCGGTGTTTGCGCTGGACGTGCCCAGTGGCGTGGACGCCGATCGCGGCCAGGTGCCTGGCGTGGCGGTACGCGCGCAGGTCACCCTGCAGTTCATCGCCAACCACCGGGGGCTGTTCACCGGTGGCGCGCTGGACCATGTCGGCCAGCGCCGGCTTGCGCCGCTGGAGCTGGATGACGCGTCCTGGGAAGGCGTGAGCGCCAGTGCGCAGCGCTGGGCGGCCGATCGCCTGCCGCGCCTGCTGCCGCCGCGCCGTGCCAATACCCACAAGGGAGAATCCGGCCATGTGCTGTGCGTGGGAGGCAACCACGGCAGTGGCGGCGCCATCGCCCTGGCCGCCGAGGCGGGCCTGCGCGCCGGTGCCGGCCTGCTCAGCATCGGCACCCGCGGCGACCACGTCGGCCCGCTGCTGTCGCGGCTGCCGGAGGCGATGGTGCACGCGCTGGAAGGTGGCGAGGTGCTGCCGAACCTGCTGGACAAGGCCCGTGTCGTGGCGATCGGCCCCGGGCTGGGCCAGGACGACTGGGCCCGCGCCCTGTTTGCCCGCGTGCTGGCCTGTGGCAAGCCGCTGGTGATTGATGCCGATGCGCTGAACCTGCTGGCCCGCGACCCTCGCGCGCTGCCCGATGCCATCCTGACCCCGCACCCGGGCGAGGCCGCGCGGCTGCTTGAATGCACGACGGCCGAGATCCAGGCCGATCGCTACCGCTGCGCACAGGCACTGGCCGAGCGCTACCACGCGGTGGTGGTGCTGAAGGGGGCGGGCAGCATCGTGGCCGCGCCGGGCCAGATCCCGCGCCTGATTGCCGCCGGCAACCCCGGCATGGCCGTGGGTGGCATGGGCGACCTGCTCACCGGCATCATCGCCAGCCTGCGCGCGCAGGGCCTGGATGCCTTCGACGCCGCCGCGTGCGGTGCCCTGCTGCATGCGCTGGCCGGCGATGCCGCCGCCCTCGATGGCGCACGCGGCCTGCTCCCTACTGATCTGCTGGCGCCCCTGCGGCGGCTGGCCAACCCGGAACTGCCGCAATGACTGAATTCTTCCTGGCCGACAGCGAAGCCACCGAACTGCTGGGCCAGTGGCTGGCCGCCACCCGTCCGCCGCAGGCGCTGGTCGAGCTGCGGGGCGATCTCGGCGCCGGCAAATCCACCACCGCACGCGCGCTGCTGCGCGCATTGGGCGTGCAGGGCGCGATCCGCAGCCCGACCTACACCCTGGTCGAGCGCTACCCGCTGGCCAGCGGTGGCGAAGCGTGGCACCTGGACCTGTACCGCATCGGCCAGGCGGGCGAACTGGATTTCCTTGGCCTGGACGAGGGCAGCGCGGTGCTGTGGCTGGTCGAATGGCCCGAGCGCGGCGCCGGCGCACTGCCACCCACCGATCTGGTGGTGGCACTGGAGATCGAGGGGCAGGGCCGACGCGTCCGTCTCACTGGGGTCAGCGACGCCGGGCGTGAATGGCTCGGTCGGCTTCCCGATGGGGGCGACTTGCAGGCCATTTCTGTGGGCTGACGAGAACAAACACCGGCAGGTTACGGATTATTAAGGAAAAAGGTGTTGCATTCCGTTCAGCGCGGTGATTGAATCCTGACCATGCGCCTGGGGAACCGTCTCATCGCCATCTGTGCCGCCGTCGGACTGGGTCTGGCGAGCGTCTGTGCATGGGCCGGTGAAGTCCGCCAGGTCCAGCTGAACACCGGCGCGACCGGCACCCGTGCGGAAATCTCACTGGTTGGCAGCGGCGGCTACAAGACCCTGTCGCTGTCCTCGCCGAACCGCCTGGTGATCGATTTCCCCGATTCCAGTGCCGTGCACAACCTGAAGATGCCGGCCGCGCAGGGCGTGGTCACCGCCGTCCGTACGGGACAGCCGGTTCCGGGCACTTTCCGTGTCGTCTTCGACCTGGCCGCATCGGTGGCGCCGTTCCGCCCGCAGATGCAGCGCGAAGGCAACGAATCCCGGCTGGTGATCGAATGGCCGGGCGATGGTCCAGCCACCGCCGCCAGCCGTGCCGCGCCTGCGGCCGCTGCTCCCGTCGCCCCGTCCACCGCCAGTACGGCCGCCGCGCAGACGGCGCAGTCGCGTGGCGATGCCGCCCGTGCCACCGCGCTGTTGACCGCGCAGGTGCAGCAGCAGGCCAGCGCTACCGCCGCTGCACCGGTTGCGCCGGCACCGGCCCCGACCACCACCCCGGCCCAGGTGGCCGCTGCGGGCATCAGTGCCGGCAGCACGCCGCCGCCGTCTTCGTCGTCTTCGCCGGCCGCGATCCTTGCCGGCCAGCCGACCCGTACCGTGGTGGCCGCCGCACCGGCGCCGACGCCTGCGCCCGCCGCTGCGCCGGCCGAAGCACCGCGACCGGCCATGCCCAGCGATGCCTCGCGCATCCGCATGCAGCCGGGCATGCGCCACCTGGTGGTGGCCATCGATCCGGGTCATGGTGGCCAGGATCCGGGCGCGATCGGCCCGACCGGCAAGCGCGAGAAGGATGTCACCCTGGCGGTGGCACGTGAGCTGGCCCGCCAGGTCAACGCCACGCCGGGCCTGAAGGCCTACCTGACCCGCGACAGCGACGTGTTCATCCCGCTGCCGATGCGTGCGCAGAAGGCGCGCGCGAACAAGGCCGACATCTTCATTTCGATCCATGCCGACGCCGCCGAGAACCGTTCGGCCACGGGTTCGTCGGTCTACGTGCTGTCCACCAAGGGCGCCTCTTCGCAGCGCGCGCGCTGGCTGGCCGACAAGGAAAACGCGGCCGACCTGGTGGGTGGCGTGCGCCTGCAGCAGACCGAAGGCACCCTGGCCAACGTGCTGCTGGACCTGGCCCAGAGCGGCTACATGAAGGCGTCCGAAGACGCGGCCGGCCACGTGCTGGGCGGCCTGAAGCGGATCGGCAACAATCACAAGCCGAACCTTGAGCGCGCCAACTTCGCCGTGCTGCGCACTTCGGACATGCCGGCGATGCTGGTGGAAACCGCCTTCATCTCCAACCCGGACGAAGAGCGCCGCCTGATCGACCCGGCCTACCAGCGCAAGGTCGCTGGCGCGGTGCTCGATGGCGTGCACACCTTCTTCAGCCGGCAGCCGCCTCCGGGCACGCTGTATGCGGCCCGCGCCCAGGCCGAGATCGACGCCGCCGCCACCATGGCCGGCGGCAGCAAATAATCCGCGGATCGAGCGGTCGGTAGCGCCGGGCCGCGCCCGGCGGACGTGTGCCTCCGTTATCATCCCCGCATGACGTCTGCTACCCATCCGCGCCCGATCCGGCCGTTGCCGGAAATCCTCATCAACCAGATCGCTGCCGGCGAAGTGGTCGAGCGGCCCGCGTCGGTGGTCAAGGAGCTGGTCGAGAATGCCATCGATGCCGGCGCCAGCCGCGTGGACATCGATCTGGAGGAGGGCGGTGTGCGCCTCATCCGCATCCGCGACAACGGCAGTGGCATCGCCCCCGAGCAGCTGCCATTGGCCGTCTCGCGGCACGCCACCAGCAAGATCGCCGACCTCGACGACCTCGAATCGGTGGCCACCCTTGGCTTCCGCGGCGAAGCGCTGCCGTCGATCGCCTCGGTCAGCCGTTTCACCCTGGCCTCGCGCCGCGCGCATGACGAGCACGGCTCGGCGCTGCAGATCGAAGGCGGCAAGATCGGCGAAGTGACCCCGCGTGCGCATGCGCCGGGCACCACCGTGGAAGTGCGCGAGCTGTTCTACAACGTGCCGGCGCGGCGCAAGTTCCTGCGTGCCGAGCGCACTGAAATGGGCCATATCGAAGAGTGGCTACGCTCGCTGGCGCTGGCCCGCCCCGATGTCGAGCTGCGCGTCTCGCACAACGGCAAGGCCTCGCGCCGCTACAAGCCGGGTGACCTGTATTCCGATGCGCGCCTGGCCGAGACCCTCGGCGAGGACTTCGCCAACCAGGCCGTGCGCGTGGACCACACCGGTGCCGGCCTGCGCCTGCATGGCTGGATCGCACAGCCGCATTATTCGCGGGCCAGCGCCGACCAGCAGTACCTGTACGTCAATGGCCGTTCGGTGCGCGACCGCAGTGTCGCCCACGCGGTGAAGATGGCTTACGGCGACGTGCTGTACCACGGCCGCCAGCCGGCCTACGTGCTGTTCCTGGAACTGGACCCGACCCGGGTGGACGTCAACGTGCACCCGGCCAAGCACGAAGTGCGCTTCCGCGATTCGCGGCTGGTGCACGACTTCGTCTACCGCACCTTGAAGGATGCGCTGGCCGACACCCGTGCCGGCGTTTCCGCACAGGAGATCGGCGCCGGTCCGGCCCATCCTGCCGATGCCGGCAGCGCGCCGATGCCGTCCAGCGCGGGTGCGTCGGGCTTTGGCCTGGTGCGCGGCGCGGCCCCGGGATCGGGCGGCGGTGGTGGCGGTGGCGGTTTCTCTGGTTGGCGCCCGCAGCAGCCGCTGGGCCTGCAGGTCGCCGATGCGCCGGCCGCCTATGCCGCACTGTATGCCGCACCCGGTGCAGGCGAACGCAGCAGCACGCTGCCGCCGATGCCGAGCGAGAACGGCCTGCCGGTGACCAGCGCCGACGCCGGCGTGCCGCCGTTGGGCTACGCCATCGCGCAGCTGCATGGCATCTACATCCTGGCCGAGAACGCCGAAGGCCTGATCGTGGTGGACATGCATGCCGCCCACGAGCGCATCGGCTACGAACGCCTGAAGAACGCACACGATGGCATCGGCCTGCAGTCACAGCCGTTGCTGGTGCCGATCACTCTGGCTGTGGGCGAGCGCGAGGCCGACACCGCCGAAGCCGAGGCGGAGACGCTGTCCGCGCTCGGTTTCGAGGTCACCCGTGCCGGTCCCGGCGCGCTGCACGTGCGCAGCATTCCCGCGCTGCTGGCCAACGCCGAGCCGGAAGGCCTGCTGCGCGACGTGCTGACCGACCTGCGCGAGCATGGCCAGAGCCGGCGCATCGCCAGTGCGCGCGACGAGCTGCTGTCGACCATGGCCTGCCACGGCGCCGTGCGCGCCAACCGGCGCCTGACCGTGCCGGAAATGAACGCGCTGCTGCGCGACATGGAAATCACCGAGCGCTCGGGCCAGTGCAACCACGGGCGACCGACCTGGGCACGTTTTTCGCTGGCGGAGATCGACCGCTGGTTCCTGCGCGGCCGTTGAGCGGCGCAACATCGAGGGAGCATCCATGCGTTATCGGGGAGTGGGCGGACTGCTGGTCGCCTTGTTGCTGGCCGCCTGCAGCCCGTCACCGGAGCCTGTGGCGGTGGTGAAGGACGATCCGGCGTTCGCGGCCGCGCAGCAGCAATGGCGCGTGCAGCGCTATGAAGACCTGACCCGGCCCGACGGCTGGACGGCGCTGGTCGGCCTGCACTGGCTGCAGTACAAGTCGCACTTCATCGGCAGCGGCGCCAGCAGCGGCATCCGCCTGGGCGTGGGCCCGGACAAGCTGGGCCTGCTGCGGCGCGAGGGCGACCAGTGGTGGTTCAGTCCCGAAGCCGGCGTGGATGTCAGCCAGGACGGCCAGCCGGTGCGTGGCCGCGTGCGCATGAACACCGACAAGGATCCGGCGCCCACCGTGCTCGCCTTCGATGGCGGCAAGGGCCATCTGAGCATCATCCGGCGCGGCCCGCGCGATGCGCTGCGGGTGAAGCATGCCGACGCCGCGGCGCGCCGCGATTTCGCCGGCCTGCAGTACTGGCCAGGCGGTGCCGGCTGGCAGGTGCAGGCACGTTTCATCGCCCATCCCGCTGGCAAGACCCTGCCGATCGTGGACATCACCGGCCTGACCACCGAAATGCCCAATGCCGGCGCGGTGGAATTCGAACGCGACGGGCGCAGCTGGCGGCTGGAAGCGATCGGCGCGCCGGGCGAGCCCCTGTTCCTGGTCTTTGCCGACCGCACCAGCGGCCACGGCAGTTACCCGGCCGGGCGCTACCTGGACATCGATGCACCGGCCGCCGATGGCAGCGTGCGCATCGATTTCAACCACGCCTACAACCCGCCCTGTGCTTTCACCCCGTATGCGACCTGCCCGTTGGCGCCGCCGGAAAACCGGCTGGACCTGCGCGTGGACGCTGGTGAGAAGGCGTACCACCTGCCTGAAGGAGAAGGCTGACCATGTCGATCAGATCATTGTTGCGCGGTGCCGTGCTGTTGCTGGCCTGCGCGGTCGCTCCCCTGGCCGCCGCCCGCGGCGCACCGGCCGAAGCGCCGGCCGCCAAGCCGCCGGTGCCGTTGCTGTGGAAGGTGACCGGCCCGGGCGATGCCCGCGTTTACCTGCTTGGCTCGTTCCACCTGCTCAAGCCCACCGATTACCCCTTGTCGGCCGATGTCGAGCAGGCCTTCACCGCGTCCAAGCGCGTGCTGTTCGAAGTGTCGCCGGAGGAAATGGAATCGACCCAGGCCGCCACCCAGATGGTGCAGACCGCCATCCGCCGCGATGGCAGTGAACTGAAGCGTGACCTGGATGATGCCACCTGGCAGAAACTGCAGGCCTATGCCACGCAGAACAAGCTGCCCCTGGCGCAGCTGCAGGGCATGAAGAGCTGGTTCGTCGCGCTCAACATCACCATCGGCCAGATGCAGAAGATGGGCCTGGATGCGAACCTCGGCCTGGACCGCTATTTCATGGCGCAGGCAAAGAAGGCCGGCAAGCAGACCGGCGGGCTGGAGGACATGCAGAGCCAGATCAACCTGCTCGATGGCATGAGCCTGCAGGAGCAGCGGCAGATGATGGCCGAAGCGCTGGACCAGGCCGAGAAGGGTGATGCGCAGTCGCTGATGCTGCACGACGCCTGGCGCCGCGGCGATGACCGCCTGCTGTGGAACAAGATGGCGGTGGAAATGCGCCAGCAGTACCCGCAGCTCTACCAGCGCATCAACACCGCGCGCAACGATGCCTGGGTGCCCAAGCTGCTGCCGTACCTGCAGGATGGGCAGGGCGGCACGCTGGTGGTGGTCGGCGGCCTGCACCTGCTGGGCAGCGACGGCGTTGTGGAAAAGCTGAAGGCCAAGGGCTACAAGGTCGAGCGCGTGTGCACGGGGTGCAAGCCGAAGCGTTGAGGGTAGAGTCGACCGTTGGTCGACTGCTTTCCGGTCGGATGGCGGAAATGCCCGCGCTTCGCGCATGAGTCGACCAACGGTCGACTCTACCGAAGAGCAGTCGACCAACGGTCGACTCTACCCGCTGGGATGCCGGCATCCAAAACAAAACGGCGCGCCACAGGGCGCGCCGTCTTCGTTTGGGGCTGGGCGGTGGTCTCAGCGCCGGGTCTTGCCGCCGGTGCCGGTGCCGGTACCCGGCTCGTTCGGCTTGGTGCCGGTGCCGGTGCCCGTACCGCCGGGGCGCGGGCCGCCGAAGCCGGTGCCCATGTTGCGCTGGAATTCCTGCCAGAGCTCGAGGTTGCGCTCGGTCAGCTGGTTCATCATCGCCCACGGGGTCTGGCCCAGCAGGTTGCCCATCTGCTGGCGGAACTGCTGCTGCTGGTCGAGGAAGACCTGCATGCTGCGCTCCAGGTAGTTGCCCATGAAGCCCTGCAGCGAATCGCCGTAGAAGCGGATCAGCTGGCTCAGCAGCTGGGTGGACAGCATCGGTTCGCCGTCCTGTTCCTGGTCGGCGATGATCTGCAGCAGGACCGAACGGGTCAGGTCATCGCCGCTCTTGGCGTCGCGGACCTCGAAGTCTTCACCGTCCAGGATCAGCTGGCGCACATCCTCTATGGTGATGTAGCTGGAAATTTCGGTGTCGTAGAGACGGCGGTTCGGATACTTCTTGATGATGCGGGTCGCAGCCATGAAGCGGTCACTCGTCACTGTAGATGTGCAGCATGGCGCAGTGCACAAGCCTTGGCAACCGCCGCAGCCCCCGCCGGGCTTGGGTTTCACGCCCGATCATGTTGCGCAGCAAGGGTTTGCGTGCTGCGCAGCATGACCAACGGCAGGGGGCCTTCGCGTGCCCGCTGCCGGTGCCTGCGCGGCCTTACCAGCCCATGTGGTGGCCGCCGTTGATGTCCAGGTTGCTGCCGGTGATCCAGGCGGCCTCGTCAGCCACCAGGAAGGACACGCCGTAGGCGATTTCCTCCGGCTTGCCCAGGCGCCCGGTGGGGATGTCGGCGATGATCTTGGCGCGCACTTCCTCCGGCACCGCCATCACCATGTCGGTGGCCACGTAGCCCGGCGAGATCGTGTTGACGGTGATGCCGAAGCCGGCGTTCTCGCGCGCCAGGGAGATGGTGAAACCATGCATGCCGGCCTTGGCCGCGGCGTAGTTGGCCTGGCCGTACTGGCCCTTCAGGCCGTTGATCGAGCTGATCTGGATGACCCGGCCCCAGCCGCGACGGCGCATGCCTTCAATGACCGGGCGGGTGACGTTGAACACCGAATTGAGGTTGGTGTTGATCACGTCGTGCCACTGGTCCGCGCGCATGCGGTGGAAGGTGGTGTCGCGGGTGATGCCGGCGTTGTTGACCAGGATCTCGACCGGGCCCAGCTCGGCTTCAACCGCGCGGATCAGCGCTTCGGCGCTGTCCGGGTCGGACACATCGCCGGGGAAGATCGACACGTTGTAGCCGCGTTCGGTCATGGCCTGCTGCCAGGCGCGGGCCTTGGCCTCGTCGCGGTAATTGGTGGCGACCCGGTGGCCCTGGTCGGCCAGGCGTTGGCAGATGGCGGTGCCGATGCCGCCGGTTCCGCCGGTGACCAGTGCGACGCGAGAAGTCATGGAATGCTGTCCGGGTTTCAGGTGGGGGAAAGGGGATTCTGCAACATCGGCGCGGAAAGTGCGCCCGGTGGCAGCAGGATGTCGCTGCGTGGCAGCCGCTGGGGGTCGAAGGCCCGGCGCGCGGCGGCCAGCAGCGCGTGTACCTCGTCGATGCCCTCCAGCGCAGCCGGCGCCTGGCCCAGCAGCTGCCACAGCTGGCGCAGCACCGGTACCGGCCGCGCGCTGTCCACCGGCAGCGCGGCCAGCGATTTGGACAGCTTGTGGCCGGGCGCATCCAGCAGCAGCGGCAGGTGCCAGTAGCGCGGCACTGCCAGCCCCAGCGCCTGCTGCAGCAGGATCTGCCGTGCGGTGGAATCGAGCAGGTCGGCGCCGCGCACCACTTCGGTGACGCCCTGCGCGGCGTCGTCCACCACCACGGCCAGCTGGTAGGCCCAGCAGCCATCGGCGCGGCGCAGCACGAAATCGCCAACGTCAGCGTGCACATCCTGGGTCTGCAGGCCGCGCAGGCCATCCTCGAACTGCACCACGCTGCCCGGTGGCACGCGGAAGCGGACGGCGGGGTCCGGTCGCGGTTGCCGCGCCACGCAGCGATGGTGGATGCCGCCGCTGGCGGCCACTTCGCTGCGGCTGCAGTGGCAGACGAAGGCCAGGCCGCTGGCCAGCAGCACGTCCAGCGCGGCCTGGTAGGCATCGCCACGTTCGCTCTGCCAGAGCACGTCGCCATCGTGATCCAGGCCGAAGGCGGCCAGCGCCTGCAATTGTGACTGCGCCGCGCCCGCGACGGTGCGGGGTGGGTCGACATCCTCGATGCGCAGCCGCCACAGGCCGCCGTGATGGCGCGCAAGCAGCCAGCTGCCGAGGGCGGCGAGCAGGGAACCGGGGTGCAGCAGGCCGGTGGGCGAGGGCGCAAAGCGGCCGCAGGGAATAGGCGAGGTCATGCTGGCTGAATCGTCGGTCAGGTTGGCGCTTGAATTCAAGCTGACTGCACCGCAAATTGGCAGATATCGACCCCTTCCGAGCCGGAATTTCCCATGTTTACCCGCGTAGCCCTTTTCCTGGCCACCAACCTTGCGGTGCTGATCCTCGCCGGCATCGTGATGTCCATCCTGGGCGTGGACTCCCGTTCGATGAGCGGCCTGCTGGTCATGGCCGGCATCTTCGGCTTTGGTGGCTCCTTCATCTCGCTGCTGCTGTCCAAGTGGATGGCCAAGCGTTCCACCGGCGCGGTGGTCATCACCGAACCGCGCAACCCGACCGAGCGCTGGCTGCTGGCCACCGTCGAGCGCCAGGCCAAGGCGGCCGGCATCGGCATGCCCGAAGTGGCCGTGTATGACGGTCCGGAAATCAACGCGTTCGCCACCGGTGCCAACCGCAACAACGCGCTGGTGGCGGTGTCCACCGGCCTGCTGCACAACATGAGCGAAGACGAGGCCGAAGCGGTGCTGGGCCACGAGATCGCCCACGTCGCCAACGGTGACATGATCACCATGGCGCTGCTGCAGGGCGTGCTGAACACCTTCGTGATCGTGCTGGCCCGCGTGGTCGGCGGCGTCATCGACAGCGCGCTGTCGGGCAACCGCGAAGGCGGCGGCCGTGGCTTCGCCTACTTCATCATCGTGTTCGTGCTGGAGATGGTGTTCGGCCTGTTCGCCACGATGATCTCGATGTGGTTCTCGCGCCATCGCGAGTTCCGCGCCGACGCTGGCGGTGCCTCGCTGGCCGGCCGCCAGAAGATGATCGCCGCGCTGGAGCGCCTGCAGCTCAACCACGGCCAGAGCACGCTGCCGACCCAGATCGCAGCCTTCGGCATTGCCGGTTCGACGGCGAAGAAGCTGTTCATGAGCCACCCGCCGCTGGAAGAGCGCATCGCCGCGCTGCGCGCTTCGACTGCCGCGTAAGCGTCGGGCTGAATCTGGAAATACGAACGCCCGGCCTGGTGCCGGGCGTTTTTTTTGCAGCCCCCAGGCCGGTAGAAGCGCGCTTGGTTCTGTCGCATTCGGCATGGTGTGGCAGGCTGGGATGCAAAGCTTCGGTCCGCTGCAGCGAGCTGATGCACGGACTTGCGCGAAACGTCTCGACCTGTGCATTGAGTCTGGAACGGGACTCTGGTCCAGTTTGGGACTCTTTCGCATAACGACCAAGGATGCTTGGCATGCATCAAGACGACGGCGTTGCTTTCGAGGACATCAAGGCGGAGTTCCTGGAGGAGTTCATCGAACATACGGTGACGGAGCTGGAAATGTTCAGCGATGAACTGGAGCGGCGGGGGCACGGCCCTTTGCCTCATCCAGAGCACGGTTGGCCGAATCTCGATCGCACCCTATGCACGCTTATCGCGATTCTGGATGAAGGCGGCGAGGATGGGGATCTCATGCAGTACACGGTCGGCCGGTATCTGGGGGAGGTTGTCAGGCTTCGCTTCGGTGGGGAGTGGCTTGGTGTCGAGTTGAACGATGACGGTGTGCCAGAGCCGATGCTCGTTGGTCATGAAATGGACCCGCCGGAGGCGTTCAATCCCTTCGAGGTAGTGGCCCGTCTTCGAAGTGGTTCGGGAATGCCGGACATCCGGGCTTTCATTGAGCAATGGGTCAAACGCTGAACCCGCTTTCGAGGCCATGGGCAGTTTGCGCAAACGCAGTCGAGCATGGCTCGACTCTACAAAGGCTGCGCGGCACAAACAGAAACGGCACCCTATCGGATGCCGTTTCAGTGAGCCGCGCTGCCTGGACGCTTAGAACTTCGCGTCGAACTCGGCCGCGTAGCCGGTGTTGACCAGCACCTTCTGCAGCGACTCGGCCACCTTCAGGTTGCCGGCGACGACCTGCTGGGTGTCCGGGCCACGGTTGTCCATGCGGGCCAGGGTCGCGCCCTTGAAGTCGCAGACCTTGCCGCCGGCTTCGCGGACCAGCAGCACGCCAGCGGCGATGTCCCAGGCCTTCACGCCGGCTTCGAAGTAGGCGTCGGCGCGGCCACAGGCCACGTAGGCCAGGTCCAGGGCGGCCGAACCGCTGCGGCGGATGTCCTCGGCCTGCACCAGCAGGGCGTCGACGGCCTTCAGCTGGGCGCTGGCACGGGCGCGCTCACGCGGGGCGAAGCCGGTGTGGATCATGGTGCCGCCCAGGTCCTTGCGGTCGGCCACGCGGATGCGGCGGTCGTTGAGCACGGCACCGGCGCCACGGCTGGCGGTGAACAGTTCATTGCGCAGCGGATCGAAGATCACCGCGTCGGTCGGCTCGCCGTTCTCGACCAGGGCGATCGACACGCAGTAGTGCGGCACGCCGCGCAGGTAGTTGCTGGTGCCGTCCAGCGGGTCGATGACCCACATGTTGCGGTGGCCACCCTGCACGCCGCCTTCTTCGCCGAACACGCCGTACTCGGGGTAGGCGCGCTTGAGTTCCTTGACGATCACCTTTTCAGCGTCGGCATCGACTTCGCTGGCGTAATCCATCCGGCCCTTCTGCACCACATTGAGCGCCTCGAGCTTGTTGATGTTGCGCAACAGGACGTTGCCGGCGAGGCGGGCGGCCTTGACCATGACGGTGACGGCGGGTTTCTGCATGGCGTGGGCTCCCGGAAAGGCAGAAGAGGTAGGGCTGGCGGGGGAAAAGAGCGGGTCCGGCGCAGTGGCCGGCCGCACAGTTTACCATTGGTCTTCGTCCAGCTCGACATTTCCCTGTTCATGTCCCAGTTTTCCGCCGCCACCCGCCTCCGATTCGTCCTGGTCGGGACCCAGCACCCCGGCAACATGGGCGCTGCCGCCCGTGCCCTGAAGACCATGGGCCTGGCCCGCATGGTCCTGGTCGCCCCCGAGAAGCCGCTGGACGAGGAGGCCTTCCGCCGCTCGGCCGGTGCCGAAGACGTGCTCGGCGACGCCCCGGTGGTGGCCACCCTGGCCGAAGCCGTCGCCGACTGCACCCTGGTGCTGGGCTGCACCGCGCGTGCACGCCGGGTCCAGCTGGAGGAGTACCTGCCGTCCGACGCCGCCGCCCGGGCCGTGGCCAAGGCCGGCGAGGGCGCCGAAGTGGCCCTGGTGTTCGGCCGTGAGCGCACCGGCCTGACCAACGAAGAGCTGCAGCTGTGCCATGCGGCGGTGCATATCCCGTCCGACCCGGCGTTCAGCTCGCTCAACCTGGCCGCCGCCGTGCAGGTGCTGGCCTATGAAACGCGCATGCAGCTGCTGGGCGCGCAGCCGGCGGCGGAGGCCGAGGCCGGTTCCCGCGAGCCGGTGGCCAGCCATGAGCAGATGGAGAGCTTCTTCGCCCAGCTTGGCGACACCCTGGACGAGATCGATTTCCACAAGGGCCGTGCGCCCGAATCGGCCATGCGCAAGCTGCGCCGCCTGTTCCTGCGCAGCGAGCCGAGTGAACAGGAAGTGCGCCTGCTGCGCGGCATCCTGGCCGATGCCCAGCGCATGGCGCGGCTGGCCGGGAACCACGGCAAGGAAGGCTGACGACGTTCTCATTTTTTCGGGTAGTCTGTCTGGATACCCTGGGGGGATGATGCTTGTGTCGGCTTCATGCAAGGCAACGCAGTGGGGATTGCTGAGCCTGGTTCCATGGCGGCCTGTCCGCGCGGCCACGGCCGCGGCGGAGATGCTTCGGGCGTGGTATCGGATCGACAAGGTCACAGAAACAATGAGGGGCCGGGCGCTGCTGCAGCGTCCGGCGGCCGCGCATACGCGGTGGAGTGGATTGGAATGGGCAGTGCAGTCGGGACACGTACGGATGGAAGTGGCATGAAGTGGCTCGGCTCGGGGATGCAGGCCCGTTTCCTGCTCGCGATGGGCGGGGCGATGCTGGTGGTGGTGGCGATCCTGGCGGTGTTGCTGGGCCGCCAGGCGACAATGCAGAGCGAGGTGAAGAGCCTCAGCGGCGGCGTCATCCATGAATTGTTCGACCGCAGCGTGCGCAGCCGCGGCGAGGCGTTGGCGCGCGAGCTGTCCGACTCGCTGGCCAACCCGCTCTATTACAACGACCTGGGCCAGGTGGGCGCGCTGGTGCGCTCGACCTCGCGGCAGCCGGTCATCCGCTATGTGCTGGTGTTCGACGGCAAGGGCCGGCTGGTGCATGACGGCTCGGTCGGCGTGCCCGGCTTCGGCAAGCCGATGACCGACCCGCTGGCCGCGGCGGCGACCGCCGCGCAGGGCCTGGTGGTACAGCAGTCGGCCACCGTGCTCGACAACACCATGCCGATCATGGTCGGCAAGCAGCGTATCGGCGGCGTCCGCGTGGGCATGGCGCTGGATGAAGTGCGGGAGCGCGAGCTGGCCGCCAACGCCACCCTCGGCGAGCGCCTGCAGCAGGTCGGCAGCCGCCACCTGGGCTGGCTGCTGCTGATGCTGGGCCTGCTGGTGGTGATCGGGGTGGTTGTCATCCTGTATGTGCAGCGCACCCTGGTGGCGCCGATCCGGGACCTGGCCGCCGCCGCGCGCCGCATCGAGGCCGGTGACTACCAGGCACCGCTGCGGGAAAACACCCGTGACGACGAGGTCGGCGAGCTGGTGCGCGGGTTTGCCCGCATGCGCGATGCGATTGCCCGCCACGACCGCGAAGTGCGGCACATGGCCTACACCGATGCGCTGACCGGGCTGACCAACCGCCTGGCGTTCCGTGAGGCGCTGGACCACCGGCTGATGGCCGCGCGGGCATCCAAGCACCGGCTGGGCCTGCTGTTTGCCGACATCGATGATTTCAAGCGGGTCAACGACACGCTGGGCCACGAGGCGGGCGACGAGGCGCTGCTGCAGTTCGCCCAGCGCATCGGCCATGCCGTGGCCGAGGCGGGCGGCGACGACGCGCTGCTGGCGCGTTTCGGTGGCGACGAGTTCGTCATCCTGGTCGGCGATGGCGACGTGGCTGCCAATGCCCGGCTGCTGGCCGAAGTGCTGGTGCGCGAGCTGGGCAAGCCGCTGGTGGTGCAGGGCAGGGAGCTGTTCCTGGGCACTTCGATCGGCGTGACGCTGTACCCGGACGATGCCGCCGACGCCACCACGCTGCTGAAGAACGGCGACATCGCCATGTACCAGGCGAAGATGGCCGGCAAGAACTGCTACCGCTACTACAGCCGGGCGATGGACCACGCGGTCGAGCGCCGCGTGCACATGGAGCAGGAGCTGCGCGGTGCCTGGGAGCGCGGCGAGCTGCGCCTGGCCTACCAGCCGATCTTCCGCATGCGCGACCGCCGCCTGGTGGGCGTGGAAGTGCTGCTGCGCTGGCAGCACCCGACCCTGGGCACGATCCCGCCGTCGGTGTTCATCGAAGTGGCCGAGCAGAGTGGCCTGATCGAGGTGATCGGCCCGAAGGTGCTGCGTGCGGCCTGCATGGAGGCCTCGCAGTGGCCGCGTGGCGCAGCCGGCGACGAGCTGTTCGTGTCCGTGAACGTGTCGCCGCGCCAGCTGCGTGGCGGCGAACTGCCGGCGCTGGTGGCGCAGTGCCTGCACGAATCGGGGCTGCCGTCCTCGCGCCTGCACCTGGAACTGACCGAAACCGCGGTGATCGGCGACGAGATGCTGGCCGCGCAGCTGCTGGACAAGCTGCACCGCACCGGCGTGAAGGTCTGGCTGGATGATTTCGGTACCGGCTTCTCCGGCCTCAGCCACCTGCGCCAGGTGCCGGTGGACGGCGTGAAGATCGACAAGAGCTTCGTGGCCGACATGCAGCGTGACCCGGACGACCTGGCGCTGACCACGGCCATCATCGCCATGGCCCATGCACTGGGCATCACCGTGGTGGCCGAGGGCATCGAGCAGGAAGCGCAGTTCGAACTGCTGGCCCAGCGCGGCTGCGACCTGGGGCAGGGCTACTGGCTGAGCCACCCGGTCACCGCCACCGAAGTGGTGCGGATGATCGATTCGGGCCTCTGACACCCCATCCACGCATGGCGTGGATCTACTGGTTACACGGGGCGCTTGCTGGGGTCGCCGGGCAGTTTGCGCACCGGGCCAGAGCGCCGCAGTAGAGCCACGCCATGCGTGGCTGCTTCGGCCTGGAAGCCCATCCACGCATGGCGCGGATCTACCGGCCCTGCGCGTTCCGGGTTACACCGGGCGCTTGCTGGGGTCGCCGGGCAGCTCACGCACCAGCTTGGGGATCAGGTAACCGGACAGGCGTGCGGTCAGGCCGGCGATCAGGGCCTTGGCCTGGGCGTCGTCCACTTCGAAGTGGGCCACGCCCTCGACCTTGTCCAGCTGGTGCAGGTAATACGGCAGCACGCCCGCGGCGAAGCTGCGCTCGCTCAGGTCCTGCAGCGCCTGCACGCTGTCGTTGACCCCGCGCAGCAGCACGGCCTGGTTCAGCAGCTGTGCGCCGAGGCCGCGCAGGCGTGCCATCGCGGCATCCACGCTGGCATCGAATTCGTTGGCATGGTTGGCATGCACCACGATGGCCAGCGGCCACGGCAGGCTGCCCAGCCAGGCCAGCAGCTCCTCGTCCACGCGCTCGGGCAGCACGATCGGCAGGCGGGTGTGGATGCGCAGGCGGCGGATGTGCGGTATCTGGCGCAGGGCGTCGGTCAGCTCGGCCAGCTTGTGCGTGGCCAGCGACAGCGGATCGCCGCCGGACAGGATCACCTCGTCGATGTCCGGATCGGCTGCAATGGCCGCCACGGCCTCCTGCCAGCCACCCTTGGCGGCGTTTTCCGCGCCGTAGTCGAAGTGGCGGCGGAAGCAGTAGCGGCAGTTGATCGCGCAGCTGCCGGTGGCCACCAGCAGGGCCCGGCCGCGGTACTTCTGGATGACCCCGGTGGCCTTCTTCGCCGCGCCGTCGCCCACCGCGTCGAAGCTGAACCCGGGCGCCGGACGCATTTCCTCGTCGATCGGCAGCACCTGGCGCAGCAGCGGGTCGGTGGCATCGCCGGGGCGCATGCGCGCCACGAAGCCTTCCGGCACGCGCAGGGCGAACTGGGCCATGGCCGCCTCCGAGACCCCCAGCGCCGCCGGGTCCAGCTGCAGCCGGGCCAGCAGGGCGTGCGGGTCGCGCAGCGCCTGGCGCCAGAGCTGCTGCCAGCGCGCGGGCGCGCCTGGCGACTGGGGCCGGGGGAAGGCGGAAAGCTGCATGGAGAGGGGGCCTGCGGTTATCATGGGGGCATAAACAGTTGCCCACCGGGGTTCCGGTGGGTTTTCCATTCTACCGGCTCGCCGCACGCGCGGCGGTTTCGCCATTTGAGGAGCTTGAGCATGGCCACTGCGGGCATGAACGATGTCAAGAACGGGATGAAGATCCTGGTCAACAATGAACCGGCCGTCATCTCCGAGACCGAGTTCATCAAGCCGGGCAAGGGCCAGGCTTTCACCCGCGTGCGCTATCGCTTCATCCGCTCGGGCCGCACCGTGGAAATGACCATGAAGGCCACCGATGACGTGGAAGTGGCCGACGTTGTCGATACCAACATGGATTACATGTACAGCGACGGCGAGTACTGGCACTTCATGGACCCGGAAACCTTCGAGCAGGTGCAGGCCGACAAGGCCGGCATGGGCGGCGCCGAGAAGTGGCTGAAGGGCGAAGAGTCCTGCATCGTCACCCTGTTCAACGGTTCGCCGATCTTCGTGCAGCCGCCGAACTTCGTCGAACTGAAGATCACCGAGACCGATCCGGGCGTCCGTGGCGACACCTCGGGCGGCGGCGGCAAGCCGGCCACCCTGGAAACCGGCGCCGTGGTCCGCGTGCCGCTGTTCGTCAACCAGGATGAAATCGTCAAGGTTGATACCCGCTCGGGCGAATACTCCGCGCGCGTCAAGTAATCCGGCGCAGCCGGATTACGGTAGTGCCGGCCGCTGGCCGGCAACCCCGGCGCCGGATTACCTGTAGAGCCGAGCCCACGCTCGGCTTTCCGGGCACCGCCCGGAACCCGTTGCCGGCGCCCATGGCGCCGCAACGGACAGCCGCCGGGCATGGCCCGGCGCTACCGCCTCCCGCCAGGCCCTTCTCCAATAGCCAAGTGAGCCCGCATGAGCGATAGCCCGCACCTCCCCGAAGCCTGCGACCTGCTCATCGAAGCCGGTTATGTCGTTCCGATCGAGCCGCATGCGGTGGTGCTGGAAGATCATGCCGTCGCCGTGCGTGGCAGCGAAATCGTCGCCATCCTGCCGCGAGCCGAGGCCCGCGCGCGTTTCCGCGCCACCCAGGTGGTCAGCCGCCCCGACGCGGCGCTGATGCCCGGCCTGGTCAACGCGCACACGCACAATCCGATGACCCTGCTGCGCGGCGTCGCCGACGACCTGCCGCTGATGACCTGGCTGCAGCAGCACATCTGGCCGGTGGAAGCGGCGGTGATCGGCCCTGAATTCGTCGCCGACGGCACCACCCTGGCCATCGCCGAGATGCTGCGCGGCGGCACCACCTGCGCCAACGAGAACTACTTCTTCGGCGACGTGCAGGCCGCGGTCTACAAGAAGCACGGCTTCCGCGCCCTGGTGGGTGCGGTCATCATCGATTTCCCCACCGCCTGGGCCAAGACCGACGACGAGTACTTCGCCAAGGCCGGTGAACTGCACGACCAGTGGCGCACCGATCCGCTGATCGGCACCGCGTTCGCGCCGCATGCGCCGTACACGGTCAACGATGCCAATTTCGAGCGGGTGCGGATGCTGTCCGACCAGCTCGACATGCAGGTGCACCTGCACACCCACGAGACCGCGCAGGAGATCAACGATTCGATCAAGCTGCACGGCCAGCGCCCGCTGGCGCGGCTGGATCGCCTCGGCCTGGTCAACGACCGCCTGATCGCGGTGCACATGACCCAGCTGACCGACGCCGAAATCCATCTCTGCGCCGAGCGTGGCGTCAGCGTGGTGCACTGCCCGGAATCGAACCTGAAGCTCGCCTCCGGTTTCTGCCCGGCCTGCGCCCTGCAGCGCGCCGGCGTGAACCTGGCCATCGGCACCGACGGCTGCGCCAGCAACAACGACCTGGACATGTTCAGCGAGAACCGTACCGCGGCGATCCTGGCCAAGGCCGTGGCCGACGATGCGACCGCGCTGGACGCGGCCACCACGCTGCGCGCCTCCACCCTGGGCGGTGCGCGCGCGCTGGGCTTTGGTGAACGCATCGGCTCGATCGAAGTCGGCAAGCAGGCCGACCTGGTCTGCGTCGACCTGTCCGCGCTGGAAACCCAGCCGCTGCACAACGTGCTGTCGCAGCTGGTGTACGCCACCGGCCGCCAGCAGGTCAGCGATGTCTGGATTGCCGGCAAGCCCAAGCTGGTGCAGCGCGAGCTGGTCGGCATGGACCTGCCGGGCATCATCGCCAACGCGCGCCAGTGGCGCGAGCGCATCCGTCATATCCGCGCCTGAACCCCGGCGCTGCAAGGACTTTCTCATGACTGCCCCCCACGCTTCCTCCAATTTCGATCAGGCCGAGCTGGACAAGTTCGCCGCGCTGGCCAACCGCTGGTGGGACGCTGACGGCCCGCAGAAGCCGCTGCATGCGCTGAACCCCGTACGCCTGAAGTACGTGGCTGACCGCGTGCAGTTGCGCGGTGCGCGCGTGCTCGACATCGGCTGCGGTGGTGGCCTGCTGAGCGAAGCACTGGCCCAGGCCGGCGCCGACGTCACCGCCATCGACCTCGCCCCGGAGCTGGTCAAGGTGGCGCGCCTGCATGCGCTGGAAAGCGGCGCCAAGGTCGATTACCGGGTGCAGGCCGCCGAGGACCTGGCCGCCGAGCAGCCGGGCAGCTTCGACGTGGTCACCTGCATGGAAATGCTCGAGCACGTGCCCGATCCGGGCGCGATCATCGAAGCCTGCAAGCGCCTGCTGAAGCCCGGTGGCCACCTGTTCCTGTCGACCATCAACCGCACCGCTGCCGCGTTCGCAGTGGCGATCGTCGGCGCCGAGTACGTGGCACGGCTGCTGCCCAAGGGCACCCACCACTACCAGGAATTCATCAAGCCGGCCGAGCTGGCACGCTGGCTGCGCGAGGCCGATGTGCAGCTGGTGGATGTGAGCGGCATGGCCTATGAGCCGTGGCGCAACCATGCCCGCCTGAGCAGTCGCACCGACATCAACTACCTGGCCTACGCGGTCAAGCCTGCATGACCACGGCCAGCTTCCCGCGGGCGGTGCTGTTCGATCTGGACGGCACGCTGCTGGACAGTGCGCCGGATTTCGTCGCCACCTGCGATGCGATGCTGGCCGAGCGCGGGCGTGCGCCGATCGACCCGGCGCAGCTGCGCCCGGTGGTCTCCAAGGGCTCGCGTGCGATGTTGACCGCCGCCTTCCCGGATCTGGACGCGGCCGACCGCGATGCCCTGATTCCCGAGTTCCTGCAGCGCTATGAAGCGCTGATCGGCCAGCACGCGGTGCTGTTCGACGGCGTGGCCGGCATGCTCGCCGCGCTGGACGCCGCAGGTACCGTGTGGGGCATCGTCACCAACAAGCCGGAGTATCTGGCGCGCCTGATCCTGCCGCAACAGGGCTGGCAGCAGCGCTGCGCGGTGCTGGTGGGCGGTGACAGCCTGGCCGAGCGCAAGCCGCATCCGCTGCCGCTGCTGCATGCCGCGCAGGCGATCGGCATCGCCGCCGAGGACTGCGTGTATGTAGGCGACGACGAGCGCGACATCATCGCCGCACGCGCGGCGGCCATGCCGTCGGTGGCAGCGCTGTGGGGCTACCGCCTGCACAGCGACGATCCGCTGGCCTGGCAGGCCGACGTGCTGGTGGAAAACGCCGAACTTCTGCAACTGGCCAGTCTTTGGCCGACCCGGCCGGCAGCCCCGGCCCAGCCGTAAGGAATGACGTAGTGAGCAGTACCGCGCTGGACAGTTTCCTCGACAAGTGGCGCAGCCGTTGGCCGGAATGGTCGGTGGCCGCCCCGTTCGTGGCCGAATCGCAACGCGAGCTGGCGGTGGCGTGGTTTGCGCTGCTGCAGGAGTTCGACGACATGCTCAACACCAGCGGCGACCCGCTGCCGGCCGATGCCAAGCTGGCGTGGTGGGGCGAGGAGCTGCGCAGCTGGGCGGGGCAGCGTTCGCGCCATCCGCTGGGCCGCCTGCTGGAGCCGGTGCGTGCGCCGTGGGCGCAGCTGGCCGGGACGCTGCCGGACCTGGTCGAGGCGCGCACGGTTGCCCTCGATGCCGCCAGCGCCGAGCGCGCGCTGGCCAACTACGCCGAAGCGGTTGCCGCCGTGGAAGCAGTGCTGTTCAACGACACGCCGCGCAAGGGCGCCGGCCGTGCAGTGCAGCTGCAGACCCTGGCCCAGCGCCTGCAGGATGCCGGCGTGGCCGGTGTGCCGCGCAGCCTGCTGGACCAGGACGCCAGCACCGCCGCGCAGCGGTGGGCACAGGCTCTGCTGAAGGGCTGGGGCACCCGCGTACCCGGTCCGCGCGCGCGCCGCGTCTGGGCCAGCCTGGCCCGCGCCCGCGTGGCCGCACAGGCGGCCGGCAAACCGATTGAAGCGACCCCGGTGCGCACGCTGCTGCGTGTGTGGTGGGCTGCCCGCGGTTGATGCCGCTGCCGCTGCGCTCGCCGGGCATGGCCCGGCGCTACCGGGCGCGGTAATCGGGTAGCGCCGGGCCATGCCCGGCGGATGCCCTCAGAACGTCCTGGCCTCGTTCATGGCCGCGCGCAGCACCTCGCGGTCGAGCGCCATTCCGCTGCGTGCTTCCACCGCATCGACGATGCCCAGCCACGCGGTGTAGATCTGCTCGCGTTCCTCGGTTTCGATGAAGCCGCTGCGACGATCCAGCGCGTTGAAGCCTTCGGTGTAGGTGCGTCCCACCTGCGCCAGCGCCTCCGTCACTGCCGCTGCGTCGCCGCCTGCCGAGGCCAGCTTCAGCGCCTCGCTGCAGGCCTTTCGATACAGCGTGGCCGCCTTGTTCGCCTGCGCGGTAGTGACCTGCGCGCTGCCGTCCCAATCACGGAACGGATTGTCGAGGTTGGCAGCCAGCCAGTCCGGCGTGCGCAGCTGGGTGACAGCGAGGTCCAGGCCGCCAGCAACCTCGCGCTTGTAGGCCTTCCTGATCGCCGCGCCCAGTGCAGCCGGCACGCTGGCCAGCCACAGCCGGCACAGCCGCGGCCAGCAGCCGGGTGCAGGAAACACCGCATCCTCCGGCGGGAACACGTCGCTGGCACTGAGGGTATGCAGGTGCTGCAGTTCGCCCAGCCGCTGCAGGCCGTGCAGCACGGCGGGTGCGCCGGTGACATGCAGCGCACGCAGCTGCGGGAAGCGCCCGGCGATGCGCCCGCCATCAAGTTCGCGCACGTCGCGCAGCTGCAGCGCACCCAGCGCCGCCAGGCCGGACCAGCGCAGCGTGGCATCGGAACTGATGAGCGTCAGCCAGCGGCCGTCATCCTCTCCTTCGATGACCAGGCCGGGCGTGATCGTGCCGTGCAGGGTCAGCCGGCACAGGCCGTGGTTGAGGTGCAGGTGGTGCAGGCCGGTGGCATCGATGCTGGCCTGGACCAGGCCGGTGCCGCGCAGGTCCAGCGTGGTGTCCTGCGGGTGGCTGATATCCAGCGTGTGGATCAGCGGCCGCTTGCGCAGCCACGGCAGCAGGCCGGGCACCGGCTCGCCGATGTCCAGCCGGGTGAGCAGGGGCAGGGCATCGAACAGGTGCAATGACGGGGCCAGGTTCATGGCCGCGCCATCGAGGCGGGTGGCACAGCGGCGCACCGGATAGTCGCCATGTTCCAGCACTACCGTGCGGTCCTCGGCGGTGGCGGCGCGCTTGAAGGCCTGCGTGGCGGCTGCATCCAGCGCATCCCAGTGGCGCTGGCGTTCGATTTCCGATCCATCGGGCCAGCTGCCGAGCCGGTTCGGCGCGGCGTCGACCAGGGGCGCGCGCCAGCCTACTCGCTGGAAGTCGCGCGGCACCTGCTTGCCCACCCCGAGGTGGTGCAGCGCGTTGTCCTGTTGCAGGTAGTTGAAGCGCGCCGGCTGCATGGCCGCCACGGCGGCCGGGTCGGGCGGCGTGGCGCCGGTCCAGTCCAGGGTCAGCACGGCCAGGCTGCCGTCGCGCGCGTCCTGGTGGGTCAGCTGGTAGGCGACGAACGCCTGCAGGCGCTCGTTGTGGACGACATGGATATCACCCGGAGCGGGCATGCAACATTCCTTGTTTCAATGCGGCGAAGCATCCCGGTAGTGCCGGCCGCTGGCCGGCAACCAGGCCGCACGGCCGTTATTTGCGCTCCAGCACCAGCAACGGATCGATGCGGGTGTCGAACCAGTTCATGCCCCAGTGCAGGTGCGGGCCGGTGGCACGGCCGGTGGCGCCGACAGCGGCGATCACCTGGCCCTGGGTCACCCGGTCGCCGACCTTCACGTCGATGCGCGACAGGTGCAGGAAATTCGAGCTGACGCCGTAGCCATGGTCGATCAGCAGGGTGCCACCGGTGAGGTACAGGTCCGGGCCGGCGAACGTCACCACGCCGGCGGCCGGTGCCTTCACCGGGGTGCCGGTGGGTACGGCGATGTCCATCCCCGAATGACCGGCGCCGGGCTGGCCGTTGTACACGCGTGCATTGCCGAAGCGACCGCTGATGCGGCCCTGCACCGGCCAGATGAAGGTCTGGGTGAAATCGGTACGGTCGTCATCGCGGGCACGCGCGGCGGTCACCTGCGCCTGTTCGCGCTTGATCCGCTCGGCAATCGCCGGTGGCGGATTGACCGTTTTCGGCGGCACGCCGTTGACGCGCTCGGTCGGCCAGTCGCGCGCGGTCACGGTGATGGTGGCCGTCTCGCTGCCGCCGTCGGGGCGCTGCACCTGTACCTGCAGCGGACCCTTCTCATCGCGGCCGATGCCGAACACCACGCTGCCGTAGCTGCTCACCCGCAACTGCCGGCCGGCGTACTGCACGCGGCTGCCGGCGGGCACCTTACCGATCACCAGCGCGCCCTGCGAAGCGCTGGCCGGGAACACCACGCGGCTGTCGATCAGGCTGCCGATGCCATCCTGCGCCTGCGCCTGGGGTGTGGTGAGCAGGGGCGCGGCCAGCAGCAGCGCCCCGATCATCAGTGCCGAACGCATCAGCGGTCGTAGGTCATGCGCTGGCCGGCGGGTTCGCCCACCAGCTTGCTGCCGTCCCACACCCGCTGGCCATTGACCCAGGTGGAGGCCACGCGCGAACGGAAGGTGGTGCCTTCGAACGGCGACCAGCCGCACTTGGACAGCACGTCCTCGCGCTTGACGGTGAACGGCACGTCTTCCACCAGCACCAGGTCGGCGAAGTAGCCTTCGCGCAGGAAGCCGCGTTCTTCCACGTCGAACAGCTGCGCCGGGGCGTGGGCGAACTTCTGCACCACCTGTTCGCGGGTCAGCTTGCCTTCGTGCACGCGCTCAAGCGCGGCCACCAGCGCGTACTGCACCAGCGGCAGGCCCGACGGTGCCTGCGCGTACGGCTTCTGCTTCTCTTCCCAGGTGTGCGGGGCGTGGTCGGTGGCCAGCACGTCCAGCACGTCATCGGCCAGCGCGGCGGTGATCGCCTCGCGGTCGGACACTTCCTTGATGGCCGGGTTGCACTTGATCAGGTTGCCCTTGGTCGCGTAATCCGGGCGCGCGAAATGCAGGAAGTGCACGCAGGTTTCGGCGGTGATCTGCTTGCGGCTGCCGTCGGAGCGGATCAGCGGGCCCTTCTCGAACAGCGCCAGCTCGTCGGCGGTGGAGATGTGCAGCACGTGCAGGCGGGTGCCGTGCTTGCGCGCCAGCGACATGGCCAGGCGGGTCGACTTGATGCAGGCCTCGCGCGAACGGATGTCCGGGTGCATGTCCGGGGTCAGCGCGTCGCCGTACTTCTCCTGGAATGCCTTGAGGTTGGCATCGATCATCGGCGTGTCTTCGCAGTGCGTGATGATCGGCGTCGGGCATTCGCGGAAGATCGCATCCAGCGTTTCCGGGTTGTCCACCAGCATGTTGCCGGTGGAGGCGCCCATGAACACCTTCACGCCCGGTGCCTTCTTCGGGTCGAGCGCGCGGATCGCTTCCAGGTTGTCATTGCTGGCGCCGTGGTAGAAGCCGTAGTTGGCCCAGGCGCGGCCGCGTGCCAGCTCGTACTTGGCTTCCAGGATGGTCGAATCCAAGGTCGGCGGGTTGGTGTTGGGCATGTCCATGAAGCTGGTCAGGCCACCGGCCACGGCGGCCGCCGATTCGCTGGCGATGTCGCCCTTGTGGGTCAGGCCCGGCTCGCGGAAGTGCACCTGGTCATCGATCATGCCGGGCAGCAGCCAGCGCCCGGCTGCGTCCACCACCTGTTCGCCGTCGCGCGGCGCCAGGCCACTGCCGATCTGCGCGATGCGGCCGTTCTCGATGCGCAGGTCGCCGTCGAAGGTGCGGCCTTCGTTGACCATGCGGGCATTGGTGATGAGGGTGGAGGACATGTCAGTGTTTTCCTGTGCAACGGCAAGAGGGGGCGTTGGGCGATTCGGGCACCGGATCGAAGCCGCCGGGGTGGAACGGATGGCAGCGGCCGAGGCGGCGCGCAGCCAGCCAGCTGCCACGCAGCGGGCCATGCAGCGCGATGGCATCCATTGCGTATTCAGAACAGCTGGGCACAAAACGGCAGCGCGGCCCCAGCAGGGGGCTGATGAAGCGCTTGTAGAAGCGCAGCAGGGCAATGAGCAGGCGCGAGATCACCCAGTCATCTTATGCCAGTTGGCATGAAGCCCGCATTTGTGCAGGATGGGCCGTTGGTCGCATGTCGCCGATGGCCTGCGACCGGTACCGGCACCGTGAGGTGCCGGCCAGGTTCCGTACCGCGCAAGGCGGTCCAGGTTCGCCGGACCGTCGCTTTGGGCCGCTGGCTCCAGGACTGAATGGAGCAGGCCCCCAAGGTTGCTGCTGCGGATCGGGTAGGCTATAAAGGCCCGCTTTCCCGGGCCCCGGGGAATCCAAGGAAGAGCGTTTCGTGGCTGCTAAAAAAACTGCAAAGAAGGCCGTCGAGGCCGCCAAGAAAACCGCCAAGCCTGTTGTGAAGAAGTTGGCGGCCAAGCCTGTTGCCAAGAAGCCGGCCGGCAAGGCGGCCCCCAAGGCAGCATCCTCACAACCGGCGGCCAGGAAGGCCACCGCAACGAAAACACCGGCCAAGGCCAGCAAGCCTGCGGCGAAGAAGGCCGCAGCGCCGGCCAAGTCCAAGCCAGCGGCGGCCAGCAAGAAGGCGCCGGTGGCAAAGAAGGCTGCCAGCAAGGCTGCACCGGTCAAGAAGGCCGTGGCCAAGCCGGCACCGAAGAAGGCCGTCGCCAAGCCCGCACCGAAGCCGGTGGCAAAGAAAGCCGCGGCCAAGCCGGCAGCCAAGCCGGCGGTGAAAAAGGGAGCAGCGGCTAAACCCGCCGCCACGCCTGCCGCTGTAAAGAAGGTAACCAAGAATGTCGCCAAGCCGGCTGCCAAGCCGGCCCCGGCCCCGGTAGTGAAAACCGCACCGAAGCCCGCCGCCAAGGCAGCTCCGGCCAAGTCTGTCCCGGCCAAGACCGCGGCAGTGGCAGCAGCCAGACCGGCCCCCAAGCCGGCCCCGGCCGCCACCCCTGCAGCATCGACGGCCCCGCAATCCAAGAATCCCGTGCCCGTTTCGAAATCGCCTGCCAAGACCGCTGTGAAAACTGCCGTGAAACCAGATCCCGCTCCGAAGACCGTGTCGCGCCCCGTGGGCAAGGTTGCCGTGGCTGTGACCGCCCGTTCGGCGGCGCCGGCCCCGCGCAGCAAGTACAAGGTCGTCGAATACAAGACCGACGAGGCCACCGGCCGCCCGATCCTGCCGACCGGCTACAAGCCCGGCTCGGACGAGGAGTACATGAGCCCGCTGCAGCAGGAATACTTCCGCCAGCGCCTGCAGAACTGGCGCGCCGACCTGGTGGAAGAGTCCAAGCAGACCATCGAGAACCTGCGTGAGGAAGTGCGTGACATCGGCGATGAAGCCGAGCGTGCGACCCGCGAGACCGAGAACTCGCTGGAACTGCGTACCCGTGACCGCTACCGCAAGCTGATCGGCAAGATCGACAGCACCCTGAAGCGCCTGGAAGCCGGCGACTACGGTTACTGCGTGGACACCGGTGAGGAAATCGGCCTGGAGCGCCTCGAAGCGCGCCTGACCGCCGAGCGCACCATCGACGCCCAGGAGCGTTGGGAGCACCTGCAGAAGCAGCAGGGCGACTGATTCCAGTTCGTTGTCTGGTCATGCGAAAAACCCGGCCTCGGCCGGGTTTTTTGTTGGGTAGTAGCGTCGAGCTTGCTCGACTGGCCGATGGTAGAGCCGAGCCCATGCTCGGCTGCCGTTCAAAGAAAAGCAGCCGAGCATCGGCTCGGCTCTACAGGCTCACTGCAGGTCGCGCAGGTTCAACTTCCGCAGCGTCGGGTTCTTCCACGCCGTGATCCCGGCCACGCTCAGCACGGCAAACCCGCCCAGCACCACCGCCGGCACCAGGCCCAGCAGTTTCGCCATCGTGCCGGCGTAGAACGCGCCCAGCTCGTTGGACGAGCTGATGAAGATGCCGTTGATGGACGACACCCGCCCGCGCATTTCCTCCGGCGTGGCCAGCTGCAGGATGGTCGAGCGCACCACCACCGAGACGCCGTCGAAGGCGCCGTAGAACAGCAGGATCAGCGCCGACAGCCAGAAGTGCTGGGACAGGCCGAAGCTGACCACGCACAGGCCGAAACCGGCCACGGCGAACAGCAGCACGCGGCCGGCATTCTTCTGCAGCGGGTGGCGGGCCAGCCACAGGCCCACCGCGATCGAACCCAGTGCCGGCGCCGCGCGCAGGATGCCCAGGCCCTCGGGGCCGTAGTGCAGGATCTCCTGCAGGAAGGCCGGCAGCATCGCCACCACGCCGCCCAGCAGCACCGAGAACATGTCCAGTGCCATCGCACCGACCATGATGCGGTTGCCGACCACGAAGCGGGCACCCTCGGCGATGCTCTTGAAGATCGGCGCGGCCGGGCCGTCGTGCACCGGCTCGCTCACCTTCAGCGTGGCCAGGCAGCCCATCGCCACCGCGGCGAAGGCGGTGGCCACGCCATAGGACAGGCCCTTGCCGCCCCAGCCGACCAGGATGCCGCCCAGCGCCGGGCCCACCACCATGCCCGACTGGAACACCACGCTGCCCAGGCCGGCGCCGCGGGCGAACTGGCTGCGCTCGAGCACGCGGGCGAACAGCGCGTTGTAGATGGGCGACAGGAACGCGCGCACCATGCCGGTCAGTGCGATGGCGGCGTAGATCGGCCACACGCCCTGGAACGGCAGCCAGCCGGTGGCCACGCCGGTCAGTACCACGGCGGTGGCGACCAGGCCGGCGCAGGCGACCATGCCCAGCCGGCGGCGCGGCAGGTGGTCCACCAGGTAGCCGGCAAACGGCGCCACGCAGAAGAACGGCAGCACCTCGGCCAGGCCGACCAGGCCCAGCGAGAACGGATTGCGGGTGACTTCGTAGATGTGCCAGCCGACGGTGACGGCCACCACCTGGTAGGACAGCATCGCGAAGATGCGGTACGCCAGCAGCTTGGCAAAGCCCGGCCGGCCCAGCAGGGCCAGCGCGCCTTCGTCCCCGGTGGCGGCGGCGGTCACGGCTGTTCGCGCTGCAGCTGGGCCTGCGCGGTCTCGCGGATGAAGGCCAGCATCGCCGCCACACCGTTGCTGCGGGTGGGCGAGAGGTGGCGGGCCAGGCCGATGTCCTGGATGTAGCTCGGTTCGGTGTCCAGGATCTCCTGCGCCGAACGCCCGGAATACACGCGCAGGGCCAGGAAGATCAGGCCGGAGACGATGGCCGAATCACTGATGGCGTGGAAGCGCAGCGACTGCGCGTTGCCTTCGGGCACGATCCAGACCATCGACTGGCAGCCCAGCAGGCGGTGCTCTTCGGTTTTCCAGGCGTCGGCGAAGGCCGGCAGCTTGCGGCCCAGGTCGATCAGGTACTGGTAGCGCTCGGACCAGTCGCCGAAGAAGGCAAATTCCTCGGCGATGGCGGCCTGGGCCTCGGCGGCGGTGGGTTCAAGCGGGAACGGGGAGTCGGTCACAACGGTCTCTACAGTGGGGGCGTGGCCGGACGCGCCGGCCACGGGGCAGGGCGGGTCAGGCGCGCTTGCGCACCCAGCGCACGCCCTGCGGGGTGTCTTCCAGGACGATGCCTTCGGCGGCCAGCTGGTCGCGGATGGCGTCGGAGCGGGCGAAATCACGGGCCTGCTTGGCGGCGGCACGCTCGTCGATCAGGGCCTGGATGCGTGCATCGTCGTCGCCTTCGCTGGCGGCGGTGCCGAACCACTGCGCCGGGTCGGCCTGCAGCAGGCCCAGCGCCAGGCCGGCACCGAGCAGCTCGCCCTTCAGGCGCGTGCGCTCGGCCGGATCGGTCGCGCGGCGCGCCTCGCCGGCGATGCGGGCCACTTCGGCCAGCGCCTGCGGGGTGTTCAGATCGTCGTCCAGGGTCGCCTCGACGGCGGCCGGGATCGCCGCCGTGGCGGTCACGTCGGCCAGGTCGCGCAGGGTGCCGTACAGGCGGTCCAGGGTGCGCGCGGACTGTTCGATCAGTGCATCGGACCAGTCCAGCGGCTGCCGGTAGTGGGCCGAGAGCAGGGCCAGGCGCAGCGCCTCGGGCGGATGCTGGCGCACCAGGTCATGCACGCGCTCGATGTTGCCCAGCGACTTGCTCATCTTGGCGCCGCCGAAGTTGAGCATGCCGTTGTGCATCCAGAACCGGGCGAAGATCCTGCCGCCATGGGCGCACTCGCTCTGCGCGATCTCGTTTTCGTGGTGCGGGAACTGCAGGTCCACGCCACCGGCATGGATGTCGATGGTCTCGCCCAGGTGGGCGGCGGCCATCGCCGAGCATTCGATGTGCCAGCCGGGGCGGCCACGGCCCCACGGCGATTCCCAGCCGGGCAGGTCGTCACTGGAGGGTTTCCACAGCACGAAATCGCCGGCATCGCGCTTGTACGGGGCCACCTCGACGCGGGCACCGGCCAGCATTTCCTCCGGATCACGGCGCGACAGCTTGCCGTAGCCATCGAAGCTGGCCACCGCGAACAGCACGTGGCCCTCGGCGGCGTAGGCATGGCCGTTGGCGATGAGCTGCTCGATCATGGTGATGATCTGCGGCATGTGCGCGGTCACTTCCGGCTCGATGTCCGGCGGCACCACGCCCAGCGCGGCCATGTCTTCACGGTAGGCGGCGGCGAACCTGTCGGTGATGGTGCTGATCGGCACGCCCTGCTCGCGCGCGGCGTTGTTGATCTTGTCGTCCACGTCGGTGATGTTGCGCGCGTAGCGCAGGCCACCGAAGCGCCGCCGCAGCAGGTCGGCCAGCACCCCGAACACCACCGGGCCGCGGGCATTGCCGATGTGCACGTAGTTGTAGACCGTCGGGCCGCACACATACAGGGTCGGACAGGCCGGGTCGATCGGGGTGAACGGTTCGAGCTGGCGAGTCAGGTTGTTGTGCAGGCGCAGGGTCATGGGGCTGTGGCTGGGGGACAAGCCTGTGATTTTAGAACGTGTCGGGCCCCAATGGGGGATGGCCGGCGGCGGCCGGGCGGGGCAGGGGGGCCGCCGAGGGGTGGGCAGGAGCGGCGCGGACGGGTAATGTTCAGCCCCTCGCGGTCGTCACTGCCTACACTATCGCCGTGCCCTTTCTTCCATCGCCAATGAAATCCACCGCGTTGCTGACCCTGGCCTGCCTGTCGGCGGCGCCGGTCGTGGCCCAGGCCCAGGAGGCCGAACCGCGCAACCGGGTGGTGATCGTGGAGAACGTGAAGTTCGACTACGCCCAGGTGCTGAACGTCGAGCCGGTCTTCCAGACCCTGCGCGCGACCCGCACCGAGGAGCACTGCGAGCCGGTCTCGACCCGCACCCTGGCCCCGGTCAACGTGACCGGCGAGGAGCCGGTGGAGGAAAAGGGGCGGATCGGTCGCTTCTGGGACTCGGTGCGCTCGATGTTCAAGCACAGCGACGAGGAGGCCGCCCAGGAGGTGGTCGCCGAGAACCCGGCGCCGGCCCCGGCCAACAATGGCCCCATGCTGACCCGTGACTGCAAGATCGTGCCGGTCGGCCGCGAGTTCCGCCGGCCCATCGCCTATGACGTGGACTACGTCTACAAGGGCACCAAATACCGTTCGCGGCTGCCGGAAGACCCCGGCAACCGGTTGAAGATCCGGGTCTCGATCACCCCCTGGGTGGGCCCGGAGCAGGCGGCGGCCAGTTCCCCCTGACCGGCCGGGGCCTTGCGCTGCCGGCAGCGTGGGGTCTTGCGCCCACCCCGCCCCCATGCAAAGATAATCGACCATGAAGCTCACCGACTTCCAGCACGACAGCAGCGCCGCCCGCCAGGCCACTGGCATGACGTCGCGTGCCCGTCGACCGGAACCCCACATCCTCGCTGGGTAACCGGAGCTTTCTGCTGTTCGTCCGATGAAAACCCAGCCTCCCGGCTGGGTTTTTTCGTTTCCGCGCTTCAAAAATGCATGTTCCGAAAGCTTCATCTGCAACTTTTTCGTCCCACCCTGTTCCCTGTTCTCCCTTCCACCGCGCCGCACCCCCGGCGCCGCCACGCAAGGAAAGATGATGTCCCCCAAGCACTTCCTGAACACCCAGGACTGGAGCCGCAGCGATCTTGACGCGCTGCTGACCCAGGCCGCGCTGTTCAAGCGCAACAAGCTCGGCGACCAGCTCAAGGGCAAGTCGATCGCGCTGGTGTTCTTCAACCCGTCCATGCGCACCCGCACCAGCTTCGAACTGGGCGCGTTCCAGCTCGGTGCCCACGCGGTGGTGCTGCAGCCGGGCAAGGATGCGTGGCCGATCGAGTTCAACCTCGGCACGGTGATGGACGGCGACACGGAAGAGCACATCGCGGAAGTGGCCAAGGTGCTGGGGCGTTACTGCGACATCATCGCCGTGCGTGCGTTCCCCAAGTTCATCGACTGGGCCTACGACCGCCAGGACATCGTCCTCAACAGCTTCGCCAAGTACTCGCCGGTGCCGGTCATCAACATGGAGACCATCACCCACCCGTGCCAGGAACTGGCCCACGTGATGGCGCTGCAGGAACACTTCGGTACCCAGGACCTGCGCGGCAAGAAGTACGTGCTGACCTGGACCTACCACCCCAAGCCGCTGAATACCGCCGTGGCCAACTCGGCGCTGACCATCGCCACCCGCATGGGCATGGACGTGACCCTGCTGTGCCCGACCGCCGACTACATCCTCGACGACCGCTACATGGGCTGGGCCGAGCAGAACGTGGCCGAAAGCGGTGGTTCGCTGAAGATCAGCCATGACATCGACAGCGCCTACGCCGGCGCCGACGTCGTGTATGCCAAGAGCTGGGGCGCGCTGCCGTTCTTCGGCAACTGGGAGCCGGAAAAGCCGATCCGCGACCAGTTCAAGCACTTCATCGTCGACGAACGCAAGATGGCGCTGACCAACAACGGCGTGTTCAGCCACTGCCTGCCGCTGCGCCGCAACGTCAAGGCCACCGACGGCGTGATGGATTCGCCGCAGTGCATCGCCATCAACGAAGCCGAGAACCGCCTGCACGTGCAGAAGGCGATCATGGCGGCAGTTGCCGGGCGCTAGTTCAAACAAAGGGTAGAGCCGACCGTTGGTCGGCTGCTCCCGCAGCGGTGCATCCAACATTCCAGCCGACCAACGGTCGGCTCTACCGAATTCCCATCCCCCAAGTGGACCTGATCCCCATGAGCAACAAAGACGTCGTTCTCGCCTTCTCCGGCGGCCTGGATACCAGCTTCTGCGTGCCGTACCTGCAGGAGCGTGGCTACAACGTGCACACCGTGTTCGCCGACACCGGCGGCGTGGATGATGAAGAGCGCGATTTCATCGAGAAGCGCGCTGCCGAACTGGGCGTGGCCAGCCACCAGACCGTCAACGGTGGCCCGGCCATCTGGGAAGGCTTCGTCAAGCCGTTCGTGTGGGCCGGCGAAGGCTACCAGGGCCAGTACCCGCTGCTGGTCTCCGACCGCTACCTGATCGTCGATGCCGCGCTGAAGCGTGCCGCCGAGCTGGGCACCAACATCATCGCCCACGGCTGCACCGGCATGGGCAACGACCAGGTCCGCTTCGACCTGGCCGTGAAGGCCCTGGGCGACTACCAGATCATCGCGCCGATCCGCGAGATCCAGAAGGAACACACCCAGACCCGCGCCTACGAGCAGAAGTACCTGGAAGAACGCGGCTTCGGCGTGCGCGCCAAGCAGCAGGCCTACACCATCAACGAGAACCTGCTGGGCCTGACCATGTCCGGCGGCGAGATCGACCGCTGGGAAGCTCCGGGCGAAGGCGCGCGTGGCTGGTGCTCGCCGCGCAGCGAGTGGCCGGAACAGGCCCTGACCGTGACCCTGAAGTTCGTCGAAGGCGAAGCCGTCGAACTGGACGGCAAGGCGCTGCCGGGTGACCAAATCCTGGCCCAGCTCAACAAGCTGTTTGCCCCGTACGGCGTCGGCCGCGGCGTCTACACCGGCGATACCGTGATCGGCCTGAAGGGCCGCATCGTGTTCGAGGCCCCGGGCCTGGTCTCGCTGCTGGCCGCGCACCGCGCCCTGGAAGACGCCGTGCTGACCAAGCAGCAGAACCGCTTCAAGCCGGACGTGGCGCGCAAGTGGGTGGAGCTGGTGTACGAAGGCTTCTACCACGACCCGCTGAAGACCGACATCGAGGCCTTCCTGAAGTCCTCGCAGGCCAAGGTCAATGGTGAAGTGGTGCTGGAAACCCGTGGCGGCCGCGTCGATGCGGTGGCCGTGAAGTCGCCGCACCTGCTCAACACCAAGGGTGCCACCTACGCGCAGTCGGCCGACTGGGGCGTGGAAGAGGCCGAAGGCTTCATCAAGCTGTTCGGCATGAGCTCGACCTTGTACGCGCAAGTCAACCGCGGTTGACCTGTGACGGTAGTGCCGGCCGCTGGCCGGCATTCACCACCGACATCGTTGCCGGCCAGCGGCCGGCACTACCAGGATTGTTGATTCATGCTTGAACAGACGCTCGATCACCTGCAGGCCCTGGTGTCCTTCGACACCCGCAACCCGCCGCGTGCGATCACCACCGGTGGCATCTTCGATTACCTGCGCGCGAACCTGCCCGGCTTCAACGTCGAGGTGATCGACCACGGCGCCGGTGCGGTCAGCCTGTATGCCGTGCGCGGGACGCCGAAGTACCTGTTCAACGTGCACCTGGATACCGTGCCCGATTCGCCGCACTGGAGTGCCGACCCGCACGTGATGCGCCGCCTGGACGACCGCGTGGTCGGCCTGGGCGTGTGTGACATCAAGGGCGCCGCCGCGGCGCTGGTGGCTGCGGCCAACGCCAGCGAGGGCGATGCTGCGTTCCTGTTCTCCAGTGACGAAGAAGCCAACGACCCGCGCTGCATCGCTGCGTTCTTGGCCCGTGGCCTGCCGTACGAAGCGGTGCTGGTGGCCGAGCCGACCATGAGCGAGGCCGTGCTGGCGCACCGCGGCATCAGCTCGGTGCTGATGCAGTTTGCCGGCCGCGCCGGCCATGCCTCGGGCAAGCAGGATGCGGCCGCCAGTGCACTGCACCAGGCCATGCGCTGGGGCAACCGCGCGCTGGACCATGTGGAATCGCTGGCCTCGGCGCGCTTCGGCGGCCTCACCGGCCTGCGCTTCAACATCGGTCGCGTCGAGGGTGGCATCAAGGCCAACATGATCGCCCCGGCGGCCGAAGTGCGCTTCGGTTTCCGACCGCTGCCGTCGATGGATATCGATGCGTTGCTGGCGACCTTTGCCGGCTTCGCCGAACCGCAGGCGGCACTGTTCACCGAAACCTTCCGTGGCCCCAGCCTGCCGGCCGGCGACATCGCCGAAGCGGAAAACCGCCGCCTGCTGGCGCGCGATGTGGCCGATGCGCTGGACCTGCCGATCGGCAACGCGGTGGACTTCTGGACCGAGGCGTCGCTGTTTTCGGCCGGTGGCTACACCACGCTGGTGTTCGGCCCGGGTGACATCGCCCAGGCCCACACCGCCGATGAGTTCGTGACGCTGGAGCAGCTGCAGCGCTATACCGACGCCGTGCACCGCATCATCGCCGCCGGCGCCTGATACCTACCTTCTGACGAAACCGAAATGTCTCCTGCCCTCCAGCCCCACCGCCAGACCCGCCAGACCATCGTGCGCCTGCTTTCCAGCATGGCCAGCGCGAAGGAGATCAGCCAGTACCTCAAGCGCTTCTCGCAGCTGGACGCCAAGCGCTTCGCCGTGGTCAAGGTCGGCGGCGCGGTGCTGCGCGACGATCTCGAAGCGCTGACCTCCTCGCTGTCGTTCCTGCAGGAAGTCGGCCTGACCCCGATCGTGCTGCACGGCGCCGGCCCGCAGCTGGATGCCGAACTGTCGGCCGCCGGCATCGACAAGCAGACCGTCAACGGCCTGCGGGTGACGTCGCCCGAAGCGCTGGCGATCGTGCGCCGCGTGTTCCAGCAGTCCAACCTGCGCCTGGTCGAGGCCCTGCAGCAGAACGGTGCGCGCGCCACTTCCATCACCGGCGGCGTGTTCGAGGCCGAGTACCTGGACGTGGACACCTACGGCCTGGTCGGTGAAGTGAAGCGGGTCAACCTGGCCCCGATCGAGGCCAGCCTGCGCGCCGGCTCGATCCCGGTCATCACCAGCCTGGGCGAGACCGCCGGCGGGCAGATTCTCAACGTCAACGCCGATTTCGCCGCCAACGAGCTGGTGCAGGAACTGCAGCCATACAAGATCATCTTCCTCACCGGCACCGGCGGCCTGCTGGACGAGTCGGGCAGCGTGATCGATTCGATCAACCTGTCCACCGAATATGACCACCTGATCGCGCAGCCGTGGATCCACGGCGGCATGAAGGTGAAGATCGAGCAGATCAAGGATCTGCTGGATCGCCTGCCGCTGGAATCGTCGGTGTCGATCACCCGGCCGGCAGACCTGGCCAAGGAACTGTTCACCCACAAGGGCTCGGGCACGCTGGTGCGCAAGGGCGAAAAAGTGCTGCGCGCCACCGGCTGGGACGAACTGGACCTGCCGCGCCTGAAGGGCCTGATCGAATCCAGCTTCGGCCGCACTCTGGTGCCGGATTATTTCGAGAAGACCAAGCTGCTGCGCGCCTATGTCAGCGAGAACTACCGCACCGCGGTCATCCTCACCGACGAAGCCGAAGGCGTGTACCTGGACAAGTTCGCCGTGCTCGACGATGCGCAGGGTGAGGGCCTGGGGCGTGCCGTCTGGAACGTGATGCTGGAAGAAACCCCGCAGCTGTTCTGGCGCTCGCGCAACGGCAACCCGATCAACCATTTCTACTACGCCGAGTCCGACGGCTGCTACAAGCAGAACACCTGGAAGGTGTTCTGGTTCGGCGCCGATGGCATCGACCGCATCAAGACCTATGTGGACCACTGCGCGGCGCGCCCGCCGAGCCTGCAGGACTGAGTGCGATGAGCCACGCCGACGCCTGGACCACCGTTCCCACCCTGCGCGGCCAGCACGTGATGCTGGAGCCGTTGCAGCGTGACCACGTGCCCGGCCTGGCGGCGGCATTGCAAGGCAGCGGCCTGGACCAGCTCTGGTACACCCAGGTGCCTTCGCCGGAGCAGGCAGGGCACTACGTGCAGGCCGCGCTGGACGTGCAGGCTGAAGGCAAGGTGCTACCGTTCGTGATCCGCGATGCGGCCGGTGACATCGTCGGCAGCACGCGCTTCTATGCGCTGGAGCCGGGCGTGCCCCGGCTCAGCCTCGGCTACACCTGGTACGCCCCGCGCGTGCAGCGCACCGGGGTCAACACCGAGGCCAAGCTGCTGCTGTTGCAGCACGCGTTTGAAACCCTGGGCTGCATCAGCGTGGTGCTGGAAACCAGCTGGTTCAACCACGCCTCGCGCGCCGCCATCGCCCGCCTGGGCGCCAAGCAGGACGGCGTGCTGCGCAACTACACCCGGCATGCCGACGGCACGCCGCGCGACACCGTCATCTTCTCCATCATCGACGCGGAATGGCAGGGCGTGAAGCGCCACCTGCAGCACCGCCTGGACCATCACGCATGAACGATTCGACTTTCACCCTGGGCATTGTCGGTGCCCGCGGCCACACCGGCGCCGAGCTGATCAAGCTGGTGGCCGCGCACCCGCGCCTGCAGCTGGCATTCGTGTCTTCGCGCGAGCTCGCTGGCAATCGCCTGGCCGATCATCACCCGGAGTACCAGGGCGAGCTTCATTACGAGAACCTGGACGCCGATGCCGTGGCCGCCAAGGGCGTGGACGCGGTGATCCTGGCCCTGCCCAATGGCCTGGCCGCCCCGTTCGTGGCCGCCCTGCAGGCGGCCAAGCCGGACACCGTCATCATCGACCTCTCGGCCGACTACCGCTTCGACGGCCAGTGGTACTACGGCCTGCCGGAGCTGACCCGTGGCCGCTACCAGGGCCAGAAGCACATCAGCAACCCAGGCTGCTACGCCACGGCCATGCAGCTGGCGATCCATCCGCTGCTGGACCTGCTGGCCGGCCCGCCGCAGTGCTTCGGCGTGTCCGGCTACTCCGGTGCCGGCACCTCGCCCTCGGACAAGAACAACCCCGAGCTGCTGGCCGACAACCTGATGCCCTACGCGCTGACCAACCACATGCACGAACGCGAAGTGTCGACGCAGCTGGGCGTGCCGGTGGAGTTCATGCCGCACGTAGCACCGCATTTCCGTGGCATCACCCTTACCGCCAACCTGTGGCTGAACCGCGCGCAGACCCGCGAGCAGATCGTCGAGCGCTTCCAGCAGGCCTACGCCGGTGAGCCGCTGGTGGAGATCGTGGATGAAGCGCCGTGGGTCAGCCGCATCGCCGGCCGCCATGGCGCGCAGGTGGGTGGCTTCACCCTGGCCCCGGGCAACAAGCGGGTCGTGGTCGTGGCAACCCTGGACAACCTGCTCAAGGGCGCCGCCACCCAGGCCATGCAGAACCTCAACCTCGCGCTGGGAATCGACGAACTGACGTCGATCCCGCACTGATACCGCCCAGACACCGCCTTCCCGGAGCCCCCCATGGCAGACCTTCTTTGGCAGAAGCCCGGCGTCGCCGTCGACGCCCAGATCCAGACCTTCCTCGCCGGCGATGACGTGATCCTCGATCGCGAATTCTTCCTGCACGACATCGCCGCCAGCGCCGCGCACGCGCAGGGCCTGCAGCACATCGGCATCCTCAGCGCCGACGAGCTGGAAGGCCTGCTGCGCGAACTGGAGGTGCTGGCACAGGACTTCCGCGCAGGCCGTTTCGTGCTCGATACGCAGTACGAGGATGGTCACTCGGCCATCGAAGCGCGCCTCACCGAGCGCCTGGGCGATGCCGGCCGCAAGATCCACACCGGCCGCAGCCGCAACGACCAGATCCTGGTCGCTACCCGCCTGTGGCTGAAGGAAAAGCTGCAGCGCGTTGCCCAGCTTAGTGCCGAAGTGGCCAAGGTCGCGCTGGACCGCGCGCAGGCCGAGAAGGACGTGCCGCTTCCCGGCTACACCCACATCCAGCGCGCCGTGGTGTCCTCGGCGGGCATGTGGTGGGCCGGCTGGGCCGAAGCCTTCATCGACAATGCCGTGCGTGCGCGTGACACCCACGCACTGGTCGATGCCAACCCGCTGGGCACCGCCGCCGGTTACGGCGTGAACCTGCCGCTGGACCGCGAACACACCACGGCAGCGCTGGGCTTTGCACGCATGCAGATCTCGCCGATCTACGCGCAGCTGTCGCGTGGCAAGTTCGAGCTGGCTGCACTGGAAGCACTGGGCGGCGCCACCCTGGACCTGCGCCGCATCGCCTGGGATCTGTCGCTGTTCACCAGCGCCGAGTTCGGCTTCGTCGCCCTGCCGGCGCAGTACACCACCGGCAGCTCGATCATGCCCAACAAGCGCAACCCGGACGTGATCGAGCTGATGCGTGCCACCCACGCCAGCGTCGCCGCCGCGCGCACCGAGATCGAGCAGCTGCTGTCGCTGCCTTCGGGCTACCACCGCGATCTGCAGTCGTCCAAGGGCGCCATCTTCCACGGCTTCGGCCGCGGCCTGGCCGCGCTGGAACTGCTGCCGGCGCTGCTGGCCAACCTGGAATGGCGTGACGACAAGCTGCGCGCGGCCATCGATTCGGGCATGTACGCCACCGACGTCGCCGTTGAAGCCGCCGTGGCGGGCGTGCCGTTCCGCGAGGCCTACAAGGCCGCTGCGGCCGGTGCCGACAGCGCAGGGCAGGGCCGCACGCCGGAAGGCAGCCTGGCCGCGCGCGTGTCGCCCGGTTCGGCCGCCGACCTGCGCCTGGACGAACTGCGCACGCGCTGGCAGGCGCTGGCCTGATGGCGGGCACCGTCTACCTGGTGCTGGCCATGCGCCGGCCCGACTTCAACGCCGCCGCCGTGCAGCCGCACCTGGATTTCCTCGATAAGCTGCGCGCGCAGGGCCAGCTGCAGCTGACCGGCGGATTCACCGATGGCAGTGGCGGCGCCTACGTGCTGTGCAATGTGGCCAGCCTGGCCGATGCACAGGCCATCGTCGCCACCGATCCGCTGGTGACGATGCAGGCCTCGCACTTGACCGTGCACGAATGGAACACCCGCTGAGGCGCACCTGATGACCCTGCACGCCACCCACGTCGCCTCGCCGTTCCCCGAACAAGCGCTGCCGCCGTGGCGGCGTGCGGTGCTCAAGGTGGGCAGCAGCCTGTTGGCCGCCGATGGCGGTGGCCTGTCGCCGCGGCATGCGCTGGGCCTGGCGCAGTTCGTGTCGGCCAACGTGCTGGCCGGGCGCGAAGTGGTCATCGTCTCCTCCGGCGCGGTCGCCGCCGGCCGCGCCATCCTGCCGCGTGCCGATGAGCCCGGCGCGGCGATGGCCGCGCGGCAGGCATTGGCCGCGCTGGGCCAGGCACAGCTGATCGGCCTCTGGCAGCGCTTTTTCGAGCGCCCGGTGGCCCAGGTGCTGCTGACCCACGACGACCTGCGCAACCGCCGTCGCTACCTCAATGCACGCGCCACGCTCACCGAGCTGCTGCGGCTGGGCGCGTTGCCGGTGGTCAACGAGAACGACACCGTGTCGGTGGACGAACTCAAGCTTGGCGACAACGACAACCTGGCCGCCACCGTGGCCGCGCTGGTCGATGCCGATGCGCTGTTCATCGCCACCGATATCGACGGCCTGTACAGCGCCGACCCGCGCACCGTGGCCGATGCGCGCCCGCTGCACGACGTCCCCGAGCTGGATGACACGGTGCTGGCGATGGCCGGCGGCGCTGGTTCGCGTGCCGGTACCGGTGGCATGCGGACCAAGCTGGAAGCCGCGGCAAAGGCCGGCCGGCTTGGCATCGAAACCTACCTGTTCAATGGCCGCACCGGCGATGTCGTGCGCGCGCTGGCGCAGGATCGCCTGTTCGGCACCCGTATCCATGCTGCGCGCAGCCGTGAGGCCGCACGCAAGCACTGGCTGCGGCATGCACCGCTGGCCGACGGCGCGATCCTGGTCGATGCCGGTGCGGCGCAGGCGATGCGCGAGAAAGGCGCTTCGCTGCTGCCCGGCGGCATCACCGGCGCCGATGGCGATTTCCGCCGCGGCGACATGGTGCAGGTGTGCTGGAACACGCCGCAGGGCCGCCTCTGCGTCGCCCGTGGCGTCAGCCAGTACGCCGCCGATGATGTGCGCCGCATCGCTGGCCGCCATTCGCGCGACATCCAGGCCGTGCTCGGCTACAACTACGGCGGTACCGTCGTCCATCGCGACGACCTGGTGCTGCCATGACCGGACAGCAGGACACCCCCATGAGTGAAATCGAAGCGCAGGCACGTGCCTGCCGTGACGCGGCCCAGGTGGTCGCTGGCCTGGACAGCGCCGCACGCGGCACGCTGCTGCAGGCCATGGCCCAGGCGCTGGAAATGAACGCCGGGCTGATCCTGGCCGGCAATGCCCGTGACCTGGCGGCGGCACGCGAGAAGGGCGTCGGCAGCGCGATGCTCGACCGCCTTGCCCTGGACCCGGCGCGCCTGTTCGCGATGGCCGAGGCCGTGCGCGAAGTGGCTGCACTGCCGGACCCGGTGGGGCAGGTGACCCGCGACGACGTGCGCCCCAACGGCATCCGCGTACAGAAGGTACGCGTGCCGCTGGGTGTGATCGCGATGATCTACGAAGCGCGGCCGAACGTGACCGCCGAAGCGGCGGCGCTGTGCCTGAAGGCCGGCAACGGCGTGATCCTGCGCGGCGGCTCGGAGGCGATCCATTCCAACACCGCCATCGCCCAGGCACTGGCTGCGGCCCTGCAGGCCAATGGCGTGCCGCCGGCCGCAGTAACCGTGCTGACCGACCTGCGCCGCGAGGCGATGCTGGAGCTGCTGCAGCTGCACGAACTGATCGACCTGGCCATTCCCCGCGGTGGCGAAGGGTTGATCCGGTTCGTGGCCGAGCACGCGCGCGTGCCGGTGATCAAGCACTACAAGGGTGTCTGCCACTTGTTCGTGGATGCCAGCGCCGACCTGGACAAGGCCATCGGCCTGCTGGTGGATGGCAAGTGCAGCCGCCCGGCGGCCTGCAATTCGCTGGAAACGCTGCTGGTGCACCAGGACGTGGCCGATGTTTTCCTGCCGCGCGCGGCGCAGGCACTGGGCGAACGTGGCGTGCAGCTGCGTGCCGACGCACGTGCGCAGCCGCTGCTGCCGGGGAGCACGGCCGCCACCGACGAGGATTACGCGGCGGAGTTCCTCGACCTGGTGCTGGCGGTACGGGTGGTGGATGATCTGGACGCCGCCATCGCCCACATCCGCACCTACACCTCCGACCATACCGAAGTGATCGCCACCGAAGACAGCGGCCATGCCGAGCGCTTCGTCAACGCGCTGCGTTCTGCCGTGGTGATGGTCAACGCGTCCTCGCGTTTCTCCGATGGCGGGCAGCTGGGGTTGGGCAGCGAGATCGGCATTTCCACTACGCGCCTGCATGCGTATGGGCCGATGGGCCTGGAAGCGCTGACGGTTGAACGTTTCGTGGTGCGCGGCGAAGGGCAGACGCGGTAGGGGTTTGTCCTGCAGGGCTTGCAGCCCTGCACCTGCTGTGAATCAACGTCAACGTCAAAGTCGGGCATTCCGTGGGATGGCGGGGTGGGTCCGGTTGAGGGGGACGCTGCAAGTACGTCCATGTAAGCTCGGTCGCCGCATCCATGCGGCTCAC
>NZ_JBYSZR010000027.1:0-40259 GCF_058787375.1 Stenotrophomonas sp. FW305-3-2-15-E-LB1
GCCATGCGTGGATGGGCTCATCTGTGCGGACCAACGGTCCGCACCCACCCAACCAGTAGATCCACGCCATGCGTGGATGGGCTCATCTGTGCGGACCAACGGTCCGCACCCACCCAACCAGTAGATCCACGCCATGCGTGGACGGGCTCATCTGTGCGGACCAACGGTCCGCACCCACCAAACCAGTAGACTCATCTGTGCGGACCAACGGTCCGCCCCCACCCAACCAGTAGATCCATCTGTGCGGACCAACGGTCCGCACCCACCAACCGGCGGTGCAACCGTCGGTGGCGCTCAACCGTAGCTGATCGCCTCGACAAACGCGCCGCTGGCTTCCACGCGCACGGCCGCACGCTGGCCGGTGTCGGTGAAGTGCAGGCGCGCGAGGGTTTCGGCGAAATCGAAGGCGCGGACACCGTCGCGGAACTCGATCGGTTCCGGCTTGTCCGGGTGCAGCACGCGCCACTGGCGCTGCTCACATTGCAGACGGATCAACATGCGTTGCTCACTCCTTGAACAGCGTATCGATGACGGTGGGCACACCGGGAGGCGCACTGCCCCCGGTTGCCGACGATACGAGGAATGAACTGTGACCGCCATCAGATTAATCTGAATCTGAGGGCCACTGCCGTCAGTTGATCTGGAACTGGGCCCGGCAGCCATCGCTGACCCACACACCGCGACGGTCCCAACCCCAGGTACGACCTTCCACGCAGGGGCTGCGCGACTCCTGGCGCACCAGGCGCACGTCGCGGCGGATGCGCGCATCGCAGTACTTCTGCCGGCGGTCATTGGAATGGCAGGCGATCACCTGGCCGCCGTTGCCGCCCCAACCACCACCGCCGTGGCCCCAGCCGCCACGGGATTCGCCCACGAACTCGGCACGGCAGCCCTGGGTCACCCACACGCCACCACGCGACTGGCCCCAGGTGCGGCCCTCCACGCATGGCGAGCCAGACAACTGGCGGATCAGGCGCGCGCGACCGTCCAGCCGGCACTCGTTGCTGCGGTTCTTCACCGATTCGCAGCGCACGATTCCGCCGCCACGGTTGTCGTAGCGGTCGTCATAGCCACGGTTCTGCGCTTGCGCGGCACCTGCAGCCGCCAGCATCGGCAGCACGAGGCATGCCACGGTTCCCCAGCCCAGTCCCCTGCCCGATCCCTTGCCCATTGCCACTTCTCCAGATGAATACGATGGCGCAAGCATCGGAGATTCCGGGCGCGCCGCACAGAGGGGGCGCATGACATGGTTGGCATTCCGTTCAAGCAACCCAACCGGGCCTGACCAGAAACGATCAGCACCCGCCGGCGATCACTCCCCCTCGGCCGCCATCGCCAGCGGTGCCCCCAGTTTTTCCTCGAACGCAAACGCGAACAGCTCGGCGTCGTTGCTGATGCCCAGCTTGCGCATTGCCGAGATCCGCTGCCGGCTGATCGTACTGACCGTCCGCCGCAACTGTGCGGCGATCTCGGTGATCGACGGACCGGACACATACAGCCGCAGCACTTCCAGCTCCTTGGGCGAAAGCACGGACAGGGTCCGCTGGCGCCCGGCCTCCTGCAGGCAGGGGGCAAGCTCGGAGTCCAGGTAGATGCCGCCGCCCATGACCGAATCGACCGCATTGCGAAGGCCGTCCACGCCACTGCCCTTGTAGACCAGCCCGCGCACGCCGGTCCGCATGGCCATGTTGAGCGTGGTCGGATTAGTGATCATCGTGACCAGGACCACGGGAATCCTGGGGTGATTGCGACGCAGCGCCTGCAGCATCGCCTGCCCATCCGGCCGCTTTCCACCCGGCATCGAAAAGTCGGTCACCACCAGATCCACAGCTTCAGTGGCGAGCAGATCGAGCAGCGCTTCCGCGCACTGCGCCTCGCCCACGACGCTGTGCCGGCCCTCTGCCTCGATCACAAGGCGGGTGCCAAACAGCACCAGCGGATGGTCATCCGCAATGGCGATTCGAGTGAGCATGGTGATTGCCTGTAAATGGTCACGCCGCAGTGCGCACGGAAAACGCTAATAACCCTTGAACGCTTCGTCAACTTAACAACGGAAAATGCAATTCCTCACCGCAAACCCGCGCTCATGCATGCCTTTCCATTAATTGCATGACCCCCGCGCACATTTGCAACTTTCCCAATAGTTTCATGGAAACAAAACCAAAAACCGACTTATATATCCACCCCCAATCACTCATGGCGCCCGATGCTCATGGTCCGATTCCGCCGCCATCCTTTCGAAGATCTCGAGGCACCGCCTGCCCCTCTGTCGATGCCAGCGGCAACGCTGCCGGCGGCGGCGCTGCCCTTCGTGCAGCAGCTGCGCATCCATCTGGCGAACGACACCGCGATGCCGCGCAGGTCCGCCTATGCCGCCGTCATCCATGACGACACGGCCGTCTGCTGGCTGGACACGAAGAACGACCGCATGATGACCACGGCGCCTGCACCGATCACGCTGACACTGCTGCAGAAACTGCTGGCCGAGGAGCAGCCGGCGTTGAGCCTTGCACCGGTCACGCAGGAGGTGTTCGAGCAGCGCGCGGTCGTGTCCAGCAACCTGGCGCTGCGCCCCACGCTCTGGAACATCGCGCTGGCCGCAACACGCTTGGACCGCTTGATGCTGCCGCTGCAGATGGACGCCAAGCTGCGCCTGCGCCGCTGGCCGGACTTCCGCATCCTCGCCCACCGCCACGACCACTTCCGCCTGTGCGCACTGTTGATCAAGCAGGGCGCCTCCGTCCAGGCGTGCTGCGACATCCTCGACCTGCCGCAACGCCAGGTGCAGTCGTTCTTCAATGCCGCCTTCCTCACTGCCTACGCCTTCCCGGTGATGGGCAGCGATGCACCGGTCCGCCCCTCGCCCACCGATGGCCTCGTCAATCTGTGGCGCCAACTTCGTATCCGCTGGAGTGCATGAGCGTGCGTGAGCACAAGATCGTCGTTATGGGCCCGCTGGGTGCGGGCAAATCCACCCTGGTGCAGACCCTCACCCACGGCAAAGCCGTGGTGACCGAAGCCCGCAATACCGACCCCAGCGTGGGCAAGGAGTACACCACCGTTGCCATGGATTACGGCGACATCGACCTGCCGGGCGGCGACCGGCTGCGCCTGTATGGTTCGCCCGGGCAGGAACGCTTCTCCTACATCTGGCCAATCCTGCTGGCGGGTGCCGAGGGCGCCATCGTGCTGGTGGATGGCAGCAAGTGCGTCAACGCCACACTCGCCGGCCAGCACCTGCAGGCCATCGCCGAGCACGCGCCCACCCTGCCGGTAGTCATCGGCATCACCAAGTGCGGCCGCACCGACGATCCGATCCTGCCGCACTGGCAGGCGTGGTTGAGCGAGCAGGCCCCGCACCTGCCGGCCTTGCCGCTGGACCCGCGTGACATGAAGCAGGCCATCACCGCCATGGACCTGCTGATGAGCCAGATTGAATGCAATGCAATGGCGGCCGCACATGAGTAACGCCCTTAACGCCGCACCGGCATTGAACGCACTGGCGCGCGACGTCCCGGGCATCCAGGCCATCGTGGTTGCCAGCGCCGACGGCTTCGCGCTCGCCCAGGCCGGGCCGAAAGGCAACGTGGCCGATCGCCTGGCCGCGATGACCAGCTCGATGCTGGGCCTGGCCAGCGCGCTGGGGCGCGAGCTGCGCTTTGGCGAACTGGACACGCTGATCCTCGACGCCGCCGACGGCAAGGTGCTGATGCTGGCCATTCCCGGATCGCAGCCGCGGCTGCTGATGACCGCGTGCGACCACAGCTGTGTCATCGGCAACGCCCTGTGGCATGCCAAGCAGTGTGTGCGCACGCTGGCCGACAACACGAACTGATGCATGTCGCTCTCACTGCTCAGACGACTCTTTTCTTCCAAACACCCGCAACGGACGACTGAAATGAATACCGCCATCAACAAATGCCTGGACACGCTCATGCAGATCAACGGCGCACAAGCCGTGGCACTGGTCGACTACGAAAGCGGCATGCTGCTGGGCAACGCCGGCTCGGGCGTGGACATGGAACTGGCCGCCGCCGGCAACACCGAAGTGCTGCGCGCCAAGATGAAAACCGCCGAAGCCCTCAACCTCAACGACAGCATCGAGGACATCCTCATCACCCTGGGCCGCGCTTACCACGTGCTGCGCCCGGTGTCGGCCAAGAAGGGGCTGTTCTTCTACGTCGTGCTGGACCGGCAGAAGGCGAACCTCGCCCTCGCCCGCCGCATGGTGCTGGATGTGGAGAGTTCGCTGGCGCTGTAACGGCCACAAACGCGTTCATGGGGAAGGCGTGCCGGGGCCGCTGGAGGAGCGGCCCCGGCACTGGGATGTCTTCCTCCCAAGGAACACAGGAGGGAGAGCCACTGCCATGCATGCAGCTTCTCCGGAACACAGGGACATCGTGCTGCCGCCCCGGGCCAGACCCTGGGCGGCCATTGCCATTTCGGCGGCCATCACTGCTGTTTATGCCGTCGTCCTGGCTGCGCCAACACTCGGCGGAAACAGCGAACGCGAGTACCTGCACACCGCCGTTGCCCGCCTTGGCGAGGTGATCCAGGCCGTGGAAGCCAGCTACGCAGGCGGCGATCTGCGGATCAGCGACCAACATCTCGGCCTGCCCGCCAGCGCGGCGTTCTGCAGGCAACTGCGCATGCACCTGCCCGACACCGGGCACGCACGACTGCGCTGCGAACTCCGCGGCGATGGACCCGTGCGCGGCACGTTGGCACTGCAACGCACACCGCAGGGCGCCTGGCGCTGCATGGCTGAAGTACCCGACCCGCAACTGCTGCCAGCAGCCTGCCGTCCGTGAACCGTATTGATTCAACAAATGGGAAAAGTGGGGAAATCAATCCTGCGAAGGCCAATTTTCCCATTAATTGAATATACCCGGAGCGATGCCCGTGATTATCTATCGCCACGCCACGAAGCACGAGCTATCGCGGCGATTTCGATGAATAACCCACGTCACCGAGGAAAGAAGATGGACACCTCTCGTTTCCGCACACATCGTGCATCCCGCATAAACTCCCGACAGAAAGGCTTCTCGCTCATCGAGCTTATGGTGGTCGTGGCGATCATCGGCATCCTGGCGATGATTGCGCTTCCGCAGTACCAAAAATTTTCCGCCAAAGCGAAGCTGGCGAGCGCACTGGCAGAGATAGCGGGCGGAAAAGTTGGCGTCGAGTCACTCCTGGCTGCGGGCACCGAGGTAACCACAGCGGCATCGATTGGCCTCCCCGATTCCAGCTCACGCTGCAGCTTCATTACTGTCACGGCAGATGCCGTAAGTGGTGCCACAAGCATCGACTGCCGGCTTGAGAGCGACGCCACATTTGGCACCGGCAGCCTGACGTTGAGTCGCGACCCGAATGGCACCTGGCTCTGCGAGAGCGACATCCCTGAGCAGGATCTACTTCCGCGCGGCTGTCAGGCCTGATCGCAGGCACATGCCGCTGCGCGGCTTTCATGCCCGCATACAGCCGCATGTGCCTCTCCAGTCACTGCCTCATACCGTTCCCGGCTCAATGTTGGCTTCGCCACGGAGGAAGCAATGGAAAACAAACTCTCAGAGGATGGCCGTGAAGCTGCACGCGTGCGCAGCCAGCAAGGTTTCTCTCTGATTGAGCTCATGGTCGTCGTGGGCATCATCGCGATCCTGGCCATGATCGCAGTCCCGCAATACAAGAAGTTCACTACAAGATCAAAGCTGGCTGCTGCGCTGGCGGACATAGCCGGCGGGAAAGCGGGCGTGGAAGCGTGGCTGGCAGAGCGAGGCGATCTCTTTGGCTCAGACAACAAAAAACTGGGGTTGCCAGATGAAAGTGAACGCTGCGAAACCATTACAACGCATGTTGCTGCAGACGGCGACCTGCTAATCGACTGCCTCCTGCGTCCTGATTCCGGCTACAACGTTGGCACGTGGAGCATGAACCTGGTGCTGATAAGGGATTCAGACACTCATGAATGGCGCTGCTGGACTGCCATTCCCTATTACGACCTCCTCCCAAAGGGCTGCGGCCCCGATAATCCATAGCCTGTGTGAAATAAATTGGACATCCGGGCGAGTCCATCGTCGTCAATGACGCGGCGAAGCCAACACCGTGCATCCAACATGGCTCGTACTTAAGGAGTTGGGCGTGCGGAAGTTCATCAGTCTCTCGCGCATCACCCACTACACCCACATGTCCACCGTACCCGCCGCCAACGACGATCGGTTTACCCCAGAAAGCCCTGTTGCCATCACCCCCAGGCTGTACGGCCAAGCCCATGCCCTGGTCATCGCAGATGCAAACCCCTGGGTCCGCAGCGAGCTCGCCCTCGGCATTTTCCCGCACCTGCAGGGTCAGGCTCCCCGCGAAGCCCGCTCACCGTCGGAGGTACTGGCACGCATTGCCGACCCGGCCTGCAAAGTGCTGGTCATCGACCCCTGCATGCCGACCATTGGCCAAAGCGACGGCATTCCCCTGCTACGGCGCATCTGCTGCCTGCGCCGCGACCTGCTCATCCTGGTGCTGGCCGAGGACCCGCAGCGACTGCTGCAGGACAGGGCTCTGCCGGGGCGGATCGAACACGTCCACACCAAAACCGTCAGCCGTGCGTGGCTGTGGCGCTTCATTACCCCGGCGCTGAGCCGGGATGCGGCTGGCCTCACGCCGCTGGCGCAGGATGCAGCTCCGTAACCTGCACCGGCGCGACAGCCACCGCCTGGAAACGCACGGCTTCGATGCTGTTGCCCAGCGCTTCCACGCGCACGACACTTTCCTGCCCGGTGCGGCGATAGTGATCCCCGGCCCGCTCGACGGCGGTATCGAAGGCTGCAGCCCCCGAACAGAACGCTTCGGCGCTGCCCGCAGCGGGATCCAGCAGCGACCACTGGGCGGCACTGCATTTGACGGTAATGACCATGACGGACTCCTGTGGTGGAAGACGCAGGGGCCAGAGGCCGTCTGCTGATGCCATCCACCCTAGTCAGCCGGTCAGGGGCGGCCTATCAGATAAGTACGAAAAATCCGCACGGAGCTGTCAGAACGCTACCCCCATCACATCTATGAGTCCGTTTAGTGAAGGTTTTCCGTGACTCTTGTCACGAAGTCAGGCGCGCTTCACACTACCGTCACTAACAGGGGCCCCTTCCACATGCGCACCTCGCTTCCGCTGCAGCGTTCGACCTTGCTGAAGTTCTACTTCGTGGCCAGCTATCTGGTCCTGCTTGAGGAGCTGGTCCGCGCCAGCATCAGCTGAGCGCTTGTTGCCGGCGCGGAAGCAGCCGACACTGAGGCCTCCGGACCCGAGGCCATGCCGATGAAGACTGCCCTTCTGCCGGTGCTGCTGGTGCTGGCATTGAGTGCCTGCGCACAGCCCGAACCCGCACCCACCCGGGATGCCGCCGCCGCGCCCGTGGTCGGCGGTGATCGCGATGCCCACGGCTGCATCGGTTCGGCCGGCTACCAATGGTGCCAGCGCAGCGGGCGCTGCCAGCGGCCATGGGAGCTGGCCCAGGCCCAGGGCCTGGCCAACACCGCCGAGGCCATTGATGCCTGGTGCGCGCTGCCGCCCACGCCCGCGCGGAAGTAGAATTCCAGGATGTCCGACCTCAGCCCCCTGCCCCGCCTCGAGCCGGGCCGTTACCGCCATTTCAAGGGCGGTCTGTACGAAGTGATCGATATCGTGCGCAGCAGCGAAACCCTGCAACCGCAGGTGCTATACCGCGCCCTCTATGGCGAAGGTGGCCTGTGGGTGCGCCCGTACGCCATGTTCGTCGAGCAGGTGCCCGGCGAGCACGGCCCGCAGCCGCGCTTCGCCCGCATCGACGACTGACGCCCGCGTTCACGGCGCCCCGACGCGCGGCCCGCGCATGCTCGGCAACACCCCTCGAGCTCGTCGGCCAGCATGCGCCAGTGCATCGTTCTGTTCGGGCTTTCCATGGCCTGCCTGTCCGCACGGGCAGAGCCACCGTCCGACCCGCCCGCCTTTGATCGGCCCGGCCTCGGCTTCAGTACCGACACGGTAGGCCGCGGCGCCGCCGCGCTGGAGTTCGGGCTTCCTTCCTACCTGCGCGAAACCGACGCCGAGGGCGTGCGCAGCACCACCTTGTCCGGCGAAGCCCTACTGCGCACCGGCCTGGCGCCCGGCCTGGAACTGCAGGTATCGGGTACACCGTGGAATCGCCAGCGCCTGCGCGCGCCAGATGGTGGGGACACCCGCCTGCGCGGGGCGGGCGACAGCAGCGTCGGCGTGAAGTGGGCCGGCCCCGGCAGCAATGACCGGACCGCATGGGCGGTGCTGGCCACGGCCGTGGTGGCGCGCGGCGACGCAGCCTTCAGCGACGGCCGGCAATACGCACTTGCGGCCAGCGTGGAGCAGGCCCTGACCGATCGATGGAGCCTGGCGCTGTTTGCCGAGCATCAGCGCGGCGCGGGCCAACGCACGACCACGTGGGCGCCCAGCCTGTCGCTGCAGGCCACCCCGACGGTGTCCACCTATCTGGAAGCAGGCTTCTTCGACGTGAACGATGCGCCCGACCAGACGCTGGCGGGGGCCGGCCTGAGCTGGCAGGTGCGCCCGGGCGTCCAGCTGGATATCTCGTTCGACGTCGGCCTGGACGATGACAGCCCGGACCTGCAGATGGCCAGCGGCCTGTCGGTCTATCTGGACTGAGACGCGGCTGCGCTACAATCGTACCGTCCAGTCGGTTTCCTTCATTCATGTCCGCATCCCCCGCCCTCACCCGCCGCAAGGCGCCCGAAGCCGTGCGCCAGGCCCTGCTCGACGCGACCGCCCGCGTGATCGGCGAGGGCGGGCTTGCCGCGCTGACCGTGCAGGACGTCGCCCGTGCCGCTGGCGTCAGCAAGGGCGCCCTGTTCCATCACTTCAGCAGCAAACAGGCGCTGCTGGACGCAACGCTGACCGCGCTGGTTTCTGCGTTCGAGCAGGACCTGCGCGCGCACATGCTGCAGGCGCCGCCCGGCCATGGCTGCTTCACCCGTGCCTACGTCGAGGTGAGCTTCAACCACCTGCTGCAGCAGACCCAGGACAACGATATCGGCCTGACCATGGCCAACCTGCTGGAACCGGCCATGCTGGCGCACTGGCGCGAATGGATGCGCGGCATGCTGGCCGAGTTCCCCGGCGAGGCCACCGACCCGCGCCTGTACGCGGCGCGCTGCGCTGCCGATGGCTACTGGGCCACGGCCTATGGCCGCCCGCTGGATGAGGAAGAACGGCGCAACGCGCTGGCCATGGCGGGCGAAGCCCTGAAACTGTGCATGCCCGGCTGACCTGGAGCCTGCGATGAATCCTTATGCCTACCTGGCCGCCGCCATCGCGCTGGAGGTGATCGCCACCTCACTGCTGAAAGCGTCCGAGGGGATGAGCCGGCTCGCGCCCACGCTGGGTGCGCTGGCCTGCTACGGCGTGTGCTTCTACCTGCTGGCGCTCACGATGAAATCGATCCCGACCGGCATCGCCTATGCGATCTGGTCCGGCGTGGGCATCGCGCTGATTTCGCTGATCGGCCTGCTGGTGTTCAAGCAGCGCCTGGACACGCCGGCGCTGATCGGCATCGGCCTGATCTGCGCGGGTGTGCTGGTCATCAATCTGTTCTCGAAAAGCAGCGCGCACTGAGCGCGCTGCTGCCGGCCACATGTGGCAGGCTGTCAGGCGACCTTCTTGGCCACGCTCCTGCCGATCAGGAACAGGATCACCGCGATGATGATGCCTGCCCAGAACAGGAACTTGGCGATGCCGACTGCGGTACCGGCGATGCCGCCGAAACCGAGCACACCGGCAATGAGGCCGATGACGGCGAAAATGATGGCCCACTTGATCATGTCGATCCTTTCCCCACAGGGACTGATAACAGTGGGATCAGGTTAGGCAGGCGCCGATGCGGGTGCCGTGAGCGCGCCGCGCGCGCGGCGTGAACGTTCAGCGCGGGCGGAAGCGCAGCAGCGCGACAGCGAACGCAAGGAACACGCTGCCCACCAGCCGTTCGAACCAGCGCTGCGCGAAGGGCTTGGCCAACCAGCGGCGCAGGCTGTGCCCGCCCGCGGCATACATCACGTACCAGAACAGTTCGCAGGCGACGAAAGTGGCCACCAGCACCGTGTACTGCAGGCCCTGCGCACGCGCGGGATCGACGAATTGCGGCAGGAATGCGGCGGCGAACAGCAGCAGCTTCGGGTTGCTCAGCCCCACCAGCAGGCCACCGCGGAAGACCGACCATGCACCGTGCACCGGCGCCAGCAGCGGCTCGCTTCCGGTGCCCGTCGCGACCGGACGGCAGCTGTCGCGCCAAGCCTTGATGCCCAGCCAGGCCAGATACGCCACGCCCAGGTAACGCAGCACCTCGAACAACATCGGCGAGGAGCGCAGCAACGCGCTCAGCCCAGCAGCCGAGGCGGCCAGCACCAGCAGCATGGCCAACAGGCAGCCGGCCATGGCCGGCACGCTGCGGCGGAAACCCAGCCCGACGCTGCGGCCCAGGATATGCAGCATGTTCGGGCCCGGCGTGCCGCACAGCACGAAGACCGTGGCCAGGAACCACCACCAGGTATGCAGGGCCATTGTTGTTCTCGACGCGGGGAGCCCACCAGCTTACGGGCTGGCGGCGCGCCGCGGTACGTACAGCGCGGGCCACGAATGACGGTTACAGATGGCGCCCTGCACGCGGCCGCCGGTCTGTGCTGCAATGGCGGTTCCAGCATGGAGATACGCATGAAGACCCTGGGCCTGATCGGCGGCATGAGCTGGGAAAGCTCGGCGCAGTACTACCGCCTCATCAACGAGGATGTCCGCCAGCGGCTGGGGGGCGCGCATTCGGCGCAGCTGCTGCTGTGGTCGGTGGATTTCGCCCGCATCAAGCAGTTGCAGCATGACGGCGACTGGGACGCGCTGGGCACGGAAATGATCGATGCCGCACGCCGCCTGCAGGCCGGTGGCGCCGACCTGCTGGTGGTCTGCACCAACACCATGCACAAGCTGGCCCCGCAGATGGAAGCCGCCTGCCCGCTGCCGCTGCTGCATATTGCCGACCCGACCGCCCAGGCGATCCTGCAGGCGGGCCTGCGCACGGTCGGCCTGCTCGGCACCGCCTTCACCATGGAAGAGGATTTCTACCGTGGGCGGCTGAGCGATCGTTTCGGGCTGGAGGTGCTGGTGCCCGACGCTGACGACCGCCGCGACGTGCACGACATCATCTACCGCGAACTGATCGCAGGCGTGGTCAGCGAAGCGTCGCGGCAGGTGTACGTGGACGTGATCGCGCGGCTGGTCGCCCGTGGCGCCGAGGCGATCATCCTGGGCTGCACCGAGATCATGCTGCTGGTACGTGAGCAGGACAGCCCGGTGCCGCTGTTCGACACCACCACCCTGCATGCACGCGCCGCCGTGGACGCCGCACTGGCATAGGGGTCGGATCCCTTCGCAACGCGAAGGGATCTGACCCCGCATTTCAGCCTTCGCGTATTTCCAGCGCGGTCACCAGCCACTCGACCACCGCTGGCGAATCGCACAGGAAGAACACGGCATCGCCACTGCGCGCCTCGCTGAGCAGGCGGTACACGCTGATGGCCGCGGCGGCCTGGTTGGCAATGAACACTTCGCCGCTGCGAGGCCCTTCAACCTGCCGCGACTCGCGCTGCAACGCCTGGCGCGCGACAACGGTTTCGGCCGGCTCGGCCTCGCGGCTGAGATCCTCGCCACGCAGGCCCCATGAAACAAAGACGCGCTTTTCCTTGAACGTGGTGTCCAGGACGCGGAAGCCGTCCGTGCCTGCGCCGGCCGAACGATGAATGACGGTACTGCTGATCAACGCAACCCCCTGTGGTCGTCGTGGTCCGCGCATCGCCCTGCACGCCCGCCGCAACCGCCGGTGGCGGGTGCGAGGAGAATGCCGATGCAATCGGATGTGCGCCGATGATAAGGGAAGTACCGGACCGTATGGGCTGCGGGCCTGAACGCCCGATATCGCACACCCTCGGTAGAGTCGAGCTTGCTCGACTTCGCCACTGCAACGTTGTAGCTGCAGACGAAGCCCGCCTACCGGGGGCTTCGTGATTCGACAACTCAGACTGCCAGCGCCTCATGCACGGCATCTGGACGCAACGCCGCGATCTTCAGAAGCGTTTTTGCGGCGCCGGATGGCTCGCGACGACCCTGCTCCCAGTCTTGAAACGTACGTACCGATACGCCGAGCATTCCGGCAAACTGCGCCTGGGACATGCCAAGCCGCTGACGCGCCTCTGCAGCAATCGACACAGGCACCATATTCACAGCACCCACTTTGCCAGCCTTCACCGAGCGAACAGCCTCCAGCAGCTCTGCGCCAATATTTCGGCCAGCATCACGGGCTTCTCGTTCTTTCTTATTCATCGGCATGGCCAAGCTCCTCCGCCAGTTCGCGCAGGATGTGCGCGGGAATATCCTCTGTGGTGCCTTTTCCGTAAATGGTGAGTGCCACTACAGCTCCATTTGCCAAGCGCAGGGTATAGATCACTCTCACTCCTCCACGCTTGCCTCTGCCATCACCCGACCAACGCACCTTCCGACATCCACCAGAGCCTGGGATCACGTCCCCCGCCTCTGGGGTTCCGGCAATGTAGGCAACAAAATCGCTGTGCTGTTCGGCCGTCCAATAGTCGGGCCAATACCTGCTGAACAGTGGGGACTCGATCACGGTCAGTAGCGACATGTCACAACTATACGGCAGAGCCGTATAGATCACAAGTGCCTGCGGACCAACTTGTTCAGCCACGACGTCGCGCTTGCCATGCAGGACCTTGGCAGAGAGAGCCCTGTGAGGACGCGGCCTGTCAGCTGGAGTCGAGCAAACTCGACCCTACAAACAACAAAAAAGCCCACGCATCGCTGCGCAGGCTTTCTTTTTCATCACATTGGTCGGGACGGCCGGATTCGAACCGACGACCCTCTGCCCCCCAGGCAGATGCGCTACCAGGCTGCGCTACGCCCCGACTGATGCTGCGATGTGCCCGCCAGTGCGGCGGGCCGTGAAGTATAGCGGATTACGCGGGGTTTTGGATCACCGGCGAAGCAATTGCAGCACTTCTTCCAGCTCCATGCGTACCTGCTTGATGATCTGGTTGCTCAGCGCCGATTCCTCGCGTGCATCCGGACCATCCAGGCGCAGGCGCGCGCCGCCGATGGTGTAACCCTGTTCGTACAGCAGGCTGCGGATCTGCCGCACCATCAGCACGTCGTGGCGCTGGTAGTAGCGGCGGTTGCCACGGCGCTTGGCCGGCTCAAGGCTGGGAAACTCGGTTTCCCAGTAGCGCAGCACGTGCGGCTTGACGTCGCACAGCTCGCTTACCTCACCAATGGTGAAGTAGCGCTTGGCCGGGATCGGCGGTAGTTCGCGGTTACTGCCCGGATCCAGCATAAGCTTCCACCCTCTCCTTGAGCTTCTGGCCCGGACGGAAGGTGACCACCGTACGGGCGGAAATCGGAATTTCCTCGCCGGTCTTGGGGTTGCGACCCGGGCGCTGGTTCTTGCGCCGCAGGTCGAAATTACCGAAGCCGGACAGCTTCACCTGACGTCCCTGTTCCAACGCTTCACGCAGCACATCGAAGAACGCGTCGACGAATTCCTTGGCTTCCCGCTTGTTCAGACCGACTTCGTCGAACAGCTTTTCCGCCATCTCCGCCTTGGTCAATGCCATTGCCTGCTACCCCTGAGTGCTTCCCGCTCAGCCGCGGATCCGGGCGTGGTGTTCACGCTCGATCGCAGTGACCGCCTCGGCCACCACCGCTTCCACGTCGCGGTCCGTCAGAGTGCGCGACTTGTCCTGCAAAATCAAGCCCATAGCGAGACTCTTGAACCCAGGCTCGACACCCTGGCCGACGTAACGGTCGAACAGGTTCAGCTCGCGCAGCAGCGGGCCAGCGGCATGCCGGATGGTCGCGGCCAGGTCGCTCCAGGCCACCTGTTCAGGCACCAGGAACGCCAGGTCGCGGCGCACAGCCGGGAAGCGCGACAGCTCGCCGGCACGCGGCAGCGCACGGGCGGACAGTGCCTCCAGGTCCAGCTCGAAGGCATAGACGTCAGCCTCGATGTCCATGGCCTTGGCCAGGCGCGGATGGATCTGGCCGATCCAGCCGATGACCACGCCATCGCGGTACACCTCGGCCGAACGGGCCGGGTGGCCGAAGGCACGGGTGGAGGGGCGGAATTCGAGCACGGCACCGCTGGCGGCGGCCAACGATTCCAGGTCGCCCTTCAGGTCATGGAAATCGACCTTGCGGGTCGGCAGGCCCCACTGCACGGACTGCGCATCGCCGCAGATGGCGGCCGCCACGCGCGGGGTTTCCAGCGGTGCCGGCCGGCTTTCGCCGGCCTGCTGGGCGAACACCCGGCCCACTTCGAACAGGCGCACGCGGGCCAGCTGGCGGGCGGCATTGCGGCCCAGGGTGGCGACCAGGCCCGGCAGCAGCGCCGGGCGCATCACCGCCAGCTCGGCCGACAGCGGGTTGGCCAGCGGCACCAGGTTGTCGCGCAGCTGCCACTGGGTCAGCAGCGCATCATCGACGAAGGCGAAATTCAGGGTTTCCTGCAGATCACGGGCGATCAGCTGGCGGCGCACGCTGAGGACATCCAGCTGGGTCTCGGTCGGCATCGCCACGCGCGCCGCGCCACCCGGCAGGGTGGTCGGGATCTGCTCGTAGCCGTGGATGCGCGCCAGTTCCTCGATCAGGTCTTCTTCGATGGCGATATCGAAGCGACGGCTCGGCGCGGTCACCTGCCAGCCTTCACCGGCAGCGGTCACGCCCATGCCCAGCGCGCGCAGGATGCGCTCGACCTCGGCGTCTTCGATCGTGATGCCCAGCACGCGGGTGATGCGGGCACGACGCAGGGTGATCGTTGCCGCCTGCGGCAGATCGGCCTCGTTAACGGCCTCGGTGACCGGCGCCGGGGTACCGCCGGCCAGGTCCAGCACCAGGCGGGTGGCGTATTCGATGGCGGTACGCGGCAGCGCCGGATCAACACCACGCTCGAAGCGGTGGCCGGCATCGGTGTGCAGGCCCAGCTTGCGGCCACGGCCCATGATGGCGGCCGGCGCGAAGTGCGCAGCCTCCAGGAACACGGCGGTGGTGTCGTCGGTGACGCGGGTATCGAAGCCGCCCATCAGGCCGGCCAGGCCGACGGCACGGTCGGCGTCGGTCACCACCAGGAAGCTGTCGTCCAGCACCGCATCGCGGCCGTCCAGCAGCTTGATCGCTTCGCCGGCACGCGAACGGCGCACGGCGATGCTGCCCTGCAGGGTGCCCAGGTCATAGGCGTGCATCGGCTGGCCCAGTTCCAGCATCACGTACTGGGTGATGTCGACCAGCAGCGACACCGGGCGCACGCCGCTGCGGCGCAGGCGCTCGGCCATCCACAGCGGGGTCTTGGCGGCGGCGTTGACGCCCTCGATGACACGGCCCAGGTAGCGCGGCGCTTCGGCGCCGGCGTCGAGCTGGATGGACAGCTCGCGGCTGCCGACCGCCGCAATGGCGTCGGCGGCGAAATCCAGCACTTCGCTGCGGGTGGCCGCGGCCACGTCGTAGGCGATGCCGCGCACGCTGAAGCAGTCGGCGCGGTTGGGGGTCAGCTTGATCTCGATGCTGGCGTCGGGCAGGCCGAGGTAGTCGACCAGGGTCTGGCCGACCGGCGCATCCTCAGGCAGTTCCAGCAGGCCCGAGGCATCGGTGTCCAGGCCCAGTTCCTTGGCCGAGCACAGCATGCCGTTGGATTCGACGCCGCGCAGCTTGGCCGGCTTGATTGCCAGATCGCCGATCTGCGCGCCGACCATGGCCAGCGGCGCGACCAGGCCCGGGCGCGCATTGGGCGCACCGCAGACGATCTGCAGCAGTTCGCCCTGCCCTGCATCGACCTTGCACACCTGCAGGCGGTCGGCTTCGGGATGGCGCACGGCCTCGACGATGCGTGCCACGACCACGTGCTGCAGGCCGTTGCCGAGCGCGGTCACTTCTTCCACTTCCAGGCCGATGGCGGTGAGCACCGCGCTCAGTTCATCGCGCGTGGCGGAGGTCGGGACGTGGCTGCGCAGCCAGTTTTCGGAGAATTTCATGGTGTCACCCTGGTGGGCCCGGCGCATGCGCCTGGGCCTGCGTTGTTGAGTCCGCCGGGCATGGCCCGGCGCTACCTGGTCCGTTACGCGAACTGCTTCAGGAACCGCACGTCGTTCTCGAAGAACGCGCGCAGGTCGTTGACGCCGTAACGCAGCATCGCGAAGCGCTCCACGCCCAGCCCGAAGGCGAAGCCGGTGTAGCGTTCCGGATCGATGCCGACGTTGCGCAGCACGTTCGGGTGGACCATGCCGCAGCCGAGCACTTCCAGCCAGCGGGTGCTGCCGTCGGGCTGCTGCCAGGCGATGTCCACTTCCGCGCCGGGTTCAACGAACGGGAAGTAGCTGGGGCGGAAGCGCATTTCGAAATCGCGCTCGAAGAAGGCACGCACGAACTCGGCCAGCGTGCCCTTCAGGTCGGCGAAGGTGGAATGCTCATCCACCAGCAGGCCTTCGACCTGGTGGAACATCGGCGAATGGGTCTGGTCGCTGTCGCTGCGGTACACCTTGCCGGCGGCGATCATGCGCAGCGGCGGCTGGTGCTCGCCCATGTAGCGCACCTGCACACCGGAGGTATGCGTGCGCAGCAGGCGGCCGTCGCCAAAGTAGAAGGTGTCGTGCATGGCACGCGCCGGGTGGTGCGGCGGGAAGTTCAGCGCTTCGAAGTTGTGCCAGTCGTCCTCGATCTCCGGACCCTCGGACAGCTCGTAGCCCAACCGGCCGAAGATGCCGGTGATGCGTTCCAGGGTGCGGGTGATCGGGTGCAGGCCGGCGCGGTCGCCGTTGCGGCCCGGCAGGGTGATGTCGATCGCTTCGGCGGCCAGGCGCGCATCCAGTGCGGCGTTCTCCAGCACGGCCTTGCGCTCGCCCAGCGCGCTGGAGAGCGCGTCACGGGCCTGGTTGATGGCTTCACCGGCGGCCTTGCGCTCGTCGGCCGGCAGGGTGCCGAGCTGCTTGAGCTGGGCGGTGATGCTGCCACTCTTGCCGAGCAGGGCCACGCGCAGCTGTTCCAGCGTGTCGGGGCTCTGTGCGGCGGCCACATCGGCCAGGGCCTGGGTGGTGAGGGATTGGATGTCGCTCATGGGGGGCCGGAACTCCAGTCGGTCTGCCATCGCGATGCGCGAAGGGCCGACCCCTGTCGCCACCGCCGGTCCCCGCACCGCGCGCCTGCGGCGTTGCCGGGACCCAAAAAAGAATGGGGAAGGACTTGCGCCCTTCCCCATGCATTGCCTCTACCTGACACCGTTCCCGTTGAACGGCAACGGCATCGGGAAGGACTTATGCCGCCAGTGCGCCCTTGGCCTTTTCGGCCAGTGCAGCAAAACCAGCTGCGTCGTGCACGGCGATATCAGCCAGGACCTTGCGGTCCAGGGTGATGCCGGCCTTCAGCAGGCCGTTCATGAAGCGGCTGTAGCTCAGGCCGTTGATGCGGGCAGCCGCATTGATACGGGTGATCCACAGCGAACGGAAGTTGCGCTTCTTCTGCTTACGGCCGATGTAGGCGTACTGCTGTGCCTTGATGACCGCCTGCTTGGCGACGCGGAAGACCTTGCGACGGGCATTGTAGTAGCCCTTCGCCAGATCAAGGATTTTCTTGTGGCGGCGACGCGCCTGTACGCCACGCTTAACTCGTGCCATTTTTCAGTTCCTCAGAGGTAAGGGAGCATGCGGTCCAGACGGCCTGCGTCTTCTGCACGGACATGGCCCGTCTGACGCAGATTACGCTTACGCTTGGTCGCTTTCTTCGTGAGGATGTGGCTACGGTTGGCGTGGCCGCACTTGTACTTGCCCGAGGCGGTCTTGCGGAAACGCTTGGCCGCTGCCCGGTTGGTCTTGATCTTGGGCATTGCAATGTCCTTGATGGGATATGACCCTGGTTTCTGACTGATCTGGCGGCGGCCTGGGCCGCTCTTTCCGTCCTGCCATGATCGGCGTACGACCCGTCCTGGGTGGGTCGAGCCGGGCATGATACAGGCAAAACCGCCCTGCCACCAGCCCCTGCGACCCTTTCCGGCATGAATTACCGGGTTACCGCAAAAGCAAAGGGACGCCCGTGGCGTCCCTTTACCCTGAACCATTCAGCCAGGCGCCCCGGAAGGCGGCCCGTCAGGCCTCAGGTCTTCTTCTTCGGCGCGATCATCATGACCATCTGACGCCCTTCCAGGCGCGGACGGGATTCGATGACGATGTCCTCGCCCAGATCGGTCTCGATCCGGTTGGCCATCTCGCGACCCAGTTCCTGGTGGCTCATTTCACGGCCACGGAAGCGGATGTTGACCTTGATCTTGTCGCCTTCCTCAAGGAAACCGCGCATCTTGCGCAGCTTGATCTGGTAGTCGCCCTCGTCCGTGACCGGACGGAACTTCACTTCCTTGATCTCGACCTGCTTGGTCTTCTTCTTGGCCTCGCTGGCCTTCTTCTGCGCTTCGAACTTGAACTTGCCGAAATCCATGATCTTGCAGACCGGCGGATCGGCCTGCGGCTGGATTTCAACCAGGTCCAGGCCTTCATCTTCGGCCATGGACAGCGCTTCGTCGCGCGACAACACGCCGATCATTTCTCCGTCACTGCCGATCACGCGGACGCGCGGCACACGGATTTCCTGATTCTTGCGGTTCTGTTTGTTGTCAGGGGTGCTGATATTACGTTCTCCCAAGGGTATCGAACCGGTCCGGGTGCCTGTGCGCCCGGACCGGACCTTTGCTTACGCGCCCTCGGCCTGGAGCCGCTCGATGAAGGCCTGCAGGCTCATGCTGCCCAGGTCTTCGCCAGAACGCGTACGCACCGCCACAGCTCCATTTTCCTTCTCGCGGTCACCGATGACCAGCAGGTAAGGCACGCGCTGCAACGTATGCTCGCGGATTTTATAGCCGATCTTCTCGTTACGCAAATCCGAGCTGACGCGGAAGCCTTGCTCCGCAAGGGTCTTGGTCACGCTGGAGACGTATTCAGCCTGGGCATCGGTGATGTTGGCCACCACCACCTGGGTCGGCGCCAGCCAGGCCGGGAACTGGCCAGCGTGGTGCTCGATCAGGATGCCGAGGAAGCGCTCCATCGAGCCGACGATGGCCCGGTGCAGCATGACCGGATGCTTCTTCTGGCTGTTTTCGTCCACGTACTCGGCGCCCAGGCGGCCCGGCATCATGAAGTCGACCTGCATGGTGCCCAGCTGCCAGGTACGGCCGATGGCGTCCTTCAGGTGGTACTCGATCTTCGGGCCGTAGAAGGCGCCCTCGCCCGGCAGCTCCTGCCATTCCACGCCACAGGCGGTCAGCGCCGAGCGCAGCGCGCCTTCGGCCTTGTCCCAGGTGGCGTCGTCACCCAGGCGCGATTCCGGGCGCAGGGCGATCTTGATCTGGATCTCGTCGAAACCGAAGTGCTGGTAGACCGCCAGCGCCTGCTGGTGGAACGCGGTCACTTCCGATTCGATCTGGTTCTCGGTGCAGAACACATGGCCATCGTCCTGGGTGAAACCACGCACGCGCAGGATGCCGTGCAGCGCGCCGGACGGCTCGTTGCGGTGGCAGGAACCGAACTCACCGTAGCGGATCGGCAGGTCGCGGTAGCTGTGCAGGCCCTGGTTGAACACCTGGACATGGCCCGGGCAGTTCATCGGCTTGACCGCGTAGGTGCGCTTCTCCGATTCGGTGAAGAACATGTTGTCCTGGTAGTTGTCCCAGTGGCCGGACTTCTTCCACAGGCTCACGTCCAGGATCTGCGGGCAGCGCACTTCGCCGTAGCCGCTGCTGCGGTAGACCTTGCGCATGTACTGCTCGACCACCTGCCACAGCGCCCAGCCCTTGGGGTGCCAGAACACCAGGCCCGGGGCCTCTTCCTGCAGGTGGAACAGGTCCTGCTGCTTGCCGATGCGGCGGTGGTCGCGCATTTCAGCTTCTTCGATGCGCTTGATGTACGCCTCGAGCTGCTTCTTGTCGGCCCAGGCGGTGCCGTAGATGCGCTGCAGCTGTTCGTTCTGCGCATCGCCACGCCAGTAGGCGCCGGAAATGCGGGTCAGCTTGAAGGCCTTCAGGAAGCGCGTGTTCGGCACGTGCGGGCCGCGGCACATGTCCACGTATTCCTGGTGGTAGTACATGCCCATCGCCTGGATGTCGTCGGACATGTCCTCGATCAGGCGCAGCTTGTAGTCCTCGCCACGGGCCTTGAAGATCTCGACCACTTCAGCGCGCGGCGTCACCTTCTTGATGACGTCGTAATCCTGGGCGATCAGCTCGCCCATGCGCTTCTCGATGGCGGCCATGTCTTCCGGCGTGAACGGACGCTCGGAATAGATGTCGTAGTAGAAGCCTTCGGCGATGACCGGACCGATCACCATCTTCACGTCGGGGTACAGCTGCTTGACGGCGTGGCCGACCAGGTGGGCGCAGGAGTGGCGGATGATTTCCACGCCCTCCTCGTCCTTGGCGGTGATGATGCGCAGGCGGGCATCGTGGTCGATGACGTCGCTGGCATCGACCAGCACGCCATCGACCGAACCGGCGATGGTGGCCTTGGCCAGGCCGGCGCCGATCGACTGGGCGACGTCCATGACGCTGACGGGGTTTTCGAATTCGCGGCGGCTGCCGTCGGGAAGGGTGATATTGATCATCGCAATGGCTTCGTGCGGGGCCCGCTCGAGCGGGCTGGAAAGCGTTCCGGGCGGTGCCCGGGCAATAAAAAAGCGCCGCGAGGGCGCCTGGAAACACAGGGCCTTCGGGGGCAGGTCAGCGGTGGGCGGTGGTAGTGCTCATGTCGCACGCTCGGCCGGCGCTGGGCGCGGGCCACCTTGTTCCAGTCAGGGTTCTGCGTCGATCTTAAACCAGCGCGCGGCAAAGCCCAAGCCAGCCGGGCCAATGCCGCGCCGGGGCGGCTGAATGGCGGCCGCTGGCGGGGCCAGATGGCAATGATTACCATACGCAGGCGTTTCTCACTTGCGTGTGGCGCGCCCCTTCCCGGCCCTGGATCCGCCCATGTCTCCGCAGTCGTTGCCGGTTCGTGCCGGCCTGTTCCGTGCCCCGCTGTCCACCCTGGCGCTTGCGCTGGTCGCAGCCCTGTCCGGCGCGCTTCCCACCCTGGCCCAGGCCGATGAAGCGCGCACGCTGGACACCGTGCAGGTGACCGCGCCCATCGCCACCGAAAGCGGCAGCGCGACCAAGACCGACACCCCGCTGCGCGAGATTCCGCAGTCGATCTCGGTCATCACCGACCGGCAGATGCGCGACCGTGGCATCCACGGCGTGGAGGAAGCGGTGTGGTACACCGCCGGCGCCCAGGGCGGCCAGTACGGCGAGGACACCCGCAGCGACTGGCTGCTGGTGCGCGGCTTCAAGCCCGCCCGCTACCTCGATGGCCTGGCCACGGTGGAAGGCACCTGGACCGGCGAATCGCGCATCGAGCCTTATGGCCTGGAGCGCATCGACGTGCTGAAGGGCCCGGCCTCGGTCAACTACGGCGCGATGCCGCCGGGCGGCCTGGTCAATTTCGTCAGCAAGCGCCCCAGCGCCAACCCGCTGCAGGAAGTGGAACTGCAGGTCGGCAACTACGGCTTGAAGCAGGCCGCCTTCGACATCGGCGGCGCGCTCAACGACAGCGGCAGCGTGCTGTACCGCCTGGTCGGCCTGGCCCGCAACAGCGACAACGTCATCGACCAGGTCCATGACGACCGCTACTACCTCGCCCCGTCCATCACCTGGACCCCGGACGAGGCCAATTCGCTGACCGTGCTGGCCCGCTACCAGAAGAACGACACGGTCGAGACCGGCGGCTTCCTGCCCTACCAGGGCACGGTGGTGCCCGGTGCCAACGGCCGCTACATCTCCCGCCACTTCTTCAGCGGCGAGCCGGGGGTGAACGACTACACCAAGGAAGCCGCGTCGCTGGGCTATGAGTTCCGCCACGATTTCGGCGACGGCACCGTGTTCAACCAGAACGTGCGCTATAGCTGGGCCGAAGTGGATGCCAGCCACGGCAGCCTGGGCCTGTTCGGCCTGGCCGCGCCGGACAGCACCGAGCTGGTGCGCTACTACTACCCGCGCATGGACACCTCCGAGAGCGTGGCCATCGACAACAACCTGACGTTCCGCTTCCACAGCGGCCGCGTCGAGCACACCGTGCTGGCCGGGCTGGACTACCGCCGCGCGCGCGACGACTACGCCTCGGCGTTCCTGTTCGGCGCGCCCGGCATCGATGCCTACAACCCGGTGTACGGCGCGCCGGTGCAGGTGCCCGACTACACCTCGCGGCAGGTGCAGACGCAGGGCACGCTGGGCCTGTACCTGCAGGACCAGATCCGCATCGACCGCTGGCTGGTGACCCTGGCCGGCCGCCAGGACTGGGTCGGCACTGATACCGAACAGCGCATCGGCGGCACCGGCACCGCCCACCAGAGCGATGACCAGTTCTCCGGCCGGGTCGGCGTGAACTACCTGTTCGACAACGGCGTCAGCCCCTACGTCAGCTGGTCGCAGTCGTTCCAGACCACCATCGGCACCGATTTCGAAGGCCGCGCCTTCGTGCCGACCACCGGCGAGCAGTTCGAGGCGGGCGTGAAGTACCAGCCCGAAGGTGGCCGCCTGCTGCTGACCGCAGCCGCCTACCAGATCGAGCAGGACAACACGCTCACCGTCGACCCGCAGCACACCCTGTTCTCGATCCAGCAGGGCCAGACCCGCGTGCGCGGCGCCGAGCTGGAAGGCCGCTGGAACATCGGCCAGGGCCTGAGCGTGTATGGCAGCTACACCCGCCTGGACGCCAAGGTCCGCCGCAGCACCGATGCCGCCTCGCTGGGCAAGCGGGTGGCGCTGGTGCCGAAGGAAAGCGCCTCGCTCGGCGCCGACTACACCTTCACCGCCGGCGCGCTGAGCGGCTTCGGCTTCGGTGCGGGCGTGCGCTACAACGGTGGCATCTACGGCGACATCTACAACGACTGGTACACCCCGTCGTTCACCCTGATCGACGCCAGCGTGCACTACGACCGTGGCCCGTGGCGCCTGCAGGTGAACGCCGCCAACGCGGCCGACAAGAAGTACGTGTCGGCCTGCAACAGCGCGACGTGGTGCTACTACGGCTACCCGCGCACCGTCACCGCCAGCCTGCGTTACCAGTGGTGAGCCGACGATGATCACCGTGGGCCTGTCCACGCTGGGCTTCTGCAGCCTGGCCATGCTGTCGGCGATGTTTTCCGCCCTGGCGTTCTACGCGGCATCGCCGCACTGCCGCTGGCCACGCCTGCGCCGTGCCGGCCGCCTGGGCCGGCAGATCGGCATGGTCGCGGCGGTCGCCTCGCTGTGGCTGTGGATGGCCGAACTGGGCGTTGCCGCCGGCCTGGTGGCGATGCTGTGCACCTGGATGCTGGTGGCCCTGCTGCTGCCGGCACTGGCGGCCTGGCACCGCCCGGCGGTGGATGGCAGCGCACGGGAGCCGCGCTGATGTGGATGCGCGCCCTGTCGGGCATCTTCGCTGGCTTCTTCCTTGCCGCCGCTGCCACCGGCCTGCTGACTTGGCTGCCGCCGGGGCCGTGGCCGAGCGCGGTGGTGCCGGCCCTGATCGCCTTCGTCCCGCTGTGGATGCTGGCGGCGCTGTGGGCCTTCAGTTTCCGCACGGTGGCGCGCGCCTGGCTGGTGCCCGCCGCCTGTGCCGCCGGCGGCTTCGCCGCGCTGTGGCTGCTGCGCCTGAGCGGCGCGGTGCAATGAGAACGACCGCATGAAATTCAGTTCGCAGACCCTGCGTACCTTCACCACCCTGCACACCTGGGTCGGCCTGGTGGCCGGCTTCGGCCTGTTCGTGGCGTTCTATGCCGGTGCCCTCACCCTGTTCCACCACGACCTGCCGATGTGGCAGACGCCGGGCGCGGCCAGCGTGCTGCCGGCCGGGCTGGATGATGCGCAGTACCTGCTGGACGACGTGCTGGCCAAGCACCCGGAGGCACGCCGCCATGTCGGCATGACCTTCCCCGGCGCCGAGCACCCGCAGCCGCTGGCCTACTGGCAAGGGGCCGACGGCGGCTGGCGCTATGCCTGGCCCGGCCAGACCGGCGGCAGCCCGACGCCGCCGCAGGCCGGCCTGGCCGAGCTGGTCAACGAACTGCACTACAGCCTGGGCCTGCCGGTGGCCGGCATCTACGTGATGGGCATCGTCAGCCTGCTGTACGGCATGGCCCTGCTCAGCGGCGTGGTCATCCACCTGCCCAAGCTGCTGGGTGACCTGTTCGCGCTGCGCCCGGGCCGCAACCTCAAGCAGATGTGGCAGGACGCGCACAACGTGATCGGCGTGCTCAGCCTGCCGTTCCACCTGATGTTCGCGGTGACCGGCGCCCTGCTCTGCCTGGTGTTCATCCAGATCGCCCTGCTCAACCCGCTCATTTTCGAAGGCAAGGCCATGCAGGTGGTGCCGGCGGCGATGGACACCGCGCCGGTACGCGAGGCCGCGGGCGTGCCTGCCGCACCGGGCAGCCTGCGCGAGCTGCACGCACGCGCCCTGGAAGTGGCGCGCGCACAGGGCGTTGCCGATTTCGAACCGGCCTACCTGAAGCTGGCCAATGGCGCAGATGCCAACGCCACCATCGAGATCACCGGCGAATCCAGCGGCACCCTCGGCCCGCTCGGCTCGGTCGCACTGGATGTGGCCAGTGGCCGCGTGCTGGCCAGCCAGCTGCCCGGCCATCGCGATGCCAACCACGCCACGCTCAGCGCGGCGTACGCCCTGCACTTCGGCGAGTTCGGCAACGGCGCGGTGGTCTGGCTGTACTTCCTGCTGGGGCTGGGCGGCGCCTTCCTGTTCTACTCGGGCAACCTGCTGTGGATCGAATCGCGGCGCAAGCGCCGGCAGCCGCAGCAGCCGCGTTCGGGAGTGAACATGGCGCGGGCGACGGTAGGCGTGTGCATCGGCCTGTGCGTGGCGATTTCGGTGGCGTTCGTCACCGCGCTGGTGCTCGAACGGGTGGCCCCGGCCGCGGTGGACCACGGCATCCGCTGGGCCTGCTTCGGCACCTGGGCGGCGTGCGCGCTGTGGGCGGCCCTGCGCCGGCCGGCGCAGGCCGCGCGTGAACTGCTGTGGGCCGCAGCCATCAGCACCGCACTGGTGCCGGTGATGCATGGCGCACTCAACGGCGACTGGCCGTGGCTGGCCGCCGCGCGCGGGCTTTGGCCGCTGTTCTGGATCGACGTGGTGGCCCTGGCGATGGCGTTCGGCTTTGCGCGGCTGGCGGTGGCCAGCCAGCGCCGTGCCCGTGATGGCGACCCCAACAGCGTGTGGGCCAATTGAGGCACCCGCCGGGCATGGCCCGGCGCTACCAGTCCGGGGTCAATCGCCGACGCGGGCCTTGTGCCACGGCGCCAGCATGGCGTTGAGCAGGCTGGCCTGCTCGTCATCACCGGTCAGCTCCCACATGAACACGCCGGCCAGGCCCTGCTCGCGGGCGAACTGCGCACGCAGGCCGATGGAACGCGGGTCTTCGTAGCTGATGAAGATCTTCTCCGCCGCGTTGTACAGCCAAGGGCTCTGCGCCTGCGGCTGCCAGTGTTTCGTCCAGCCCGGCTGGTCCAGGTAACGGGCCTTGATCACCCGCCAGTCGCCGGCATCGGCCGGTGCGCTGTAGGCCTGGTACACCCCATCAGGCGCCTCGCCGGTCACCTTGAAGCCACGCCCGTAGAACGGCACGCCCAGCACCAGCTTGTCGGCCGGCACGCCATGGTCGCGGTAGTACTGCACCGCACCGGCCACGTTGTTCCAGCGCCGCAGCTCCGGCGCCAGCGGGTCGGCCGCCACTTCATGCAGCGGCGCGTTGAAGGTGGACACCGCCGAGAAGCCGGTGCCCATGTCGTAGCTCATCAGGTTGATGAAATCGAGCACATTGGCCAGCGCCGGCAGGTCATAGCTGGCGGCCGGATCATACGGGCCATCGGTCTGCAGGCGGCCGGCTGCGAGGGCGGCGGTCAGCAGCATCGGCTGGCCAAGCTTGCGCCCGCGCGCATCCAGCGCCACGCGGAACGCCTGCGCGAGCCGGGTCATGTTCGCGCGGTCCTGCGGGCGATGGGCCAGCTCCTTCGGGCCGCCACTGACCGGGAATTCCCAGTCGATGTCCACGCCATCGAAGCTGCCCGCGTACTGGCCGAAGAACAGCGCCATGCACGAATCGACCAGGCGCTTGCGACTGACCTCGGTCAGCGCGGCATCGGAAAAGCCACCAGCGCCCCAGCCGCCGATGGAGATCAGCGTGCGCAGGTGCGGGTGCGCCTTCTTCAGCTCGGCCAGGGCAGCGAAGTTGTCCGCCGCTTTGGCGCCGACCGTGCAGCGCCCTGCGTCGATGGTGGAGAAGGCATAGAACAGGTGGGTGAGGCGATCGGCTGGAATACGCGACACCGGGTAGCGCTCGGCCGAACCGCCGGGGTAGTAGGCACCGTAGATCGGCGGCTGCGCCGCGTGGCTGGCGACAGGAACGGCGGCGGCGATCAGCAGGGCAAGCCCGGCCAAGGTCTGGCGCAACATGGAAACTCCCGGTAGGTAGAGACGAGCGTGCTCGACTCTACACGGATCCGGCATCGGCTAAGGTAGCCGCGGATCTTCAATCGCACACGGACATGAGCACCGACGACAACGCCTCCCACGATGACACCCAGGATGCACTGCAGGCCCTGGAGGCACGCGCCTATGCGGCGTTCGACGATGGCGAACTGGCGCAGGCGGCAGACCTGTTCGGCGAGCTGATCGGCCATGCGCCGGAGATCCCCTACCTGCATTACATGCGCGGGCCAGTTGCACAAGTACCTGCGCAACTGGCCTGCTTCGCTGCAGGACAACCTGCGTTCGGCGCAGGTGCGCGGCGACTTCGACGAGGCCACGGCCTGGAATGCCGGCATCGCTGCCTCGGCCCTGGGCGACTGGGCCGAGGCACGCCGGCAGTGGACGCACTGTGGCATCACCCTGCCCGAGGGTGAGGGCGCGATCACAGGCGACTTCGGCGTGGCCTGCGTGCGCCTGGCGCCCTGGAAGGATGCCGAGGTGGTGTACATGAGCCGCATCGACCCGGTGCGCGCGCGCATCGACAACGTGCCTCTGCCCGAAAGCGGCTTCCGCTTCGGCGACATCGTGCTGCATGACGGTGCCTGCACCGGCCTGCGCACCTACCGCGACATCGAGGTGCCGGTGTTCAACGCGATGCAGCGCCTGCAGGCATCGGACATGGAGACCTTCACCGTGTTCGTGCAGTGCGACGGCCCCGAGGACGTCGCAGCCCTGGAGGCCATGACCCTGCCCGGCATCGGCACGGTCGAGGATTGGACCGCAACCGTGCGCCGCCTGTGCCGCCGCTGCAGCTACGGCACGCCGCACCGGCATGACGACGACGCCGGCAACGATGATGGCGGTGGTTGGGCACGCGAGCGCGATCTGGGCATTGCCGCCCAGGGCCGGGCCGCGGTGGAAAAGCTGCTGGCCACCTGGACCGCTGCGGCACCAGGACGCGTTCTGCAGGCCATCGAGCAGCGCGAGCATCCGCTGAGTGATCCGGCGCCGGGCCAGGTGTGGTGGCTGGGCGAGGAAGAAGAGGATGCGCGCGTCAACCAAGGTTGATACCTACAAGCCTTGTGGCACAGGGGCTTCAGCATTCTTCAGGCAGGTTTCCAGCACTTCAGGCGCCACGCAGGTTCAATCGGGCTCCCCTTTGATGGAGCCCGACGATGCGTTCGACCCTGCCTGCCCTGGCCCTGCTCTGCGCCGTATTCGCCCTGCCCTTCGCGGCCCGCGCCACGCCACCTGACCCAGCCCGCCTGCAGGCCCTGCAGCAGGCCATCGCCACCGACGAACTGAAGCAGATCCGCAGCGTGCTGCTGCAGGTGGATGGCAAGGTGGTCTACGAGGGCTATTTCAACGGCGCCGATGCGCAGACCCTGCACGACGTGCGCTCGGCCAGCAAGGGCGTGACAGCGCTGCTGGTCGGTGCCGCCATCGGCGATGGCACGCTGCCCGGCGTGCAGGCCCGGGTGTACGACTACTTCCCGGCCTTCACTGCCCGGCACGCCATCGATTCGCGCCTGCGTGGCACGACCGTGCAGGACCTGCTGACCATGAGCAGCCTCTGGGAATGCGATGACGAGAACCCGTTCTCGGCCGGCCACGAGGAGCGCATGTACGTGCGCGAGCGCTGGCTGGACTTCGCCCTGGCCCTGCCGGTGAAGGGCTTCGCGCCGTGGATGCAGCGGCCGGAGGACAGCCCGCATGGCCGCGCATTCGCGTACTGCACGGCCAGCCCGTTCGTGCTGGGCGCCGTGCTGGAACAGGCCAGTGGCCAACCGCTGGCCGAGTACGCCGCACGGGTCCTGGAGCGGCCGCTGGGCATCACCCGCAGCCAGTGGAACCGCTCGCCGGAGGGCATCGGCATGGGCGGCGGCGGCACGCGCTACCGCACGCAGGACCTCGCGCGGTTCGGCCAGCTGGTGCTGGACGGTGGCCGCTGGCAGGGCCGCCAGCTCGTGCCCAGGGACTACATCGAGGCGATGGTGCAGGCGCAGGCAACCACTTCCGACGGCAGCGACTACGGCTACCAGTGGTGGGGCCTGAAGCTGGACGTGCAGGGTTCGCCGCGTACGGTCTGGGCGATGTCCGGCAACGGCGGCAACTACGTCTTCGTGCTGCCCGAGCAGCGCGTGGTGGCGGTGGTCACCAGCCAGGCGTTCAACCGCAACTTCGCCCACCCGCAGTCGCGGCGCATCCTCACCGAGTTCCTGCTGCCGGCGCTGCGCTGAGCGCGGCCAGGTCATCCGGCCGCCACGGTGCCGCCAGCACCAGCGCACGCTGGCGGGCGATGTCGGTGTCGAGGCGATCCAGCAGCGCAGGCCACCCCGGGGCGTTGTGCAGGGGCACGAACAGGGGCGTCACGCGCAGCCATGCCACGTCGCGGAAGCCATCATCGACGGCCTGATGCAGCGCTGCCACGGCGTCTGTGTGGCGCCCGCCGGCCTGCAGCAGCAGCGCCCGTTCCAGTGCCGCGTCCGGCCAGCCGTCGCCGGCGTTGGCGGCGCGCTGCTGCAGCCGCTCACCGAGCCACATCGCCCGTGAGGGTGGCACGCCATGCAGGTCCGCCAGGGTCTGGCCGAGCGACTGCTGGGGCCGAAGCTGGCGGCCACGCTCGAACGCCGCGGCGGCCGCCACCGGGTCGCCGGCCAGCAGCGCCAGCTCGCCCTGCAGGCGCAGCAGCTGTGGATGCGGCGTGCCACGCGCGAGCGCCTCGTCCAGCGCCTGCCTGGCCTGCTCCGGCGCGCCGGCCACATACAGGCTGCGTGGCCAGGCGATATTGGAGAACACGTTGTCCGGGTACAGCTGGAAGTTGCGCGCATGGCGCTGCGCGGCGGCCTGGGTGAAGCCAAGCAACTCCAGTTCGCGCGCGACCTGCACGTCACGGAAGCGGACGCGTTCTGGCGCCTTCAGCGACAGGTTCCCGCGCAACGCCGTGACCAGCTCGCCACGCTCCTGCTGCAGGTAGGCCAGCGATGCGCGGCTGCGTTCGTCGGCGGGGTCCAGCTCGATGGCGCGCGAGTAGCCCGCGATGGCCTGCCGCATGTCGCCCAGGCAATCCTGCGCGTAGCCCCACAGAGCGTGCGCAGCAGCATCATCCGGTGCGCGCTGGCGCTCCTGGTTGGCCAGGCGCAGTGCTTCTTCCATCTGCGCGGGCGTGCCGTTGAACAGGCACCCCTGCGCGGACAGCGCCCGTGACAGGCCACGGCGGGCCGGTACGGATTCGGGATCGGCCTGCAAGGCCTGCCGGTACAGGCTGATCGCCCGTTCGTTGTTGCTGGCCTGGCCGATGCCCGCGTAATAGTCGGCGCGTTGCAGTACCGGCTGCGCGGCACCCTGCGGTGCTGGCCGCGGCCACAGCACGAACGTGATCGCGGCCACGGCGACGGCCGCGGCAGCCGTGGCTGTCCAGCCGGCCTTCCGGTCCCATTCTGATCGCGCGGGCGGTGCACTGACCGCGACCGGTTGCGCGCAGAGCTGATAGCCGCGGCCGCGCACGGAACGGATGTAACGCGGGTGCCGGCTGTCATCACCAAGGGCCTGGCGCAGCAGCTTGACCCGCTGGCTGACCGCGTCTTCGCCGACCACCGCCGGTGCCCAGACCTCGGCGGCCAGGGTGTCGAAATCCACGACGTCGGTACCGTGGGCCAGCAGCACGTCCAGCAGGATCCAGGTCATGCCGCTTATCGGCAGCGGTTCGCCGGCGCGGCTGACCCGTCGGGCCGGGCGATCGATGTCCAGGTCCAGCAGGCGGAGGGTGTCCATGGGCGAAGCATAGCGTTACGGCTGCGCCGGAAGACAGGCAAAGAAAAAGCGGGCCGAAGCCCGCTTTTTCATTTCAGCGAAGGCGTGAGGACCAACGGTCCTCACCTACCGACCTCTGCGCGAAAGCGTGAGGACCAACGGTCCTCACCTACCGTCATCGACCAGAGGTCGATTACTCGGCGCTGGCGCCTTCGCCTTCTTCCACGGCCTTCATCGACAGGCGGATACGGCCCTGCTTGTCGACTTCCAGGACCTTGACCTTGACCACATCGCCTTCCTTCAGCACGTCGCCGACCTTCTCGACGCGGTCGCTGGAGATCTGCGACACGTGGACCAGACCGTCCTTGCCCGGCAGGATCGTGACGAACGCACCGAAGTCCATGATCTTGGCGACCTTGCCTTCGTAGATGCGGCCCGGCTCGACGTCCGAGGTGATCTGCTCGATGCGGGCCTTGGCGGCCTGGGCAGCGATGGCGTTGACCGAAGCGATGACGATGGTGCCGTCATCCTGGATGTCGATCTGGGTGCCGGTTTCCTTGGTGATGGCCTGGATGGTCGAGCCACCCTTGCCGATCACTTCACGGATCTTGTCCGGGTGGATCTTGATGGTCAGCAGGCGCGGCGCGTAGTCCGACAGCTCTTCACGCGGAGCGGTCAGGCCGTGGGCCATTTCGCCCAGGATGTGCAGACGGCCAGCCTTGGCCTGCTGCAGAGCCTGCTTCATGATCTCTTCGGTGATGCCTTCGATCTTGATGTCCATCTGCAGGGCGGAGATGCCCTCAGCGGTACCGGCAACCTTGAAGTCCATGTCGCCCAGGTGATCTTCGTCACCCAGGATGTCGGACAGGACGACGAAGCGATCGCCTTCCTTGACCAGGCCCATGGCGATACCGGCAACCGGTGCCTTCACCGGCACACCGGCGTCCATCAGGGCCAGCGACGAACCGCAGACCGAGGCCATCGACGAGGAACCGTTCGACTCGGTGATTTCCGAGACGACGCGGATGGTGTACGGGAAGGATTCCAGCGACGGCATGACAGCCAGCACGCCGCGCTTGGCGAGGCGGCCGTGGCCGATTTCGCGGCGCTTCGGGCCCATCATGCGGCCGGTCTCACCCACCGAGTACGGAGGGAAGTTGTAGTGGAACAGGAAGTTTTCCTTGTACTCACCGGAGACGGCATCGATGACCTGGCCATCACGGGCGGTGCCCAGGGTGATGGTCACGATGGCCTGCGTTTCACCGCGGGTGAACAGCGAGGAACCGTGGGTACGCGGCAGGATGCCGGTCTGCACGGCGATCGGGCGGACGGTGTCCAGCGCACGGCCGTCGATGCGGACCTTGGTGTCCAGCACCGAGTTGCGCATGGTGCTGTATTCCAGCTCGCCGAATTCCTTCGACAGCTCGGCCGGGTTCCAGCCTTCAGCGGCCACGCGGCCAGCCAGGGTTTCGACCACGTCCTTCTTGATCGCCGAGATGGCGTCACGGCGCTGCAGCTTGTCGCGCACCTGGAAGGCTTCGCCCAGGCGCGGGCCGATGGCTTCCTGCAGGGCGCTGATCAGCACGTCGTTCTTGGCCGGAGCCACCCAGGTCGACGGCTTGGTGCCGGCTTCCACGGTCAGCTCGTTGATCGCGTTGATGACCTTCTGCATTTCGCGGTGACCGAAGGTCACGGCGCCCAGCATCACGTCTTCGGACAGCAGCGCGGCTTCGGATTCAACCATCAGCACGGCGTTGGCGGTACCGGCAACGACCAGCTCCAGCTCGGAATCCTTCAGTTCCGACACGGTCGGGTTGAGGATGTACTCACCGTTCTTGTAGCCGACCTTGGCGGCGGCGATCGGACCCTTGAACGGGGTACCGGCCAGCGACAGGGCAGCCGAGGCACCGATCAGCGCCGGGATGTCACCGTCGATTTCCGGGTTCAGCGACATCACCGTGGCGATGATCTGGACTTCGTTCTTGTAGTCTTCCGGGAACAGCGGACGGATCGGACGGTCGATCAGACGCGAGATCAGGGTTTCCTTCTCGGTCGCGCGGCCTTCGCGCTTGAAGAAGCCACCCGGGATACGGCCACCTGCGTAGAACTTCTCCTGATAGTCACAGGTCAGGGGGAAGAAATCCTGGCCTTCGCGCGCGCTCTTGGCGGCAACGGCGGAGACCAGCAGCACGGTGTCGTCGAACTTGACGATGACGGCGCCACCGGCCTGACGGGCGATTTCGCCGGTTTCAAGCGTGACGGTGTGCTTGCCGTACTGGAAGGTTTTGGTGATTTTTGCCACGGAGGGTGTCCTTGGGGATGCTGTCTGCGAATTTGGACCGTCGGCGACCCATGCCGCCTGCGGGTGACCGGATCGTTCCGGTCTGAATCGGTATTTCGGTGCTACAAAACAAAACCGCGGCGCATCGCTGCGCCGCGGGGGATTCTTTGCTTAGCGACGCAGGCCAAGCTTTTCGATCAGGGCCTTGTAACGCTCGACGTCCTTCTTCTTCAGGTAGTCGAGCAGGCTGCGACGGCGGTTGACCATCTGCAGCAGGCCGCGGCGGCTGTGGTGGTCCTTCTTGTGGGTCTTGAAGTGGCCGGTCAGCAGTTCGATGCGGGCGGTCAGCAGGGCAACCTGGACTTCCGGGGAGCCGGTGTCAGCCGAGCTGCGCTTGTTGTCTTCAATGACCTTCTGGGTGTCGATCGACATTTTCTTTTTCTCTGTGATGCGTGGCCGGCAGGAACGCGCTTCGCGCACCGCCAGGCTCGCCGTGGACTACGAGGATGAAACCTGCGCGAGGCAGGTTGCCGGAAAACGGCCGCGAAATTGTAACGGTCAGGGGCTCCGGGAACAAGGACCGGGGCTGAACCGCCCTCCCCCTGTCAGAGGTTGAACCGGCGCTGCGGGGCCAGCAGGCCACTGTCGTCGACCTGGCCCAGGCCTTGGACAGCATCGTCCGGACCGTACACGGCCACCAGGCCGCGCGGCCACGACGCGTCGCGCTGGCGTTGGCCGACACAGAAGCGATGAGCCTGTTCAGCGTCGAGGTCGACGCGCGGGTATTCCGCCAGCCCGGCGGCCAGCGGCAGCAGCAGTGCGTCCATGCCCGCTTCGTCGCCGGCCTCGACCATCGCCCGCAGCTGGTCCAGGGTGACCATGGCCGGGGCATGGAACGGCTCGACCCACAGCCGGCGCAGCGCGCTGATGTGGGCGCCGCAGCCCAGCGCCTCGCCGAGGTCGCGGGCCAGGCTGCGGATGTAGGTGCCCGAACCACAGGTCACGCGCAGGCGCAGGCGATCGGCCTGCTGCTCGAGCACCTCGATGGCCTGCACGTGCACCTCGCGCTCGGGTGCCTCGATGGCTTCACCGCGGCGGGCCTTCACATACAGCGGCTCACCGCCCTGCTTCAGCGCCGAATAGATCGGTGCCCGCTGCAGGATGCGGCCGGTCAGCGGCGCCAGGGCGGCCTGCAGGGCCTCGGCACTGATGGCCGGCACCGGGCGCTGCAGCAGCACCTGGCCTTCGGAATCATCGGTATCGGTGGTCTGGCCGAGCTGGATCTCGGCGTCGTAGGCCTTGGCCGAGCCCAGCAGCAGGCCGGCGATCTTGGTCGCCTCGCCGAAGCAGAGCGGCAGCAGGCCGGTGGCCAGCGGGTCAAGGCTGCCGGTATGGCCGCCCTTTTCGGCACGGAACAGGCGGCGGGCCACCTGCAGGGCGGCATTGGAGCTCATGCCGGTCGATTTGTCGAGCAGCAGGATGCCATCCAGGCGGCGGAACTGAATTCGGGTCATGACAGATACGGGTAGCGCCGGGCCATGCCCGGCGAGCGCGAAGCGCGGCCAGCGTCGGGCCTCGCACGGTCAGAATGGAAAACGCCGGGCATCACCCGGCGCAAGCTTATTCTTCGTCGCTCTCGCGACACTTCTCCGCGGCCAGCGTATCGGGCAGGTCGCGCAGGAGGTTGTCGATGTGCTCACCACGGTCGACCGAGTCGTCGTAGTGGAAATGCAGCTCAGGCACGTGGCGCAGCTTCATCGCGCGGGCGAGGTCCATGCGCAGGCGGTAGCCCAGCTCCTTCAGGCCGGCCACGGCTTCGGCCGAACGTTCCGGCATCAGCGCGGTGACGAACACCTTGGCATGGGCCATGTCGCGGGTGATTTCCACGTCGGACACGCTCACCGAGGGCAACCCGTGCTCGCGCACGGCGTTGTGCACCAGGGTGCCGAGTTCACGGCGCAGCAGGGCGGAGACACGGTCGGTTCGATGGAAAGTCTTGGGCACGAGAGGCTCTTGGTTCAGTTGTCGCCCGACCAACGGTCGGGCGCTACTCTTGATTCAATGGCCGCCCGACCAACGGTCGGGCGCTACATCTACAGGATCGCCCGACCAACGGTCGGGCGCTACATCTACATGGTACCCGACCGTTGGTCGGGTTCTACATCACGGTAGGGCCCGACCGTTGGTCGGGCCACCTTGCAGCATTACAGGGTGCGCGGCACTTCGATACGCTCGAAGCACTCGATCTGGTCACCCGGCTTGACGTCGTTGTAGGCCTTCACCGCGATACCGCATTCGGTACCGTTGCGGACTTCCTCGACGTTTTCCTTGAAGCGGCGCAGCGATTCCAGCTCGCCCTCGAAGATCACCACGCTGTCGCGCAGTACGCGGATCGGCTTGTTGCGCTTGACCACGCCCTCGATGACCATCGAACCAGCAACGGCGCCCAGCTTGGAGCTGCGGAACACGTCGCGGACTTCGGCGATACCGATGATCTCTTCGCGGATTTCCACGCCCAGCAGACCGGAAGCCACCTGCTTCACCTGGTCGATCACGTCATAGATGATCGAGAAGTAACGCAGGTCCACGCCGTTGGATTCGATGATGCGACGGGCCGAAGCATCCGCACGCACGTTGAAGCCGATGACGGTGGCCTTCGAAGCGGCTGCCGAATTGGCATCCGACTCGGTGATGCCGCCCACGCCGGAGTGGATCACGTTGATGCGGATGTCTTCGTTGGACAGCGCGACCAGTGCCTGGCTCAGGGCCTGCACCGAACCCTGCACGTCGGCCTTGATGACCAGGTTGAGGACCTGCTGGCCCTCGCCCTTGCCCAGGGTCGCCATGATGTCTTCCATGCGGCTGCCAGCGGTGGCGACCAGGCGCGATTCACGGCGCTTGGTCTCACGCTGCTGCGCAACGTCCTTGGCCAGGCGCTCGTCCTCGACGACCACGAAGTCGTCACCGGCTTCCGGCACGCCGGACAGGCCCAGGACCTGCACCGGGATGGACGGGCCAGCGAACTCCGGCTGCTTGCCGGTTTCGTCGAACAGCGCACGCACGCGGCCGTACTGGATGCCGCACACCAGGTAGTCGCCCTTCTTCAGGCGGCCCTGCTGCACCAGCACCGTCGCAACCGGGCCACGGCCCTTGTCCAGCGACGATTCGATCACCACGCCTGCGGCGCGGCCTTCGTCGACGGCCTTCAGTTCCAGCAGTTCAGCCTGGACCGAGACGGCGTCCAGCAGGTCGTCGATGCCCAGGCCGGTCTTGGCCGAGATCTCCACCATCTGGATGTCACCACCGAAGTCTTCGGCCACGACCTGCTCGGAGAGCAGCTCGTTCTTGACCCGCATCGGGTCGGCGCCGGACTTGTCGATCTTGTTGATGGCCACGATCAGCGGCACACCCGCCGAACGGGCGTGCTGGATCGCTTCCTTGGTCTGCGGCATGACGCCGTCGTCGGCGGCAACCACCAGCACCACGATGTCGGTCAGCTTGGCACCGCGGGCACGCATCGAGGTGAATGCGGCGTGGCCCGGGGTATCCAGGAAGCTGATGACGCCCTTCGGCGTATCAACGTGGTACGCACCGATGTGCTGGGTGATGCCACCGGCTTCGCCGTGAGCGACCTTGGTCCGGCGGATGTAATCCAGCAGCGAGGTCTTGCCGTGGTCGACGTGGCCCATGATGGTAACCACCGGCGGACGCTGCACGGCTTCGCCCTGGTTTTCACCGGTCGAGGCCAGCAGTGCGTCTTCGGCGTCGTTGTCATTGGCACGGATCGCCTTGTGGCCGAGTTCTTCGGTCACCAGCGCGGCGGTGTCATGGTCGATGGACTGGGTGATGGTGGCCATCACGCCCATCTTGAACAGCGCCTTCACCACCTCGCCGCCCTTCAGCGCGAGCTTCTGCGCCAGGTCGGCCACGGTGATGGTTTCGCCGATCGCCACTTCACGCACGACCGGTGCGGTCGGACGCTCGAAGGCGTGCGGACCAGCGTTGTTGCCACCGCGCGACATGTCGCGACGGCCGCCACTCTGGTTGCGGCCACCCGGGCGACCACGGTTGTTGCTGTTGTTGCTGTTGCCACGACGCGCACGGTCGGCAGCCGACAGGTGCATCTGGCCGGCGAAGCGATCGCCCGGGCCACGCTCGTTGCGCGGCGCGCTGCGGTTGTTGCGGTCGTCGCTGCGCGGCGGCGCCGGCGGCGCACCACGCGGTGCGGCCGGAGCGGCAGCCGGGGTACGCGGCGGGCGCGGCGCGGTTTCGTCGATCGGCGCACGCTTGGGCTTGGTGGCAGCCAGGGCCTCGGCGGCCTTGGCGGCCACTGCAGCTTCCTCGGCAGCCTTCTTCTCGGCCTCGGCGCGTTCCTTGGCGGCAACTTCTTCCTCACGGGCACGGACGATGGCTTCGTCGCGCAGACGATCCTTTTCGGCCAGGGCCTGCTGTTCGGCGAGGTTGCGGGCGCGCGACTCTTCCAGCTTGCGCAGGATGTCGGCACGCTCTTCGTCCGGCGTCATGGCACGCGCACCATCCTTGACGTAGGTACGCTTCTGGCGCACCTCGACATTCACGGTCGTCTTGCTGCGACCGGAATTGACCGTCACTTCCTGCTGTTTCCGGCGGTTGAGCGTGATCTTCTTTGCAGACTGATCAGTCTCCTCCGGGGCCTGCTCGGGCTTGCCGTGCGAACGACGAAGGAAGCCCAGGAGCTTCACCTTCTCGGTGCTGGTCACGACCTGGTCGGGACCGCTGAACTTCATGCCGGCACCGGCCAGCTGTTCCAGCAGTTTCTCGACCGGCGTGTTGACCAGTTCGGCAAGCTTGCGGATGGTGGTTTGCTGCGACATTCGGATCCTATGATCTTGTGGGCGCCCCCCCGCAGATGGAGGTGGCGCGGATTCTACGCCCTGATCGGCTCAGGGCCCTGTTCATTGCCGGCTCATTCGCCGCGTTCCAGTCGGGCGATCTCCTCGGCACGCGCGGCCAGGATCAGCGCCGCGGCGCGCTCCTGGTCCAGCCCTTCGATGCCGAAGTCCATGACCTCGTCGGCGGCCAGGTCGGAAAGCTCCTCGCTGGTGCGCACGCCGTGGCCGGCCAGCGCGTAAGCGGTGGCTTCGTCCATGCCCTCAAGGGACAGCAGGTCCTGCGCCGGCTGGCCGTCTTCAAGGCCTTCCTCGACTGCCAGGGCCTCATTGAGCAGCGCATCGCGGGCACGAGCGCGCAGCTCTTCGACGATGTCCTCGTCGAAACCTTCCACGGCCAGCAGTTCGCCGACCGGGACATATGCAATTTCTTCAACCGTGCCGAAGCCTTCGCTGACCAGGATGCCGGCGATTTCCTCGTCCACTTCCAGCTTGTCCATGAACAGCTGGCGGGCCGAGGCCTGCTCGGCTTCGGACTTGGCGGTGACCTGGTCCTGGGTCATCACGTTCAGCTGCCAACCGGTCAGGCGGCTGGCCAGGCGCACGTTCTGGCCACCCTTGCCGATGGCCTGGGCCAGGCGGTCTTCGGCCACGGCCAGATCCATCGAGTGCTTGTCTTCATCGACGATGATCGACTGCACTTCGGCTGGTGCCATCGCGTTGATGACGAAGTTGGCCGGGCTGTCGTTCCACAGCACGATGTCCACGCGCTCGCCATTGAGCTCGTTGGACACGGCCTGCACGCGCGAACCGCGCATGCCGATGCAGGCACCGATCGGATCGGTACGGGTATCGTGGGCCAGCACGGCGATCTTGGCGCGGTCGCCCGGATCGCGGGCACAGGCCTTGATTTCCACCAGGCCCTGGCCGACTTCCGGCACTTCGAGCTTGAACAGCTCGATCATGAATTCCGGGGCGGCGCGGCTGATGAACAGCTGCGGGCCACGCGGTTCCGAACGCACTTCGGCCAGGTAGCCGCGCACGCGGTCACCGGCGCGCAGCACGTCGCGCGGAATGCCCTTGTCCTTCGGGATGAAGCCTTCGGCGTTGCCACCCAGGTCCACGTAGATGTTGCCGCGCTCGGCGCGCTTGACCACACCGGTGATCAGCTCACCGACGCGATCCTTCCACGCATCGACCACCTGCTGGCGCTCGGCCTCGCGCACGCGCTGCACGATGACCTGCTTGGCAGCCTGGGCGGCGATGCGGCCGAAATCGGGGTTTTCAATCTGTTCTTCGATGTAGTCGCCGACGTCCACGCCTTCGGCTTCTTCGATGGCGTCCATCAGGCGGATCTGCCGGTCCGGCGATTCCATGACCACGTCATCGGCCACCACTTCCCAGCGGCGGAAGGTTTCGTAGCTGCCATCCTTGTGGTCGATGACCACGCGGGCCAGCACTTCCTCGTCGGGATAGCGCTTCTTCGCTGCGGACGCCAGGGCGGCCTCGATCGCATCGAAGATCACTTCACGCGGCACGCCCTTCTCGTTGGCGACCGCGTCCACTACCAGCAACAGTTCCTTGCTCATTGGCTCACTCCGCGCGCGGCTTTTTTGCCGCCGGCTCGTTGGAAGAAGAATTCTTGTCCGGCTTCGGACGCTTCGGCGCCGGGCCGGTCGGCTTGCTCGGGGCCAGGCCCAGGGCAACCCAGTCCGGCATGATCCGGGCCTTGTCGATGTTGTCGGCCGACACGACCACTTCGGTCTTGTCGACGATGAAGGTGATGGTGTCCGCGGCCTCGTCGGTCGCTTCGATGCGGCCCTGCAGGCGACGACGGTTGTCCTGCGGCAGCTTCAGCGTGACCTTGGCCATTTCGCCCAGGTGACGGCCGAACTGCTCCAGGTTGAACAGCGGACGGTCGACGCCCGGCGAAGACACTTCCAGCGTGTAGTTGCCGCTGATCGGGTCTTCCACGTCCATCTGCGCGGACACTTCGCGGCTGACGCGCTCGCAGTCGTCCACGTTGATGATGCGCTCGGGCTGTTCAGCCAGCGGCACGTCGATGTAAAGGCGCAGGGTCGCACCGCCGGGGGCCGGCAGATACTCAACGCCCAGCAGCTCCAGGCCCAGCGACACAACGGTCGGGGCGAGCAGATTCGCGATGTCGGTTGCCTTGTCGCTCACAGCCTGCCTTGATCTCTTGGTTGGGTGCCGGCCACAGCCGGCGGGAAACATGACGCCCCGGAAACGACAAAGGGCCCGCTGGGCCCCTTTTTCCGGAAAGACTCCGGTGACTGGATTCCGGTTGCAACGCGCTGCGTAAGCGTGTTGCGAGCCCTCCTTCCGGACCGGGTCTCCCGATGGGAGGCCGCCTTCAGGGGTACTGCCTAGGCCGCTGATGATAGCGGCTGCACCGCACTGGTGCAAGGCTTGGGCCGGCCTGAAACCGACCGCTGCGCTCGCCGGGCATGGCCCGGCGGATCCAGCAAACCCCAAAGAAAAACGCCTTCGAAGCAGGACTCCGAAGGCGATCTCTTTACTTGGTAGCGGGGGCAGGATTTGAACCTGCGACCTTCGGGTTATGAGCCCGACGAGCTGCCAGACTGCTCCACCCCGCATCAGAAGCGGAATCATGAGTGATAACTTCAAAACATGCAAGCTTTCCCTCATTCATCAAACCGGTTGGCGCCGTCTCGATGTTTGGTAGCGGGGGCAGGATTTGAACCTGCGACCTTCGGGTTATGAGCCCGACGAGCTGCCAGACTGCTCCACCCCGC
>NZ_JBYSZR010000027.1:40358-65172 GCF_058787375.1 Stenotrophomonas sp. FW305-3-2-15-E-LB1
CACCGGAAGTGTTTGAACTGCTGCCCTGCTCTTTCGAGGAGGGCTACCGCAACGATGTTCTGGCTGAACCGCTGCAGTGACAACTCAGGCTGCGCATATTACACGAATCGCGCAGCTTTGTGTCAACTTTTATGCAAGATGCGCAAATGCCTGCTGGCACCAGACCATGATCGGGTTCCAGGCCAGGCCCAGGGCCAGCAGTGCCAGGGCATTCACGCCCAGCACCACGCCCAGCACGCGGTCGTTGTTGCGCGGCATGGCCTCGCCCACCGGCTCATCGAAGTACATGACCTTGATGACGCGCAGGTAGTAGAAGCAGCCGACCACGGCGCACAGCACGCCCAGGATGGCCAGCCACAACAGGCCGCCGTTGACGGCTGCGCCGAGCACGGCCAGCTTGGTCCAGAAGCCCAGGAACGGCGGGATGCCGGCCAGCGACGCCATGATGCACAGCACCAGGCCGGCCATCCACGGGTTGCGGGCGTTCAGGCCCTTGAAGTCCTCGATGTTCTCGGCTTCAAAGCCGGCGCGCGACAGGGCGATGATCGCACCGAAGGCGGCGGTGGACATGATGGCGTAGGCCAGTGCGTAGAACAGCGCGGCGGCATAGCCCTGCGCGCCACCACCGGCGATGCCCATCAGCAGGAAGCCGATGTGCGAGACGGTGGAGAACGCCAGCATGCGCTTGAGGTTGCTCTGCGCGATGGCCATCAGGTTGCCGATGACCAGCGACACAGCGGCCAGGCCGGCGATCAGCAGCTGCAGTTCGGTGGACAGCGGGCCCACGCCCATTTCCAGCAGGCGGTACGCCATGCCGAAGGCGGCCAGCTTCGGTGCCGAGCTGATGAACAGCGCGATCGGTGCCGGGGCACCCTGGTACACGTCCGGCAGCCACATGTGGAACGGCGCGGCACCCAGCTTGAAGGCGACGCCGGCGATCATGAACACCGCACCGGTGACCAGCAGCACGCGCTCCTCCGAATGCGGGATGGCGGCCTGGATGGCGTCCAGGTGCAGGCTGCCGGTGGCACCGTAGATCAGCGACATGCCGTACAGCAGCAGGCCCGATGCCAGCGAACCGAGGACGATGTACTTCATCGCCGCTTCCGAGGCCAGGCCGCTGTCGCGGTTGCTGGCGACCAGGGCGTAGGAGCACAGGGCCAGCAGTTCCAGGCCCAGGTAGACCATCAGCAGGCTGCCGGCCGAAACCAGGATCATCATGCCGGCGGTGCCGAACAGGATCAGCACCGGGATTTCGCCCTGGAACAGGTTGCGGTCGCGCAGGTAGCGCCAGCCGTAGACCAGGGTCAGGCCGCTGAGCAGCACGATCCCGGTCTTCATCACGTCCGCGGCGGTATCGCGCACGAACATGCCGTGGAAGACCTCACCCTGCCCGCCCACGCCGGTGGCGAGCATGAACAGCACCACGGCCAGGGCAGCGACCGAGAACAGGTGGGTGACGATCTTGTTCCGGTTGCTGACGAACAGGTCGAGGATCATCAGGGCGAAGGCGCTGCCGATCAGCACCAGCTCGGGAGCGAGCGGTGGCAGGTCAGCGGCGGTCAATGGCAACAGCGGCGAGGTGGTCATCATCAAATCCTGGAATTACAGCAGCTTGCTGGATGCGATCTGCATCGCCAGCTTCGCGATCGAGGGCTCCATCAGGTCGGTCAGCGGCTTGGGGTAGATGCCCAGGGCCAGCACGCCGATGGCGAACACGGTCAGCAGCGCCCATTCGCGGCCGTTGATGTCCTTCAGCTCAGCCACGTGGCTGTTGGCCACTTCGCCGAAGAAGATGCGCTTGTACAGCCACAGGGTGTAGGCCGCACCGATGATCAGGGTGGTGGCGGCGCCCAGGGCGATCCACGGATTGCGCTGGAACGCAGCCAGGATGACCATGAATTCACCGGCAAAACCACTGGTGCCCGGCAGGCCGGCATTGGCCATGAAGAACAGCATGGCGAAGGTGGCGAACCACGGCATCACGTTGACCACGCCGCCGTAATCGGCGATGCGGCGGCTGTGCATGCGGTCGTACAGCACGCCGACGCAGGAGAACATCGCACCGGACACGAAGCCGTGCGAGATCATCTGCACCATGGCGCCCTGCAGGCCCAGGCGGGCGGCATCGGCGTTGCCGGCTTCACGCACCAGCCACAGGGCGATGAAGGTGCCCAGGGTGACGAAGCCCATGTGCGCGATCGACGAATAGGCGATCAGCTTCTTCATGTCGTCCTGCACCAGGGCGACCAGGCCGACGTAGATCACGGCGATCAGCGACAGGGCGATGACCAGCCAGGCCCACTCGCTCGACGCATCGGGGACGATCGGCAGGTTGAAGCGCAGGAAGCCGTAGCCACCGATCTTCAGGGCGATGGCGGCCAGGATGACCGAACCGGCGGTCGGCGCTTCCACGTGGGCGTCCGGCAGCCAGGTGTGCACCGGGAACATCGGCACCTTGACCGCGAAGGCGATCAGGAAGGCGAAGAAGATCCAGGTCTGTTCCTTGGCGCTCAGCGGCAGCGCGTACAGGTCGGCCAGCTGGAAGCTGCCGCCCTTCATGTACAGGTAGATCAGCGCCACCAGCATCAGCACGGAGCCGAGGAAGGTGTACAGGAAGAACTTCATCGCGGCGTAGATGCGGCGCGGGCCGCCCCAGACACCGATGATGAGGAACATCGGGATCAGCATCGCCTCGAAGAACACGTAGAACAGCATCGCGTCCGTGGCCGAGAAGATGCCGACGGTGACGCCTTCCAGGATCAGGAAGGCAGCCACGTACTGGTTGACGCGCTTGTCGATCGCGCTCCAGGCGCCCAGCAGGGCCAGCACGCCGACCAGGGTGGTCAGCAGGATCAGCGCGATGGCGATGCCATCCACGCCCAGGTTGTAGCCGATCTTGTACGCCGGGATCCACGCATGGGTCTCGACGAACTGCATGCCATCGGCAGCCGGGTTGTAGCCGCTGAGCAGCGAGAGACTCGCAACGAAGGTCAGCAGCGCCACGCCGATCGACGCCCAGCGGGCGGTCTGCGCATCACGGATCGCAAGGATCAGGGCACCGCCGAGGATCGGCAGCCAGATGAGGACACTGAGTAGGGGCCAGTTCGACACGTCTTCTTATTCCGTACAGGTCATCAACGCAGGTAATGCATCAGCACGCCCAGGAGGGCAATCAGGCCGATGATCATCGCGAAGGCGTAGTGATAGAGGAAACCGGATTGGGTACGACGCAGCACGCCGGCTGCGACGTCCACAACACGTGCCGAGAGATTGACCACGCCATCGACGATGTTGCTGTCGATCCAGCGTGCGACCTTGCCGAGCTTGACGCTGCCACCGGCGAAGCCATCGATCCACAGCTTGTCGAAGCCGTACTTGTTTTCCAGCACCGAGACCAGCGGAGCGAAGGTCCTGCGGGCCTTGCCCGACAGGTCCGGCTTCCACAGGTAGAACAGCGCGGCCAGCAGGAAGCCTGCCAGGGTCAGCCAGAACGGCGGCAGCATCATGCCGTGCAGCGCGAACGCCACCGGACCATGGAACTCCTCGCCGAGGAAGCCGACGGTGTTCTTGGCCGGATCGTAGAAATCGACGATGCCGGTGAAGAACGTGGTCGCCTGGCCCTTGATCGCCTCGTGGGCGTGGTGGCCGGCCCAGTCGGTGCCGTGCAGCATCGGGCCGATGCTGAAGAAACCGATGGCGATCGAGGGGATGGCCAGCAGGATCAGCGGCAGGGTCACCACCCACGGGGTTTCGTGCGGCTCATGCGGACCGTGGCCATGGCCGTGGTCGTCATGGGCATCGCCGTGGTGCGCGTCGGCATGATGGGCATCGGCGGCATGATGGTCGTCATGGCCGTGGTCATCATGGTGCGCATCGCGGAAGCGTTCCGGACCATGGAAGGTCATGAACAGCAGGCGGAAGCTGTAGAAGCTGGTCACCAGCACGCCACCCAGCACTGCCCAGTAGCCATAGGTGGCCACCCAGCTGTTCTGGATATGGGCGTGGATCTCGGCCGCCTCGATGATGGTGTCCTTCGAGTAGAAGCCGGAGAAGAACGGCGTACCGACCAGGGCCAGCGTACCGATCCACATGGTGATGAAGGTGATCGGCATGTACTTGCGCAGGCCGCCCATCTTGCGCATGTCCTGCTCGTGGTGCATCGCGATGATGACCGAGCCGGCACCCAGGAACAGCAGCGCCTTGAAGAAGGCGTGGGTCATCAGGTGGAACACGGCGGCCGAGTAGGCCGACACGCCCAGTGCAACCGTCATGTAGCCCAGCTGCGACAGGGTCGAGTACGCGACCACACGCTTGATGTCGTTCTGCACGATGCCGATCAGGCCGGTGAAGAACGCGGTGGTGGCACCGATGAAGAGGATGAAGTTCAGCGCGGTCTGCGACAGCTCGAACAGCGGCGACATGCGGGTGACCATGAAGATACCGGCGGTCACCATGGTCGCGGCGTGGATCAGTGCCGAGATCGGGGTCGGGCCTTCCATCGAGTCCGGCAGCCACACGTGCAGCGGGACCTGGGCCGACTTGCCCATGGCGCCGATGAACAGGCAGATGCAGATGACCGTGGCGATCGACCAGACGACCGGCTCGCTCAGCAGCTGCATGCCGAAGACGGTGCCGTCCCAGATCTGCATCTTGGCTTCAGGGCTGGCCAGTGCGCCGGCCTGCGAGAAGACCTGCGAGTAATCCAGGGTGCCGAACACCCATAGCACGCCAGCGATGCCCAGCAGGAAGCCGAAGTCACCGACGCGGTTGACCAGGAACGCCTTCATGTTGGCGAAGATCGCGGTCGGGCGCTTGAACCAGAAGCCGATCAGCAGGTACGACACCAGGCCCACCGCTTCCCAGCCGAAGAACAGCTGCAGGAAGTTGTTGCTCATCACCAGGGTGAGCATCGAGAAGGTGAACAGCGAGATGTAGCTGAAGAAGCGCTGGTAGCCCGGGTCTTCTTCCATGTAGCCGATGGTGTAGATGTGGACCAGCAACGACACGAAGGTCACCACCACCATCATCATCGCGGTCAGCTTGTCGACCATGAAGCCGACATGCGCCGAGTACTGGCCCACTTCAAAGAAGGTGTACAGGTTCTGGTTGAACGGCTGCGCACCGCCCCAGACCAGCTGGTACAGGGTATACATCGACAGGGCGCAGCTGATGGCCACGCCGAGGATGGTGACGGTCTGGGCGCCGAAGCGCTTGACCTGGCGACCGAACAGGCCGGCGATGATGCTGCCGAACAGCGGTGCAAGCACCACTGCGATCAACAGACTCTTGGAGAGAGTGATTTCCATCTGTGGATCAGCCCTTCAACGAATCGACTTCGCCGACATTGATCGTGCGGCGTGTGCGGAACAGGGTCACCAGGATCGCCAGGCCGATGGCGGCCTCGGCTGCGGCAACGGTCAGGATGAAGAACACGAACAGCTGGCCGGACGGATCGCCCAGCTGGCGCGAGAACCCGACGAAGTTGATGTTCACCGACAGCAGCATCAACTCGATGGACATCAGCAGGACGATGATGTTCTTGCGGTTGAGGAAGATGCCGGCAAGGCTGATGCAGAACAGCACCGCGCCCAGCGCCAGGATGTGGCCGAGAGTGATCATGCCTGGGTCTCCTCGTCGCCCGCGACCGGCTTGGTGTTGCTGTGGACCAGCGGCTTTTCAGCGTCCATCTTGACCATGCGCAGGCGCTGGCCAGCCTTGACCATCGTCTGGTCGCCCGGGTTCTGGCTCTTCACGCCGGTACGACGGCGCAAGGTCAGCATGACGGCGGCCACCACGGCCACGGTCAGGATGACGGCGGCGAACTCGAACGGCAGCAGGAATTCGGTGAACAGGCTGCGTGCCAGCCAGGTGATGTTGGACGTGTCCGCAGCCAGGGCCGCAGCGTTGTCCGCCGGGAAGGCGTTGACCGCCCTGCCCTTCACCCCGATCAGGATCAGCATCTGCACCAGCATGGCGACGGCCACGATCACGCCGACCGGCAGGTAGCGCACCCAGCCCTCACGCAGGTTCGTGGGATCGATGTCGAGCATCATCACCACGAACAGGAACAGCACCATCACCGCGCCGACGTAGACCAGCACCAGCGCGACACCGAGGAACTCGGCACCGACCAGCAGCCACACGCAGGCAATGGAGAAGAAGGTCAGCACCAGGCAGAGCACGGCGTGAACCGGGTTGCGCACGCTGATCACCGCACCGGCCGAAACCGTTGCCGCGATGGCGAACACCCAGAAAGCGATATTTACCCAATCCATCTCTCGACCTCAGCGGTAAGCGGCATCGGCGGCACGACGCTCGGCGATCTCGTTTTCGAGACGATCGCCAAGGGCCAGCAGCTGCGGCTTGGTAACGATGTTTTCGCCACGGTTCTCGAAGTGGTACTCGAGGATGTGGGTTTCGACGATCGAGTCCACCGGGCAGCTTTCTTCACAGAAGCCGCAGAAGATGCACTTGAACAGATCGATGTCGTAGCGGGTGGTACGGCGGGTGCCGTCCTCGCGCTTGGCCGAGTCGATGGTGATGGCCAGTGCCGGGCACACCGCTTCGCACAGCTTGCAGGCGATGCAGCGCTCTTCACCGTTGGGGTAACGGCGCAGGGCGTGCAGGCCACGGAAGCGCGGCGACTGCGGGAACTTCTCCATCGGGTACATCATCGTGTACTTCGGCTTGAAGCTGTACTTCAGCGTCAGCCAGAGACCGGCCAGCAGTTCGAGCAGCAGCAGGCTCTTGAAGTAATGGGTAATCCTGTTCATCACTTTAGACGCCCTTTTGAATCACGCCGAAGAACACCATGACGGCGGTAACCGCGATCCACAGAATGGCCAGCGGGATGAAGACCTTCCAGCCCAGGCGCATGATCTGGTCGTAGCGGAAGCGCGGGAAGCTGGCACGGAACCAGATGTAGGCACTGGCGAAGAAGAACACCTTGACGAACAGCCACGGTGCGCCGCCCTTCCAGATCCAGTCGACCAGCGGCGAGACATCACCGAAGTTGACCCAACCCTGGATCGGGCTCAGCCAGCCGCCGAGGAAGAAGATCGAGATCAGGAAGCTGATCAGGATCATGTTCGCGTATTCGGCCAGGAAGAACAGGGCGAAGGCACCGCCGGAGTATTCGACCATGTGGCCGGCGACGATTTCCGATTCGCCTTCCACCACGTCGAACGGCGCGCGGTTGGTTTCAGCCACGCCCGACACCCAGTAGATGACGAACAGCGGGAACAGCGGCAGCAGGAACCAGTCGAAGAAGCCGGAATTGCCGGCCTGCGCCATCACGATGTTGCTCAGGTTCAGGCTGCCCGACGCGATCATCACGCCGACCAGGGCGAAGCCCATGGCGATTTCGTAGCTGATCATCTGCGCCGAGGCGCGCATGGCACCCAGGAACGCGTACTTCGAGTTGGACGCCCAACCGGCCAGGATGATGCCGTAGATGCCCAGCGAGGTCATCGCCAGCAGGTACAGCAGGCCTGCGTTGGCGTTGGACAGCACGATCTGCGAATCGAAGGGCACCACCGACCAGGCCGCGAAGGCCGGGGCCAGGGTGATCAGCGGTGCGAGCAGGTAGATCGCCTTGTTGGCGCTGCTCGGCTGGACCACTTCCTTGAACAGCAGCTTGAAGACGTCGGCGAAGGCCTGGAAGATGCCCATGCCCACGTACATCGGGCCGTGGCGGACGTGCATCCAGCCGATCAGCTTGCGTTCCCAGACCACGTAGAAGGCCACCGAGATGATCACCGGAACGGTGATCACCAGGATCTTCAGGATGATCCAGATCAGCGCGCCGATATCACCAAGGCCAAGCAGCCACTGGTGCAGCGGGTCGACCGCGTTCAACAGCAATTCGTTCATGCAGCCACCACCGATACGCGAGCGGCACCCAGCGGCGCGGTCGCGCCGTGGCCCGATTCAATCCAGACCGAACCCGCAGCGACGCGGGCGTCGACCACCACCGGCAGGGTGGCCTTGCCGGCATCGGTGCCGACCTTGGCCATCTGCCCTTCCTGCAGCTGCAGGCGCGCGGCATCGTCAGCGTTCAGCACGATGCGCGGGGCGTTGTTCAGCGGATGCGACTGCAGCGCCGGGGCGCGACGGACCACCGCATCGGTGCGGTAGATCGCGGCGGTCGAAGCCACTTCCAGGCCTTCGCCGGCAACCACCGGCTGCGCCGAAGCGGCAACGGTGACCGACACCGGGGCCAGGCTGGCACGCAGGCCGGCCAGGTCGGTGAAGTCGAAACCGGCCAGCGCCATGTCGCCGCCCAGTGCGCGCAGCACGCGCCAGCCTTCACGGGCCTCGCCCGGCAGCTTGCCGCCGGCACGGGCCGACTGCTCGCGACCATCGAGGTTGGTCAGGGTGGCGTCGATTTCCGGCAGCGCGCCGATCGGCAGGATCACGTCGGCAACATCACGGGTGGAGACGCAGGCGAACTGGCTGAAGGCCACCACCTGGGCACCGACCAGCGCCTTGCGCGCGGCAGGTGCATCGGCGAAGTCCAGGCCCGGCTCAAGGCCGTACACCACGTAGGCCTGGCGCGGCTGCGCCAGCATCGCGGCGACGTCCTTGCCGGCCGGCAGCACGCCGGCGCGGGTCAGGCCCACGGCATTGGCGCCCTGCGGAATGCGGCACAGCCTGGCACCGGTAGCGGCAGCGAAGTCACGCGCAGCGGCGCGGATCGCGGCGGCCTGCGGGTGGTTCTCGGCGATGCCACCGACGATCAGCACGGTGTTGGTACCGCCCTGCACTGCCGAACGCAGTTCTTCGTTGGCCAGCGCGTCGACGAACTTCGACGGGGCGACGATCTGCTTGCCGGCAACGCTGAAGGCGAAGTCGAAGTCCACCGGGTTGACGACGTGGATCTTCGCGCCCTTGGTGGTCTGCGCCTTGCGCAGGCGGGCGTGCAGCAGCGGCAGTTCGTGGCGGATGTTGCTGCCCAGAACGACGATGCGGTCGGCGCCTTCGATTTCGGCCAGCGGCAGGCCGAACACTTCGGCGGTTGCGGCGTCGGAGAAATCGCGGTTGTTGATGCGGTGGTCGATGTTGCTCGAGCCCAGGCCCTTGGCCAGGCGGGCCAGCAGCGCGCCTTCCTCGTTGGAGGTCGACGGGTGCACCAGCACGCCCAGGTGGTCACCCTGGTGGGCCTTGAGGATCTCGGCGGCCGCGGCCAGGCCTTCGGCCCAGCTCACTTCCTTCCACTCGCCATTGACCTTGCGCAGCGGCTTGACCGCACGGTCTTCGCTGTACAGGCCCTGGTGCGAGTAGCGGTCACGGTCGGACAGCCAGCACTCGTTGACCGCTTCGTTGTCGCGCGGCACGGTACGCAGCACTTCGCCGCGACGCACGTGCAGGAACAGGTTCGAACCCATGGCGTCGTGGTAGCCCAGCGATTCGCGCGCGGTCAGTTCCCACGGGCGGGCGCGGAACTGGAACACCTTGTTGGTCAGCGCGCCGACCGGGCAGACGTCGACGACGTTGCCGGACAGCTCGGTGGTCAGCGGCTTGCCGTCGTAGGTACCGATCTGCAGGTTCTCGCCGCGGTACATGCCACCCAGTTCATAGGTGCCAGCCACGTCGGCGGTGAAGCGCACGCAGCGGGTGCACTGGATGCAGCGGGTCATCTCGGTGGCGACCAGCGGACCCATGTCCTCGTCCGGCACCACGCGCTTGCGCTCGTTGAAGCGGCTGACCGAACGGCCATAGCCCAGCGAGACGTCCTGCAGTTCGCACTCGCCGCCCTGGTCGCAGATCGGGCAGTCCAGCGGGTGGTTGATGAGCAGGAACTCCATCACCGAACGCTGGAACTTGAGCGCCTTCTCACTGCGGGTGGCGACCTTCATGCCGTCCATCACCGGGGTGGCGCAGGCCGGCGCCGGCTTCGGCGACTTCTCCACGTCCACCAGGCACATGCGGCAGTTGGCGGCGATCGGCAGCTTCTCGTGGTAGCAGAAGCGCGGAATGGAGATGCCAGCCTTGTCGGCGGCCTGGATGATCATCGAGCCCTTGGGCACGACCAGCGACTTGCCATCGATCTCGATGGTGACGTGATCGGGTGGGACGCTCGGATTTACGGGTTGCGCGCTCATGCAGCGGCTGCCTCCACCTTCTTGCCGTCAACCATCGAATGACCGTTGACGATGTAGTACTCGAACTCGTCCCAGAACTGGCGCAGGAAGCCCTGGATGGGCCATGCAGCCGCTTCGCCGAACGCACAGATGGTGTGGCCTTCGATCTGGCCGGCCACCGCCTTCAGCTGGTGCAGGTCTTCCATCGTTGCCTTGCCGGCGACGATGCGCTCCAGCACGCGGTGCATCCAGCCGGTACCTTCACGGCACGGGGTGCACTGGCCGCAGGATTCCTTGTGGAAGAACTGGCTGATGCGGCAGGCGAACTTGACGCAGCAGACGCTGTCATCCAGCACCACGACGGCGCCCGACCCCAGGCCGGAGCCCAGTGCACGGATGGTGTCGTAGTCCATCGGCAGGTCCTTCAGCTCGGCCGCGGTCAGCACCGGCATCGACACGCCGCCCGGGATCGCGCCCTTCAGCGTGCGGCCCGGACGCAGGCCACCGGCCATTTCCAGCAGGTCGTGGAATTTGGTGCCGAGCGGCACTTCGAAATTGCCGCCATTCTGCACGCAGCCGGACACCGAGAAGCACTTCGGGCCGCCATTGGCGGTCAGGCTCAGGCCCTTGAACCACTCCGGACCGTTGCGGATGATCGCCGGCACCGAACCGTAGGTTTCGGTGTTGTTGATCGTCGACGGCTTGCCATACAGGCCGAAATTGGCCGGGAACGGCGGCTTGTAGCGCGGCTGGCCCTTCTTGCCTTCCAGCGATTCCATCAGTGCGGTTTCTTCGCCGCAGATGTACGCGCCGGCGCCCAGCGCACCGTAGATATCGATGTCCACGCCCGAGCCCATCACGTTCTTGCCCAGCCAGCCGTTCGCATAGGCGTCGGCCAGGGCCTGCTCGAAGTGCTCGAACGGCTCGTGGTGGAACTCACCGCGCAGGTAGTTGTAGCCCACGGTCGAGCCGGTGGCGTAGCAGGCGATCGCCATGCCTTCCACGACCGAATGCGGGTTGTAGCGCAGGATGTCGCGGTCCTTGCAGGTGCCCGGCTCGGATTCATCCGAGTTGCAGAGGATGTACTTCTGCATGTTGCCCTTGGGCATGAAGGACCACTTCAGGCCGGTCGGGAAGCCAGCGCCACCGCGGCCGCGCAGGCCCGAGGCCTTGACCATCTCGATGACCTGCTCCGGCGGGATCTTCTCTTCGAGGATCTTGCGCAGGGCGGCATAGCCACCGGTCTTCAGGTAGCTTTCGTACGACCACGGGGTGTCGTAATGCAGGGTGGTGTAGACCACCTGGTGCGGCAGCGGCGCGGGGCCGACCGGACCCTTGGATTCGTGGTGATGTGCCATGCCCTTACTCCAGCCCGTCCAGCAGCTCGTCGACCTTTTCCAGGGTCAGACGCTCATGGTAATGACCGTTGATGACCATCATCGGTGCACCACCGCAGCCTGCCAGGCACTCTTCCTCGCGCTTGAGGTAGACGCGGCCGTCCGGGGTGGACTGGCCGTGCTTGATGCCCAGCTTCTTCTCGCAATGGCGCACGATGTCCTCGGCGCCATTGAGCCAGCAGCTGATGTTGGTGCAGATGGCCACGTTGTTGCGGCCCACCTTCTCGGTCTCGAACATCGAGTAGAAGCTGGCGACCTCGTAGGCCCACACCGGCGGCAGGTCGAGGTACTTGGCCACGCCGGCGATCAGCTCGTCGGTCAGCCAGCCCTCGTTCTGCTCCTGGGCCGCGTGCAGGCCCTGCAGCACGGCAGAGCGCTTGCGGTCCGGCGGGAACTTGGACAGCCAGTGATCGATGTGAGCGCGCGTCTTGTCGCTCAACACCACCATCGGGTCGACGTCGCGCGCCGTCTCGAAATTACCTGTCGCCTTCATCGGCCGACCTCAGCGAAATGCATAACGTGAAATTGCAGAAACTGCGGCGCCGGCTTGCGCCGGCTGCCTGCAGCAGGCGTTGGCTTGGCAGACGTCATTACCGGTCAACCTCGCCGAACACCAGATCGTAGGTGCCGATCATTGCCACCACGTCAGCCAGCATGTGGCCGCGCACGATCGAATCGATCGAGGACAGGTGGGCGAAGCCCGGCGCGCGCAGGTGCACGCGGAAAGGCTTGTTGGCGCCATCGGAGACCAGGTAGCAGCCGAACTCGCCCTTCGGGGCTTCCACCGCCGAATAGGTTTCGCCGGCCGGGACGCAATAGCCTTCGCTGAACAGCTTGAAGTGGTGGATCAGTGCTTCCATGTCGTCCTTCATGTCCTCGCGCCTGGGCGGAGCGACCTTGAAGTTCTTCACCATCACCGGGCCCGGGTTGGCCTTCAGCCACGCCACGCACTGCTTGATGATGCGGTTGGATTCGCGCATTTCGGCCACGCGGCACAGGTAGCGGTCGTAGCAGTCGCCTTCCTTGCCCAGCGGGATGTCGAAATCGACGGCATCGTACTTGGCGTACGGACGCTTCTTGCGCAGATCCCAGGCAACGCCCGAACCGCGCAGCATCACGCCGGTCATGCCCCACTGGTGGGCCAGTTCCGGGCTGACCACGCCGATGCCGACCGTACGCTGCTTCCAGATACGGTTGTCGGTCAGCAGGGTTTCGTATTCGTCGACGCGACCCGGGAACTCGTTGGTGAAGTTCTCCAGGAAGTCCAGCAGCGAGCCTTCACGCGAAGCATTGAGCTGCTTCAGTGCCTTGCCCTTGTGCCAGCGCGATTCCTTGTACTTCGGCATGTGGTCCGGCAGGTCGCGGTAGACGCCGCCCGGACGGTAGTACGCCGCGTGCATGCGCGCGCCGGAAACTGCTTCGTAGCAGTCCATCAGCTCTTCGCGCTCACGGAAGGCGTACAGCATGACCGCCATCGCACCCAGATCGAGGGCATTGGAGCCCAGCCACATCAGGTGGTTCAGGATGCGGGTGATTTCGTCGTACATCGTGCGGATGTACTGCGCGCGTTCCGGCGCCTCGATTCCCATCAGGGTCTCGATCGAGCGCACGTAGGCGTGCTCGTTGCACATCATCGACACGTAATCCAGGCGATCCATGTAACCGATCGACTGGTTGAACGGCTTGGATTCGGCCAGCTTTTCGGTACCACGATGCAGCAGGCCGACGTGCGGGTCGGCGCGCATGATGGTTTCACCATCCATTTCCAGGATCAGGCGCAGCACACCATGGGCGGCCGGATGCTGCGGGCCGAAGTTCATGGTGTAGTTGCGGATTTCCTGCCGGCTTTCGGCGGGGTTGCTGGCGAAGGCTTCGCCGGCCTGGTGTACGTGGCTCACTTCACTGCCTCCTGCGCGCGCTCACCTTCTGCGGTCTGCAGACGGGCGTCGTCACGGATCACGCGCGGCACGCCGACACGCGGCTCCACCGAGGTGACCGGTTCGTAGATCACGCGCTTCTTTTCTTCGTCGTAGCGGACTTCGACGTTGCCGATGAGCGGGAAGTCCTTGCGGAACGGATGGCCGACGAAACCGTAGTCGGTCAGGATCCGGCGCAGGTCCGGGTGACCTTCGAAGATCACGCCGTACAGGTCGAACGCTTCGCGCTCGAACCAGTTCAGGCCCGGCCAGATGCCGGTCAGCGAGGACACCACCGGCAGTGCTTCGTCAGGGGCGAAGCAGCGCAGGTGCAACATCAGGTTGTGCTGGTAGGAGCGCAGCTGGGCGACCACGGCGAAACGCTGGGTCGGCATGTGCTGCGGGCTCGCGCCATCGGCACCGTTTTCCTCGGTGGGGAACTCGCCCCACGCGAAACGGCCCTGGGCCTTGCCTTCGACGCCGCGGCTGAAGCCCTGCGAGGACACGTCAGCGGTGTCCCATTCGTCGGAGCCATAACCGAGGTAATCGACGCCGCAGAGATCCACGGCCTGCTCGAAACCAAACTCGTCACGCAGCGCCAGCGCGGTGGCATGCCACTCGGCGGCAGGCACCTCCAGCGTCACTTCGCCGCGGGGTTCGACCACGATGACCTTCGCACCAGCGAAACGTGCGGAGAGTCGGTCGATGAAGGATGCTTGCTCTGCCATGGGGGCTTGGCGCGCTCTTGTAGTGTGGAAGGGTCAGCGGGCGATGGTCTGTGTACGCCAGATCTTCTTCTGCAGCTGCAGGATCCCGTACACCAGCGCCTCGGCGGTCGGCGGGCAGCCCGGGACGTAGACGTCCACCGGCACCACGCGATCACAGCCGCGCACGACAGAATAGGAGTAATGGTAGTAGCCGCCGCCGTTGGCGCAGCTGCCCATCGAGATGACCCACTTCGGGTCCGGCATCTGGTCGTAGACCTTGCGCAGCGCCGGGGCCATCTTGTTGACCAGGGTGCCGGCCACGATCATCACGTCGGACTGACGCGGCGACGGGCGGAACACCACGCCGTAGCGGTCAAGGTCCAGGCGCGAGGCGCCGGCGTGCATCATCTCGACCGCGCAGCAGGCCAGGCCGAAGGTCATCGGCCACATCGAGCCGGTGCGCGCCCAGTTCAGCAGTGCGTCGACGCTGGTGGTGACGAAGCCCTTTTCCAGCAGCGGGTTGTCGCCCTCAGGCCGCAGGATGTCATCAACCCGCCCTTCCGGGACCGGATTGTTCATGAGGCCATCGAGAGTCTGAATCACTCCCATTCCAGCGCTCCCTTCTTCCAGACGTAAATGAAACCGAGGAACAGCATGCCGACGAACAGGCCCATGGTGACGAGCGAACGGGCGCCCAGCTCCATGAAGACCTGGGTCCACGGCACGATGAAGATGATTTCCAGGTCGAAGACGATGAACTGGATCGCGATCAGGTAGTAGCGCACGTCGAACTTCATGCGCGCGTCTTCGAAGGCCTCGAAGCCGCACTCGTACGGCGAGAGCTTTTCCAGATCGGGGCGGCGGGGACCGAGGAATCGACCGATCAGCATCAGCGTGATGCCGATACCGGTCGCGACGATCAGAAACAGCAGAGACGGCAAATATTCGGCCAGCACAGCGATTCTCTCTTGCCTCTGCCGCCGCGCCTGCAGGCGCTTTGGCATGGGGGAGTGGACGGGAAACGGCTGGCGCATTGCGCGCCAGGAGAACCCGCTTTACTTACAAATGGTGCCCAAGAGGGGACTCGAACCCCTACGACCTAAGTCGCTACCACCTCAAGGTAGTGCGTCTACCAATTCCGCCACCTGGGCAAACGATCACATCAGTCAGATAACCCGATGCGCCGCATATTGTAACCGTCTTCAGTCTTTCTGGGAGCCTTCCGAAGGCTTTTCTTCACCAGAAACCGAAGATTCCGCCTGAGCCGGCACAGTCGCGGCCGGAACCGGGGCGGCCGGGACCGCATCGGCCTTCGGAACGGCCGGAAGTTCACCCGCCGGAGCGGCCGGAGCGCTGGCCGCCGGGGTGGACATCAGGCCCAGGTCCTGCTCGGCCGCCGGACGGCTGCCGTGACCGGCATACCAGGCCATGAAGAGGCTGATGCCGAAGAACACCACGGCCAGCCACTTGGTCGACTTGGACAGGAAGTTGGACGCGCCACGCGCACCAAACACAGTGCCCGAGGCGCCAGCGCCGAAGCCCGAACCAGCCGCCGCACCCGAACCACGCTGCATCAGGATGAGCGCGATCATGGCCACGGCCACGAGCACGTAGACGACATTGAGGATCAACATCAGCATTGGGAATCCGCCCTCGGACAATACTTGTAGAGTTAGTTCGCAGCCGCCGCCTGCGCGATGGCCAGGAAGTCCGCGGCCACCAGGGAGGCGCCGCCGACCAGCCCACCATCGACATCCGGCTGCGCGAACAGTTCCCCGGCATTGTCGGGCTTCACGCTGCCGCCGTAAAGAATGGGCAGTGAATCAGCAATTCTAGCATCGATGCGCGCCACTTCGCCACGGATGAACGCGTGGACCTGCTGCGCCTGCTCCTTGCTGGCGGTCTTGCCGGTGCCGATGGCCCAGACCGGCTCGTAGGCGACCACGGCAGTGGCGAAACCCTCGCCCCCGACCAGGGCCAGGACCGGGGCCAGCTGGGCAGCGATGACCGCCTCGGTCTGCCCGGCCTCGCGCTGTTCCAGGGTTTCACCCACGCACAGCACCGGTACCAGGCCGGCATGCAGGGCGGCGGCGAACTTGCGCGCGACCAGCTCGCTGCTTTCATTATGGTACTGGCGGCGCTCGGAGTGGCCGACCAGGCCGTAGCGGGCACCGACCTCATGCAGCATGGCGGCGCAGACCTCCCCGGTATAGGCGCCCTTCTCGTTGCTGCTGACGTCCTGGGCACCGAACACCAGGCCGGTCCCGCCGAAGTCCTCGACCAGCTCGCCCAGGTAGGGCAGCGGCGGCAGGATGACGACCTCCACCCCGGCCTTGGGCAGCCCCGCAGCCACCTGGCCCAGCAGGTCAGTGGCGAATTGACGGCTGCCGTGCAGCTTCCAGTTTCCGGCGACGATCTTGCGGCGCATGAGCGGGTGGCTCCTGTATGAAGTCAGCCGCCCATGATACCCGTTACGGGAAAAACCCGTTTGCTTGTAAGCGGTTACATGGGTTTTCAGCGAACGGCGCAGCCCCTCGTGGCGGGTGGGTTGGGTTTGGTGGGGTGGGTTGGTCGCGAACGGCCCGGTTTGATTTATTGGCTTGGCCGGGCGCGGCAGGGGCGCGGGACGCGCCGTGAACCCATCCATGGGGGCTCGTAGGCGCCATCCATGGCGCCTGCGGTCCCGCGCCCCTGCCCCGCCCGGCCTCTGACACATTCCGGCGGTTCCCCCGCCACGGAAAGAAAAAAGAAGAGCAAGAGCAAGGGCAAGAGCAGAAGCAGCATTCCGGGTGGCTGCCGTGTTGGACCAGCCCCCTACCCCACTTCGATCTGACAGATCTCATCCACGCATGGCGTGGATCTACCGTGTCGACCAAGGTCGACACCTGCCAGGAGCCGCCGGTACCAGCCGCCGCGGGAAAGTGTCGGGGGTGGGGCGGTGTGGGTTGGCAGGACCGTTGGCGCCATGGATGGCGCCATCGAGCCCCCATGGACGGGTTTACGGCGTGTCCTGCCAACCCACACCGCCCCGCCCAACCCGCAGAAACCCAGAGCCGCTTTGGCTTTGGCTTTGGCTTTGGCTTTTGCTCTGGCTCTGGCCTCTGCAGGTGCAGGGCGCAGCCCTGCAAAGAAAAAGCCGCCTTTCGGCGGCTTTCTCATTACTTCAGCTTGATCTCGCGCAGGCGTTCCTCGAGGAAGCCGTGGGCGGTGATCGGCTCCGGGTACCGGCTCGGGTTCTCCGGGGTGATGCACGACGGCAGCACGTCGATCAGGAAGTCCGGGTTCGGGTGCAGGAAGAACGGCACCGAGTAACGCGGCTGGCGGGCCAGCTCGCCCGGGGGGTTGACCACGCGATGGATGGTCGACGGGTACACGTGGTTGGTCAGGCGCTGCAGCATGTCGCCGATGTTGACCACGATGGTGTCCGCGTCGGACGTGAACGGCACCCACTCGCCCTCATGCGACTGCACTTCCAGGCCCGCGGCGCTGGCGCCGACCAGCAGGGTGATGAAGTTGATGTCGCCATGGGCACCGGCACGCACGTTCGGAATGTCGTCGGTGGTGATCGGCGGGTAGTGGATCGGGCGCAGGATCGAATTGCCGAAGTTGGTCTTGTCGGCGAAGAAGTCTTCCGGCAGGCCGATGTGCAGGGCCAGTGCCGACAGGACGCGCGAGCCCAGGTTGTCCAGCGCCTGGTACAGGCCGTAGCCGCGCTCACGGAAACCTTCGACCTCGGTCGGCCACAGGTTCGGCGCCATCACGTCACGGTACTTGGAGTCGTCGGCGATCTCGCGGCCGATGTGCCAGAACTCCTTCAGGTCGAAGTGCTTGGAGCCCTTGGCGGTTTCCACACCGAACGGGGTGTAGCCGCGGGCGCCGCCGCTGCCGGCCACGTGGTACTTGCGCTTGACCTCGTCCGGCAGGGCGAAGAAGGCCTTGAAGACATCGTAGGCCGCGTCGATGTCGGCCTGCGGGATGCCGTGGTTGCGGATGCCCGCGAATCCCCATTGGCGGTAGGCCGCGCCCAGCTCGGCCACGAAGGCCTCGCGGTCGCTGTCAAAACGGGTGATGTCGAGGGTCGGGATCTGGCTCACAGCGGTTCCTGGCTTGTCGTTGGGTCAATGAGCCGGCAGCTGTCTGCCGGCCAGCCTGAACATTGTGACAGATCGGCCCAGGTACGCCACCGATACAATGAAACAAACCGATACAATGCGCCACCCGCGCGAGCAGGCAGCCCCTCCGGGCGCCCATGCAGCACGTCCCCTGCCCCCTGCCCGCCCGCTCCTGCACCATGTCCGCCGCCTCGCCCGATTCCGCCCCTGCCCCGCTTTCCGCACCTGACCGCCGCTGGCGCCGGCTGGCGTGGTGGTCGCTGTTCGTCGCCGCCAACGCAGCGCTGGCCCTGTTGATCACGCTGGGCAACGTGCCGCTGCGCGACAACCCCGGTGGCGGCCTCGGCCTGGCCTATCTGGCCGTCGCCCTGCCCGGCCACCTGCTGGCGCTGGGCGCGCTGGCCGGTGCGCTGCCTCTGGCGATCGGCCTGTGGCCGCGCAGTGCGCGCCCGCTGACACTTTCTGCCATCGCACTGCAGGGGCTGTGGCTGTGCCTGCTGCTGGTCGACGCCAAGGTGTTCGCCCTGTACCGGTTCCATCTCAATGCGATGGTCGCCAACATGGTGTTTGGTGGCGCACTGCAGGACCAGGTCAGCCTTTCGTGGAAGACCTGGCTGCAGGTGGCCGGCCTGGTGGCGGCCCTCTTTGCTGCCCAGGCGCTGCTGGCCTGGGCCTGCTGGAAGCTGCTCTCGCCGGCGCCGCACCGGCACCGCGTGCTGCAGGCCTGGACCGCCGTTGCGCTGCTGATGGGCGGCGGCCAGGTCGCCACCGCCTACTACGATGCGCTGGGCGAACGCGCGGTGATCAGCCAGTGGAACTACCTGCCCTGGGCGCAGCCGATCACCGCCAAGAGTTTCATGCGTCGGCTGGGCGTACACAGCCAGCAGCAGGCCGGCCTGCCCGATCCGCGCCACGCCCAGCTGCAGTATCCGCTGCAGCCGCTGCGTTGCCAGAGCCACCGCCGGCCCAACGTGCTGATGGTGGTGCTGGAATCGCTGCGGCACGACGCGCTGACCCCGCAGTACATGCCCCACACCGCGGCGCTGGCCGGCTCGGCCCGCGTCTACGACCACCACCTCAGCACCGGCAACGCGACCCGTTACGGTCTGTTCGGCCTGTTGTACGGCCTGCCGGGTGGCTACTGGCCGAGCATGCTGGACGAGCAGCGCGGCTCGCAGCTGTTCAAGGTGCTGCAGCAGCAGGGCTACGACCTGCATCTGTACGGTAGCGCGCCGCTGTACAGCCCCGAGTTCGACCGCACCGCATTTGCCGATGTGCGCGACCAGCTGCACCAGGGGCCGACGGAACTGGATCCGTCCGCGCGCGACCAGAGCATCATCGCGTCCCTGCAGCAGGACATCACCCGCAGCCAGGCCGCGCAGCGCCCCTGGTTCGGTTTCGTCTTCCTCGATTCCACCCACGCGCCGTACCACATGCCGGCCGGCTATCCGCCGGTGGCCACGCCGATGGCCGCCGACATCGACTTCCTCAAGTTCGGCCCGGACCATGACCCGGCGCCGGAGTTGAACCGTTATCACACGGCCGTGCACTACGCCGACAGCCTGGTCGGCCAGCTGCTCGAACAGCTGCGCGCACAGGGCCTGGAGCAGGACACCATCGTGCTGGTGACCGGCGACCACGCCGAAGAATTCAACGACCTCGGCCTGAACTACTGGGGCCACAACGGCAACTTCTCCAACCACCAGGTGCAGGTGCCGTTCGTGCTGCGCTGGCCGGGCGAAGCCAGCGGCCACGACGCGCGCACCAGCTCCCACGAGGATTGGGTGCCGACGCTGATGCGGCATGCGCTGGGCTGCGAGAACGCGCTGGGTGATTTCAGTACCGGCCAGGATCTGCTGGCCGTGCCGCAGGGCCAGCGCTCGCTGGTGGTCGAGAGCTGGTCACAGCGCGCGGTACGCCACGGCGAGGTGATCTACGTGTTCGACAAGTTCGGCAACGCCACCGCACTGGACCAGGACTACCTGCCCCTACCGCAGCAGGCGCCGGACCCGGCCGCACTGCGCACCGCATGGGACGCGCTCACGCGCTTCCGCAACCGTTGAAATCCAGGACAGATTCACGATGAACCGCCCGTTGCGCATCCTCCACACCGAAGCCGCCAAGGGAATGGGTGGCCAGGAGATCTACATTCTTCGCCACATGCAGGTGATGCGTGCGCGCGGCCACGAGGTCGCGCTGCTGTGCCAGCCCGACGCGCGGCTGGGCACGCTGGCCCGCGATGATGGCTTCACCGTGCACACCCTGCGCATGGGTGGCATGGCCCGGCTGATGCGCGGCATCTGGTCGGTCTCGCGCCTGGTTCGCCGCGAGCGCTACGACGTGGTCAACACCACCAGCCGGCGCGACACGCTGATCGCCGCTGCTGGCGCACGCCTGGGCGGAACGCCGCTGGTGGTGCGCTCGCGCCACCTGATGAGCCCGGTCAATTCGCTGCTGACCTATACCGGGCTGCCGCACCGGATCATTACCGTGAGCCGGTTCGTCAAGCAGCTGCTGGCCGAGCGCGGCATCGCTGGCGGGAGCATCGGCATCGTGCCGCCCATCGCGGTACCGCCGCGCTGGACCGACATGCGCAAGGAAGACCCATGGCAGTGCCTGCAGGACGTGCGCGCCGAGGTCCGTGCCGAACTCGGCTTCAGCGACGAGGACATCGTGGTCGGGTGCGTGGCCGTGCTGCGCGAGCCGAAGGGCCATGCCGACCTGCTGCGCGCGATCGCGCCGCTGTGCAAGGCCAACCCGCGACTGCACCTGGTGGTGGTGGGCAATGGCGAGGCGGTCATGCAGCGCCTGCTGGCGATGCGCGAAGAACATGGCCTGCAGCAGCAGGTACACCTGCTCGGCTACCGTGACAGCGCCTGCCGCCTGATGACCGGCTTTGACATCTTCGCCCTCGCCTCGCACAAGGAGGCCGCCGGCACGGTGTTCCTGGAGGCCGCCTACGTGGCCGTGCCGATCGTGGCCACGCGGGTGGGCGGCGTGCCTGAAATGGTGCTGGAGGGCAGCAATGCGATCCTCACCCGGCTGGGCGACAATGGCGCGCTGACCGCTGCGCTGCGCCTGCTGGTGGACGATCCGCAGCGACGGCAGCTGATGGGCCGTGCAGGCTGGGACTGGATGCGCAGTGCGCACGACTTCAGCCCGGCCGGGCATGGCGAAACCACCGAATCCTATTACCACCAGTGGCTGAAGGAGCTGGGACATGGCTGATGCGCGAACTGTTCCGGTGCTGATGCACCACCACGTCAGCCCCTCGCCGGGGATGATCACCGTCTCGCCGGAGAACTTCGAGAGCCAGATCGCCTGGCTGGCCGACAACGGCTGGACCTCGCTGACTCTGGACCAGTACGCGGGCTTCCTTGCCGGCAAGCCGGTGCCGCGCCGGTCCATCGTCATCACCTTCGATGATGGCTACCTGGACAACTGGGTGTACGCGCACCCGATCCTGCAGAAGTACGGCATGCATGCGGTGGTGTTCGTGGTGACCGGCTGGATGCGCGAAGGCGACGTACGCCCGCATGCCGGCATCGCCGGGGCCACGCTGCCGGCGACGCCGGACCACCGTGGCTGCGAAGCGGCGATCTTCGAGGACGACCGTAGCGACACGGTGATGATGCGCTGGAGCGAAGCGCGCGCAGCCATCGAGGCCGGCACCTTCGAAGTGCACTGCCATACCCACACCCACACCCGCTGGCTGCGCCGTGATGACCTGGACCGCGCACAGCGCCGTGCCGGCATCAGCCAGGACCTGGCGATCTCGCGACAGGTGCTGCAGGACAAGCTGGGCGAAGTGTCCGACACACTGTGCTGGCCCTACGGCGATTTCGACCAGGATCATGTCGAGGTGGCCCGCGAGCACGGCTTCCGTTACCTGCACACCACCCACCCGTTCGGCCGCAACGTGGTCGGCGGCGATCCGGAGCGGATCTACCGCTTCGCGATCCGCAACCGCCCGGCCAGCTGGCTGCGCAAGCGCATCGCGCAGAGCTACAACCCGCTGATCGCGCCGTTCTTCAACGGCTTCAAGGCGCGCCAGAAGAAGATGGTGCCGGGGCCCTGATCACGCGACCTTCGCTGCGGAAAACAAAAACGCCCCGGTCTCCCGGGGCGTTTTCCGTCTGGGCCCAGTGCAGCCGCCTCAGGCGGAGGCTGCCGCCTTCACTGCGGCCGACAGGCGATCCAGCGTGTCCTGCATCAGCACGGCCTCGTCGGCTTCGACAGTGACGCGCACCACCGGCTCGGTGCCGGACGGACGCAGGAACGCGCGACCGCGCCCGGCCACTGCCTGCTGTGCTTCGGCCAGCGCCGACTGCACGCTGTCCGCCTGCACGGTGGTCTTGGCCGAGACATCACCCAGGCGCACGTTGACGGTCTTCTGCGGCACCTTGGCCAGCGGCTGCAGGGCCTGGCGCAGGGTCTGGCCACTGCGGCGCAGGGCCACCAGTACCTGCAGGGCGCTGACGATGCCGTCGCCGGTGGTTGCGCGGTCCAGGCACAGCAGGTGGCCGGAGGCTTCGCCGCCGAGCACGCCGCCGCCTTCCACCAGCGCCTGGTGCACGTAACGATCGCCCACGTTGCTGCGCACGAACGGGATCTGCAGTTCGCCCAGAGCCTTTTCCAGGCCGAAGTTGCTCATCAGCGTGCCGACCACCGGACCGCGCAGGCGGCCGTCGGCCTGCCACGCACGGGCCAGGATGTAGAGCAGGTCGTCGCCGTCAACCGGGTTGCCCTGGTCGTCGGCCATCAGCACGCGGTCGCCGTCGCCATCGAAGGCAATGCCCAGGTCCGCGCCGGTCTGGCGCACCTTGGCCGCCAGGTTGTCGATGTGGGTCGAACCCACGCCGTCGTTGATGTTGACGCCGTTGGGTTCGGCACCGATGCCGATCACGTCGGCACCCAGCTCACGGAACAGCAGCGGCGCGATCTGGTAGGTCGCACCGTGGGCGCAGTCCAGTACCAGGCGCACGCCACGCAGGTCGAAGGTGCGCGGCACGCTGGCCTTGCAGAACTCGATGTAGCGGCCGACCGCTTCGCGCGCGCGCGCCGCCTTGCCCAGCTTTTCCGACTCGGCCGTGGTGAACGGCACGTCCAGCGCTGCTTCCAGCGCCAGCTCGGTGGCGTCATCAAGCTTCTCGCCCTGGGCGGAGAAGAACTTGATGCCGTTGTCGTAGTGCGGGTTGTGCGAGGCACTGATGACCACGCCGGCATCCACGCCCAGGGTGCGGGTGAGGAAGGCCACCGCCGGGGTCGGCATCGGCCCCAGCAGCTGCACGTCGGCACCGGCGGCCACCAGGCCGGCTTCCAGTGCGGCTTCGAACATGTAGCCGGAAATGCGCGTGTCCTTGCCGATCACCACGATCGGGCGACGCCCGTCGTGGCCGCGCTGGTCGACCAGCACGCGGCCCAGCGCATTGCCCAGGCGCATCACGAAGTCGGCCGAGATCGGGCTCTGCCCGACGCGGCCGCGGATGCCGTCAGTACCGAAGTACCTGCGGCCTGCCATTACGCAGCCTCCGGCGCCGGCTGGCGGCCGAGCATGGCCAGCAGGTCGGACAGGCGGTCACGCATTTCACGGCGGTCGCAGATCTGGTCGATGGCACCGTGTTCCAGCAGGAACTCGGAGCGCTGGAAGCCTTCAGGCAGCTTCTCGCGCACGGTCTGCTCGATCACGCGCGGGCCGGCGAAGCCGATCAGCGCCTGCGGCTCGGCGATGTTGATGTCGCCCAGCATGGCGAAGGAGGCCGACACGCCACCGGTGGTCGGGTGGGTCAGCACCGAGATGTACGGCAGGCCGGCTTCACGCAGCTTGCCCAGCGCAGCGGAGGTCTTGGCCATCTGCATCAGCGAGAACAGGCCTTCCTGCATGCGCGCGCCGCCGCTGGCGGAGAAGCACACGTAGGGCGCACCGATCTCGACCGCGGTTTCAGCGGCCAGGGCGAAGCGCTCGCCGACCACCGAACCCATCGAACCGCCCATGAAGGCGAAATCGAAGGACGACGCCACCAGCGGACGGCCCTTGAGCAGGCCGCGCATGGCGATCAGCGCGTCGTACTCGCCGGTGTTCTTCTGCGCGATCTTGATGCGCTCGCTGTACTTCTTCTGGTCCTTGAACTTGAGCAGGTCCGTCGGGCCCAGGCGCGCACCGATCTCGGTGGTGCTGTCAGCGTCGAACAGGGCCGCCAGGCGCGCGCGGGCGCGGATCGCCATGTGGTGACCGCACTTCGGGCAGACCTCCAGGTTCTCTTCCAGCTCGGGGCGGTACAGCGCGCTGCCGCAGCTGCTGCACTTTTCCCACAGGCCCTCGGGGACGCTGCGCTTCTTGCTGGGGGTGTTGTCGGTGCGGATGCCGGACGGCATCAACTTGCTGAGCCAACTCATGCGGGAGGACACTTCCGTTCAGGGCGGCCCGAGGGCCGCAAAGGCGGACAGTCTAGCTCCGCTGCCCCCGCCCGTGCACCCCTTGCGGGGCACGGGCCGGCAGGAAAAAACCATGCTGGGACGTACGTTTAGCGCCGGTAGCGCCGGGCCATGCCCGGCGGACGCTGCTCAAACCCCGCGTCGCCGGGCACGGCCCGGCGC
>NZ_JBYSZR010000028.1:0-5479 GCF_058787375.1 Stenotrophomonas sp. FW305-3-2-15-E-LB1
CGACCCAGCCATGTTGAAAGTGGGTCAAGCCTGCTTCCAGCAGGCTTGACCACGAACATAGGATCTCGGCTCTACAGAAGAAGCGCAGCCGAGCATGGGCTCGGCTCTACAAACGGCCAGCGCCGTTTACGCGGGCGACGTACCACCACGCAGCCCACTGAACACCGATTCCGCTGCAAACCCCACGCCACCCAGCAGCACGCCGAAGTACACCACCGTGGCCACCACGAACGCATAACCGGCCGCCACCGCCGCGCCATCGCGCTGAATGAACCCGATCGCGAACGACATCAGCGCCAGCGCAGGCAAGGTATTGCTGAAGGGAATCGGCCCGGCCGGTGCCATCAGCAGCAGCGTGGCAAACACCAGCGCCAGGTTGTTCAGCCGCATCATCTTCTTCGAACGCACCATCACCGCCAGCCGCATCGGCTGCGACAGCCGCTCCATGCGGTGCACCCACTTCAGGGCGCGGCCCAGGTTGGCCTTCAGCTTTTCGGTGGCCACCTCACGCTCGGCCAGGCGACGCGGTACCCACAGCGGGCGGTCGCGCACGCGGCTCAGGCCGATCAGCAGGATGGACGCACCGAACACCGTGCTCAGCCCGGGAATCGACACCGGAATCAGGAAGATCGCCGAGAGCAGGATCACGATCAGCATCAGCCCCTCGTCGCCCAGCGCCTGCAGCAGCGTGCCCACGCGGATCTGCTCGCCGGGCAGGCCGTGGATCAGGTCTTCGATCTGCTCGGCCAGCGGTGCGGTGTCGGTAGCCTCGGGGGCGCGGTAGGTCATGCGTCTGGATCTCCAGGGTAGGGCGGTCATGGGGGCCGTCCTGCGGTGGGGGGCGCACAGGCTTGCTGAGTATCCCTGCAGCCGCGCCCGGCGGTATGAACCGCGCATGAGGCGGGCAGGTGCGCGACTGACCTAAAATAGCGGTCCCCACATGCAAGGTTGGACGTTGATGGACATGGGCCGCAGACAATCGACCATCGCACTGGTCGCCATTGATATGGATGGCACCCTGCTGGATCCCGCCCATAAGCTCACCGAGCGGGCCAAGGCGGCCATCGCCCAGGCGCGCACGCTGGGCGTGCATATCGTGCTGACCAGCGGCCGCCCCGTATCCGGCCTGGCGCCGTTCCTGCAGGAACTGGGCATCAACGGTGACGACGACTACTGCATCGCCTGCAACGGCGGCCTGGTGCGGCGCCTGGGCACCGGCGAGAACGTGGCCGAATTCCCCCTCAGCTTCGAGGATTTCCGCTACTGCGAACAGGTCGCGCGCGATATCGGCGTGCACTTCCAGGCCCTCGACGGCCAGCGCCTGTACACGCCCAACCAGGACATCAGCCGCTACACCGTCATCGACTCGCATCTCTCGCACGTGCCGCTGTCGTACCGCCGCGTGGAAGACATGGACCCGTCGATGTCCTTCATCAAGCTGATGATGATCGACGAGCCCGACGTGCTGGACGCGGCCATCGCACATCTGCCGACCGAACTGACCGAGCGCTTTGCCGTGCTGAAGAGCGCTCCGTTCTTCCTGGAAGTGTTCGACCACCGCGCCGGCAAGGGGCCCAGCCTGCAGAAGCTGGCCGAGCACCTGGGCATCGACCGCGCCAACGTCATGGCCATCGGCGACCAGGAAAACGACCTGACCATGCTGCAGTTTGCCGGCACCAGCGTGGCGATGGGCAATGCCATCGATGCAGTGAAGGCGGTGGCGCGTTTTGAAACCACCACCAATGCCGAAGATGGCGTGGCCAAGGCCATCGAACGGTTCGTACTGCGTTAAGGCGATGGCACGCAGGACGCCGCCGCACTCGGCGACGTCCCGCAGCCAGCTTTATTGGCAGACGTACTCTCGTGCTGACTCAATGAAGTCGACGTCGAGTTCGTTGTACTGGATTTCGACGGTTTCCTTGCTGGTCGAGGTAACCACTGCGCGCGTGCCGACGGTGCACGCGGCAGGGAGGCCACCAGCGAAGACCTGGCCATTGATTGCATACGCCAAGCCGTAACAGGCCGAGCCGAGCTGGAACGGATTATGGCCGCAGGCATTCACCTGCCCGTTGGACAATCCACTGGAGGCGCTGTAGTTGGCGGTCCAGCCGCTGGCTGAATCGGTGGCGCAGATGCCTGGAAAATCCTGAATCGGTGTATCGGCGGCTGTGCAGGTGTACTGGTTGTAGCTTCCGAACCAGCTCAGTTTAAGGTACGCCGAGCGGCCGCTGTCGACCCATTGTGCGGCGGAGGCAGTTTCGGCGAAGGCGGACAGGCCGAGCAGGCACAGTGCAGATACAGCGAGCGGCTTCAATCCATTCAACATGACGTTCATCCTTTGAAGTGTCGAGTTATCGCGTCGGAGCGTTGCATGGCAGCGCGTGCGAAAGGCCTCGCATAGGTCCGCGCGGCCGCCGTGGCCATAGTCAGCCAGCTACATTGCAGCTGCAAGCCGATTTGACAGGCAAAAGTGGAAACACTGACGCAGCGCACATACACCCTTCCGTAATGTAGTGGTGGCAAGGCGGCTATCGAAGCAAGCGCAGTGTTTGGTTTCCGACAGAGTTGCTCAGGCGTCAGCGCCGGTCAGCATTGGCCGGGAGCGGTAGGCACGCAGCCCCGCATCCTTCTCAAGTGCAAACGGCGCGACGATGCCCAGCGCATGCAGCTGGCCAGGGCTGATCGGCCATGGCGTGGTGGCCAGCGCATTCATCAACGCGTCCAGGCGTTGCGGCGAACGTGCTTCACCCCTGTCCTGCGCCTGCGCAGCGCCCATACACAGCAGCATCAGGCACGCGATGGCGAATGCTCTCCCTGCGGTCCAGCGGATCATCGGCGCTCCTGCCAACGGGTGTCGGGCAATTGAAGATACCGGACAGAACGATACCTGCGTATAGCCGTGCTGTACCACGGTGCAATGGTGCGCGCGGCACGGCAGTGCAACACTTCCGCCCGTCGAAATCACCTCATCGCATCGCCCGGCAGTTGACCGTCTTCCTCTGTCCCTGACCGGCGCGCAACGCGCCGTTCCCTCTTCAACGCAATCGCATTCCAGCCACCGCATCGCCATCCGGTGCTGCCGCGCGCTGGGCGTGCGCCTGCGTCTTCATTCCCCTGCACCTGGATCCGGCCATGAACACCCCACCCACGACCCTGCTCGCCCTGGCCCTCAGCGCCGCCCTCGCCGCACCCGCTTACGCTGCCGAAACCAGCGACGCGCCCACCACCCTCAATGCCCTGCAGGTCATCGCCACGCCACGCGGCGCGGCGGTTGCACCCACGCAGGTGGTCGGCCCGAACCGCTACATCATCAACGCCGCCGACCTTGATGCCATGGTCACCGGCAACAACGCCCTGGCCATGCTCAAGGCCGTGCCTGGCGCCAGCTACACCGCCACCGACGGCCTGGGCCTGGATATCTCCGCCACCAGCCTGTTCGTGCGCGGCTTCCGCATGAATGAAATGGGCATCACTTTTGAAGGCGTGCCGCTGAATGACAGCGGCTTCCTCTCGCTTACCGGCACCAGCGTGGTCAACGTGGGCGTGCCCGACGGCATCGGTTCGATCACGGTCAGCCCGGGCGGCGCACCGGTCAGTTTGTTTTCCAGCAGCGCCAACGGTGGCAGCCTGGAATATCGCCTGCGCGACCTGCAGGACACGCCCAGCCTGCGCATCAAGCAGGGCGTGGGCAGCAACCGCACCCTGGTCACCACGGTATCCGCGCAGAGCGGCCAGCTGGGCGAGCACGGCCCGAAAGTGCTGGTCGACCTGCAGCGCGTCTCAGCGGACAAGTACCAAGGCGCAGGCACGCAGGATTTCCTGCGCGGCAACCTGAAGGCGCAGCAGGAGGTGGACTGGGGTGATTTCACCGTCTTCGCCTCCGACAGCAAGGCCAAGGTCTGGGGCTACAACAACATCTCCTTCGACATGATCCGCAAGCTGGGCTGGAAGGCCGACAGCTTCTACCCCGATTACGCCTGGGCGTACTACGTGGCCTCGCCGGAGAATGCCGATGAATCCTGCGGTGCCTATACCTGCGGCGAGCTGTCCGAACTGATTCCCTACCAGACCGGCCAGGTCACCCGCGACCGCGTGGCGTCCATCAACCACCGTTTCCAGATCACGCCCGCACTCAGCGGCAACGTGCAGCTGTACAACGCCAACAGCCACACCCAGGCCACGCTGACCGACCCCACCGTGCCGTCGCCCAACGGCGCGCCGTTCTCTGAACAGGTGCAGACGCCGCGCGTGAACCGCCTCGGTGGCATGGCCAACCTGCAGTTCGAGGTTGGCGCGCACATCATTAGCGCGGGCTTCTGGCAGGAGAAGAGCAAGGCCGCTGCCCGTACCGACTGGTACCAGCAACCGCTGCTGGGGCAGGGCAAACCGCTGAAGGCCACCGGCCCGTTCGATGTGCATGGCCCGGCCTTCCTCACCGACAACGCCTCGCGATGGGTCACCCGCTCGCAGCAGTTCTACCTGCACGATGACATCGCGTTGAGCGACACGCTGAAGCTGGGCGTGGGCTTCAAGGCCGTGGATTTCCGCACCGAAGGCGGCGGCCTCGGCGATGCCGTGGACCGACCGGTATACGGCGCGCTGCGCGCCAAGGACAACGTCCTGCCGCACGTCTCGCTGTTCTGGAGCCCAAGCGACGCCACCGATGCCTTCATCGACGTGGCCAACACCATGAACGGCTACCGCGTGGCCCAGCGCGGCAACATCGGCTATACCGCATCGGCGTGGACCATCAGCGACCAGGACGAGTTCGACCGCGTGGCCGGCACGCTGCGGCCGGAGAAGAACTGGAACTTCACCGTGGGCGCAACGCATCGCTTCGAGCGGCTGACGCTGACCGGCGATGTGTTCTACAGCGATATCCGCAACCGGTTGCTGTCAGCGGCCATCGGCACACAGTTCGCGCAGATCAACACCGTGCGGCTGATGCCGAAGATGCACGTGATTGGCGCCGATCTGGGCATTACTGCGGACATCACCGATCGCGTGCAGTTCTACCAGGGCGTGGCCGTGGCCCGTTCGTACTACGGCAGTGATTTCGTGGTGGGCGATACCGTGTACCCGATCAAGGGCAACGCCCAGCCGGGGTATCCGCAGGTTTCGCTGGTGAGCGATCTGTCCGCGCATCTTGGCAATTGGCGCTTGGGTGCCACCAGCACCTCCTACCTGCGCCAGCCCTTTACGTACGAGAACGATATCCGCGTGCCCACGTTCTGGCAGGTGAACACCTACGCCGCATACACGCTGGGCGAGGGCAGTGTGCTGCCCGGGTTGGAACTGCGGCTGGATGTGAGCAACCTGTTCAACCGCAACAACATCGGCACCGCCACGATTGCCGGTTCCTCGTTCTCGGGCGATTACCAGACGCTGCAGCGCAGCGCCCCACGGCAGGTGATGTTCAGTACCGCAATGACCTTCTAAGTAGATCCACGCCATGCGTGGATGCTCTCCGCGCACCCCG
>NZ_JBYSZR010000028.1:5577-60357 GCF_058787375.1 Stenotrophomonas sp. FW305-3-2-15-E-LB1
CGGTAGCGCCGGGCCATGCCCGGCGGAATGCCTCCGGCGCCGGGAAAACCCTGCCAACCAAGGTTGGCATCTACCAAAGCGGCACACGCATTACCCAGGGTCGGATCTCTCCGCGAATGCGGAGGGCTCTACCCCAGTAGATCCACGCCATGCGTGGATGCTCTCCGCGCACCCCGGTAGCGCCGGGCCATGCCCGGCGGAATGCCTCCGGCGCCGGGAAAACCCTGCCAACCAAGGTTGGCATCTACCAAAACGGCACACGCATTACCCGGGGTCGGATCCCTCCGCGAATGCGGAGGACTCTGCCCCAGTAGATCCACGCCATGCGTGGATGCTCCCCGCGCACCCCGGTAGCGCCGGGCCATGCCCGGCGGAATGCCTCCGGCGCCGGGAGAACCCTGCCAACCAAGGTTTGCATCTACCAAAGCGGGCTCCACCACCACACTTTGCACAACCTGCACTGATATTCCGGCACCAGCGCAAGGTTCCCACAATGTTGCTGGGGCATGCTGTCCAGCATGGCCCAGCCCGATCCCGTCTACCTGCCCACCCGCCCGCGTGCCCACGGACGCCCGCGTCCGGTGCCCTACGCGGCGCCGACGGTCGACCTGCAGGCCGAATACCAGTTCTGGCAGGCCTACGAGCGTCTCGTGCGCCCGCTGCCCGGCGGCGGCCTCCGCCTGGCCTGGCTGGTCTTCCAGAACGTCTACCGCGCCCGCGAGCGCTTCCCCGATGACACCCACGAAGCGGCACTCGCACGCGTCCTCTTCGGCAGCAACATGACGCCTGAGCGCGCGGTCGAACTGCAGGACCTCTACGGCCTCGTCAGCCGCCGCTTGGCGACTGTCGCCGCGCGCAGGCCCAGCGTCGCACCCGCGCAGGGGCGTTGAACTGCCCCGTGGCCATGGCGACCACCCGCACAGGCGGTAGTCCCAATTAGCTATCGCCCTCCCGTCTGCAAGTGCAGACAATCGGCCGGCAGCATGGGCATCCATGCCCACGCACTGCCTGTCGCATCCTTGGGAGGGGACGATGAAGCAGAAAGTGAGAAACGCCGTCTGGCCGTGGGCCGGTCTGTTGTTGGGCGCGATTGTGGCCGTACAGGCCAGCGCACAGCCTGTCGCAGGCCCGCCCGAGGTCGTGCCGCTATGGCCGCAGGACCACTGGCATCAACGCGCGCTGGGGCCGGAAAAGACCGGCGCGGAGGGCAGTGCGAAGGGCGCCGTCTCTGGCGTCAGCGATGCACGCATGGAGATCTACCGCCCTGCAAAACCCAATGGAACGGCCGTGGTGATCTTCGGCGGTGGCGGATACTTCCGTATCCAGATCGGCAGTGCCGCCACGCCCACCGCGCAATGGCTGCAATCGTTGGGCGTGACCGCCGCAGTCGTGTATTACCGCTTGCCCGCTGATGGCTGGGCGCCGGTCTCACCGTTCCAGGACGGGCAACGCGCCATGCGCCTGCTGCGTGCCCGCGCCGCCGGGCTGGGCGTAGACCCGCAGCGGATCGGTGCGATCGGGTTTTCGGCAGGGGGCAACCTCGCCGGCATAGTTGCCACGCGCTTCGATGCACCGTTTTACGCGCCCGTGGATGCGGCCGACCAGCTTTCGGCGCGGCCGGATTTCCTCGGCATGATCTACCCGGTGGTGTCGATGCGCGCGCCGCTGGACAAGACCCGCTCGCGGCGTGAACTGGGCAGCCAGGCCGATGCCGAGCAGGCCTACTCGGTGGAAGCCCACGTGCGCACGGATATGCCTCCGGTCTTCCTGGCGCAGGCGGTGGACGACCACACAGTGGATGTGGGCCACAGCCTGGCGCTGTACCAGGCCGTGCATGCGGCAGGGCTTCCGGTCGAGCTGCACCTGTTCGAGAAAGGCGGGCACAGCTGGGGCCTGGGTGCACCGGGCTCACTGGTGGGCCAATGGCCGCGCCTGTTTGCCACGTGGGCCCGCAGCCATGGCTACCTGGGCGTTGCACCACAGGCGTTGATGCCGATCAGCCCGGCAGTGCCCGCGCCATTACAGGGCGTGGTGCCTGTGCGCGACGACGACGGCAGCGGCGACTGAGCCGCGCGACCCTCACTTCCCTCGGGAGAAAACAATGAACGTTCTGAACCGTGCCGCGCTCACTGCGGCTGCCGTTGGCTGCCTGTCGCTGGCTGCACCGCATGCTGTTGCGGCACCAGCAACGACCGAAGCCGAACTGCGCGCCCAGGTGCAGCAGCAGGCTGAGCAGCTCCGCCAGCAATCGGCATTGCTGGAGGCGCTCAACGCCCGCCTGGCCGCGTTGGAGCGGGCTGCCCCGGCCGCCGCCGACCCGGTGCAGGCACAGGTCTCTGTCGCCATCGCCAGCACGCGGCAGGATGATATGGCACTGCTGCAGGCGCAGGTGGCGCAGCTGGCAGCCACCGGGGGCGGCGGCGGGGGGAGTGGCAATGTCCGCTGGCGCAAGGGCGGGCCGGAGTTCCGCAGCAGCGATGGACAGTTCACCTTCCACCCGCGCGGCCGGGTGCTGGTGGATTTCACCAGTACTCACGCCTCCGGGTTCGCCGCGCGCAACATCACCGGCACCGATCTGGCCAGTGGCCGCCTGGGCGCAGAGGGCCAGATGGGCCCCTTGGGCTACAAGATCGATGCCGACTTTGCCGGCAACGAGGTGTCGTTGAAAGACACTTACCTGTCCTGGGATACCCGGCTGGGAACGCTGCCCACCGAGGTCTACCTGGGCAACAAACTGAAGGACCGTGGCCTGGATGGCGGCAGCAGCGGCACCACCACGCCGTTCATGTCTCGCAACGCGGTGGCGTCTGTGGGCGCGCAGCAGAGCGGCTACTACGGCCTCGGCCTCACTACCAAGGTCATCGGCGAGGGCTGGCATGCCAGCCTGGCGGTAACCGGCGATGACATCGGCAATGACAGCACCGCCAGCGACACCATCGCCTACCTCGCGCGTGCGCACTGGAACCCGGTGCGCGGGCAGCAGGGGTTTGTGCACCTGGGTGGCTGGTACTGGTATGAAGACCTGGGCACCGATGTCACCAGCATCAACAAGACATCGCCCGTGGCACTGGGCTGGAACGGCAACGTACGCGTGTCGGCAAGCTCCATCGCCAATGTCACCGACAACCGCGCCTGGGGCCTTGAGCTGGGCGGGGTCTACCGCAGCCTGTGGGGCTTTGCCGAACAGACCGTGCGCACCATTGAGTCGAGCACGGTGGACGCGGTGGACCAGAAAGCGACCTCCGTCTATGCCGGCTGGCTCATTACCGGCGAACGACCGGGCTTCAGCCGTCGCTCTGGCGTATGGGGTACCACCCGCGTGCTGCGGCCCGTGCAGGAAGGCGGCTGGGGCGCGTTTGAACTGGCCGCACGCTACGACCGCTATGACTACCTGGACGCCGCGCGCGGCGGTGAAGGCACCGCGTGGACAGTGGGCATGAACTGGTACCTCAATAACTGGTCGCGCCTGATGGTGAACTACGTGCACTGGAAAACCGACAACAAGGTGGGCACCTTCCAAGGGCCTGATTCGGGCAACACCGTTGGGGTGCGAGCGCAGGTGGCGTTCTGACCCACCGTTGGCGGGCGACCCAGGTGGATCCACGGCGTCCGTGGATGCACCTGGCGCAGCCCAACCTGCCCTCACTCAACCGGCCGCACGCGTTCCTGGATGAACGCCGTAAGCGCCAGCGCGGCCATCGCCAGCCCCTCCAGCACGCGGTCACCTACGTACTCGTCAGGGTCGCCGTTCTGCTGCGCGCGAATGGCCGCCAGCAGGATTTCCTGCACGATTCGCTGGCCCGCCAGCGCGCAGTCGGCATCGGCCAGGGCGATCTGCCGGCCACGCACCTGGTGGCGCTCGGGCCAGGGCTGGCCATCGGAGGCAGCGCCGGCACCAATGCTCTGCAGGATGGCGATGAGGCTGTTGAAATCGAAGGAAGAGGGGGCGTCCTGGTGGGGACGCGGGGAGGGGGAATGCGGCTTGGTCATGGCTGGCTCCGTGCAAACAGGCAGAAGCCGCCACCGATAAAGGTGGCGGACGATGCGTGGCTCGAAAACCGGTGTGTGATGATCGCCGGCGGGCGCAAGGCCCCCACGCACCGCCCGCCATAGCCGGCAGACGGATCACCAGCCGGCACCACGCGAGGTGGTACCGACTGGTGAGCGCAAACTTCATCACAACAACGGGTTTTCGAGTCCCGGCCACCCGTTTTCGGTGGCGGTGCCAGAGTTGCTGGATGTAGTTGGGAATGGCAAGGGATGGGGTCAATGCCGCCAAAACCCATGACGCTTTTGGCATTGTCGCATGGGCGATCGCTGGTGCGAGAGGCACACGGGCCGGGGCTTTCGGGGGCGTAGGGCTATTGGCGTCAGGTAGTGCAGTTATCTGAGCCTGAGCAGGGCAAATGCGACATGCGCATTTTGGAGCGCGTCAGTCAGCGGAAGCAGGCTAAGTTGCGCGATCTCTGGTGTTGAGTCCGCTTATGGCCTGAGTACAAGCCGGTATCGTCCCGCCACCCTCTGCGGAAGTCCGTGATTCAACTCGGACGCAGCAGTTTCGCTCCACCAATCCTTCTTAGCAGCGTTGCGCTGCAGACGGGCGGCGTGATAAAAATGCTGGGAGGAAATAACGCGACGAATGTCACATTTAGGCGGAAAAGGAGCGGCGCCCTCAGATGGATGGAGTTCCTGAGCTTTCAGCCAGCGTAATCTCGCTTTTAGTGTTTCTACTGCCAGGCTTTGTTGCGGCTTGGGTCTTTTACGGACTCACTTCTCATTCCCGCCCCGAAAAGCTGGAGCGGGTTGTTGAAGCCCTGATCTTCACATTCGTTGTTCAGGCAATCCTCCCACTCCTAAAGTGGTGCCTGATATGGATTGGAGAATGCTATCCACTGCTCCCATGGAATAGGGATGCAAGGCTGGTGGCATCTCTCGTCGTCGCATTGCTCGTAGGTGCGTGCGTCGCTGTGTGCGCTAATAAGGACATACCCCACAGGTGGCTCAGGGACCGCTGGGGTCTCACGTTGCGCACTTCACACCCGTCAGAGTGGTTCTGCGCGTTTTCTTCCTTGAAGCGGCCAGTAATTCTCAATTTCAAGGATGGACGTCGCCTGCAAGGATGGCCAAAAGAATGGCCTGTTAGCCCATCAGCCGGACAGCTCTTGCTGCAGGATCCCGTGTGGCATGACGACGGATCCTATATTGAGCTGCCTCAGATTGACAGCATGCTTGTCAGCGTTACTGAGATCGAATTCGTCGAGTTCATGAGAGAAGGAGGAATAGATGTCCAACCCAAATAAGCCGGGTCGAGCCGGATCTACCTACGCGAACGATTCCAAAGGATCCAACCCAAACAATCCTGCGCGTGGACAGCAGGCCGCGACGCCACGCACGCCTCCGTCTCCAGCACCCCCAAAGCCCAAGAAGTAGAGAGATTGAAGCTTGGAAATTAATTCCAATATTCAGTTTAAATATAAATGTTGGGGCCCTTAATTTGTGTCTGGTGTACTTGTAATGCGGCTGTCCGTCTTGCCGTCTGCGGTTGGTTGAAAGAATGATCTATCAGCCGAATAGATAAAAAAATCCCTCGCATCGAATGGAGTCTACTATTCCCGCTCTCTCGCCTCCCCGGTGCCAGTCCGTGGCATAGTTTGGTGAGCGATTTGTGCGGAAATATAGCTATAAACGATAGTCAGCCTCTCGCCACTATTGGTGACATGAGGCCTCGCTTCCCGGGGGCTTAGGGAATTTAATATTTGTGACCCCTCGATTAGCTCAGATTAAAAGGTGCCTCAATGCCAGACGCGGGTTCCCTCAATTCGGTTTCCGGAGGCATCACACTTCGATTTGTGGAGCTTTGTCAGTTCCGGCGCCTCGGCAAGGTTCAACTGGACGTCAACAAGAAGACCACTATTCTGGTCGGAGCGAACAACAGCGGGAAGACCTCAGTGCTCGCCGCTCTCCGTCATTTCCTCGCGGACGGCTCCCCTTTCGGCTCCTTTGACATAAGCCTCTCGCAGTGGCCCAAACTGCGAGCTCTTGGAAAAGCATGGGAAGCCTTGGCGGAAGACCCTCTAACCGTGCCAGGAGACGAGGAACAGTGGGAGCAGCAGCTTCAGACCCTTCTCTCGACCATGCCCACCTTGGATCTCTGGTTCGATGCGGCGGCGGGCATGTACCACTACGTCGCACCATTCCTTTCCAAGTTCAGTTGGAAGGGAGGTGCCGTTGGTGTCCGGCTGCGCTTGGAACCGGCGTCGACCGTTGAAGAGCTTAAGCAACTCGCCTGGACATATCGTACGGCGCGTGAACCAGTGAGGGAAATGGGTGCTGACTCGTTGGCATGGCCCATAGACCTCTTGGACTTCTGGCTCCGTGAACCTTCGAAACTCGGCCAGGTCCGTGCATATAAGCTAGATGCAGAGAACAACCCAATAACTGGCTTCAAGACCTACGTCAGCCAGACGCTTGCTGTTAACGCAAGTCAGATCGAACGGAAGCATCTGTCCAAAGTGATGCGGGTAGACTTCGTAGCTGCTCAGCGTGGGCTGGGCGGTGAGGAAGCTGATTCGCGGTCCGCATCTGGCCCACATCGAGTTGGAATGTTCTCCAACCAGCTCCTCAAGTTCGCCCGTCAGCACTTGAACGTCGCCAGCACGGGGCATGGGCATCGAGCGGACCTCATCAAGGCGGTAGCGGAGGCGCAGAGGGATCTCGACAAGAAGATCCACGAAGCAATTGCCGACTCAGTTGAGGAGGTGAAGGAGCTTGGCTACCCAGGGTTGCATGATCCTCAAGAAATTCGTTTTCGCACTCGCATCCAGACGGGTGACCTCCTAGACCATGGAACTGCGGTCCAGTACAGCATGCAGAAGGATTCGCTCGAAGAACTCCTTCCTGAGCATTCCATCGGACTCGGGTATCAGAACCTTCAGTCCCTCAGCTACCAGCTGGTGTCATTCAAGGCCGCCCGGCTAAAGCCGGAAAAAGGCTCCCCTGCGCCGGTCCACCTTGTGATGATTGAAGAGCCTGAGGCGCACCTCCATGTCCAAGTACAGCGCATATTTCCTAATAAGGCGCACAAGCTAATAAGCCCGACGGGGGCAGACGCTTCAGCGCTCAAGAGTCAGCTACTGATCAGTACCCACTCGAGTCATCTAGCGCACGCCGAGGACTTTGATCGTCTCCGGTATGTAAGACGCATTGCAAAGAGCGCGGCGAGCCCAATGCCAACGACCGAGGTCGTGAATCTTGGGCAGGTCTTTGGTGATGACAAGAGGACACGTCAGTTTGCGGAGCGGTACTTCCGCGTCCAGCACACCGACCTCCTATTCGCCAACGCCGCCATTTTTGTGGAAGGTGTCGCTGAGCGCATGCTCGTCCCTCTTTTCATCGAGCGGGATTTCAAGGGGCTGAGCAACCGGTATGTGTCCTTCCTTGATATCGGAGGGAGCCATGCCCACCGGCTGAAGCCACTCGTCGAAAAACTCCGGATTCCGACCGTCATCATTACCGACGTCGATCCTTGCGAGGAACAAGACGGAAAAATCAAGAAGAACGGAGAGCCGACCAAGAGGTTGGTCGCGGTTGCGAATAGCGGTCAAGCCGGCCTCCAGTGTGGCAATCCGACACTCCGTGGCTGGCATCCCAAGCTCCAGAAGCTCGATGATTTCAGAAATCCGACCGATGCTCAGTTGGTTTGGAGTCAGACGGAAGATTGCCTAGTGCGATTCGCTTGGCAGTTGCCGGTTGCTGAAGCTGATGGCAGCTGGCCCAGCTCCTTTGAAGACTCTCTAGTTCTTACGAACATGAATTGGTTCAAGGGCCTCATGGAAGAGCAGCTTGATGATGATGGCGTGGAGGTCGAGCCGCCAACCGGAGCTCTTGGCTCTGTAGCAAAAGCAGTGGCCGATGCTGGGAGCGTTGGTGAGACGGTCGCGACGCTCCACAAGGTAATGCACGGCTCGCTCAACAAAGGTGAGTTTGCCGCAAGCATCTTCGAGAAGCTGTCCTCTGACGAGCCAGTTGCCTGCCCGAAGTACATCGCAGATGCACTAGCCTGGCTACAGGCGCAGCTCGAGCCTGGCAAGGAGCCGCTGGTATGAACGAAGTCGCCACACTCGCCGACAATGAGCGTGACTCTGGAGTTGTCGAGGAGATCTGTGGCTATCTCACAGAGGAGCCTCCGCGCAGCTACTTCCTGTTTGCCGGTGCTGGGTCCGGAAAGACCCGGACTCTGGTGGAGGTTTTGCGTCGAATGACGGGTGTTACGCAGCACGAAAAGGGTGGGGAACTTGCCCGGCGATTGCGGATGTATGGCCGCTCTATACGTGTGGTCACATACACTAAGAACGCTGTCGCGGTCATCAATGGGCGTCTCGGAGACAACGACTTGGTGGGCGTCTCCACAATCCACGCATTCTGCTGGGAACTCATCAGTGGATTCAACGATGACATCCGTGAGGCGCTCGTCGCTATCAAGGAAGCCCAACTCGAAAAGGAAACGGCAGATGCGGCGGCCAAGCCGAGGGGAATCACGCCAGCGAAGCAGCGGCACTTGGATGAAATCAGGGAAGACATCGAGGCATTCAAGCTGACCGAGGTTTTCATCTACAACCCTGATCGCGAGACGCACGGTGCAGGGGCGCTTGCCCACAAGCATGTGTTGGACGCAACAGCCTGGCTGCTGCGGAACAGGCCTACTCTGCAGACCATCCTGAAGGATCGCCACCCCATCATTCTCATCGATGAGTCGCAAGACACCATGAAGGGGATGCTGGATGCTTTGATGTGCTTCGCGGAGCCAAGGGATACCGGCCTTACCCTTGGATTGCTTGGTGATCATAGGCAGCGCATCTATACCGACGGTCATTCGGACCTCCCAAGCCTAGTTCCGAAGAGTTGGGCGACTCCAGAGCTGCAGATGAATCATCGCAGCCAACGTCGAATCGTCACGCTCATCAACAGAATATGGGAAGCTGAGCTCGAGGGCCGCACACAGCCCGCCGATGGCGTCGAGCAGCATCCGCGAGCTGAGAAGAATGGGGGGCTAGTCAGGATCTTTGTCGGCGACACATCACTCTCGCCGGAGGACAAAGTCGCCGGCGAACACTGGTGCGCAGACCAGATGCGTCAAGCGATCGGGTCTGATGCCTGGGCTCGCGGTCGATATCAGCTGCTAGCCCTGGAGCACAAGCTCGTCGCAACTCGTGGTTCATTTCTTGACGCATACAGTGCGATGGCTTTGATCGATGCAAATTCGGCCGCACCGACAGGGAGTGGTGAGAACAAGGGACCTTCCGCTGTACAGATGCTTTTAAATGAACTCGCGCAGTTGGAGGCCTGTGTCGGTGCCGATGGTGCCCTGGACGAGTTCAAGGCCACCGAGGTGTTTCGCTGCTTCGGGCGTCTCGAAAACATGCCGGAGGACGGGGTCAAGCGCGCGAAGCGTTCCGATGAGATGCTTCAAGCCATCTCTGCCTTCGCTGCTGCCAGCAGGAATCCTGAAGCTACAGTTGAAGAAGTTCTCGCGCCCGTCCTGCGCGCAAACCTGTTTGAGGTCGACCATCGTCTTTCGGAGGCCTTTGATGACAAATCTCCTGCGCCGCCAGTTCCGGCCAGAGGCGAGGATGAGTCAAAGAAGGACCGCATGCGTAGGGGGTGGTGTGCGCTGTTCGCAACCCCATGGAGTCAACTGACGAAATACCGCACTTATCTCGCGGGAAATTCTGAGCTTGCCACCCACCAAGTGGTTAAAGGCTCAGAGTTCCTTCACGTCATGGTCGTGATGGACGATAAGCTAGCGGGTGGCAATTTGATTTCGTATGACAAAATTTTCGGGGGCGTCAAGCTCAGTAAATCGGATATGGAGAATGTAGGGAAAGGAAAGGAGACGACCATCGACCGGACATTGCGCCTCCTGTACGTCACCTGCAGCCGGGCCCAAGAGTCGCTGGCCCTCGTTCTTTGGTCTTCTGACCCCGCATCTGCGCTAAACAGAATCAGGGGAAGCGATTGGTTCGAAAACGGTGAGATTGCAGCGATTCAGTAGCCGTCGCAAGGTCATATTTGTTATCTACTAAACCCAATGCCTTATCGAGGCAGCCCGTTAGGCGATGAAAGCCTAGTGGTGGCGCTTGGTGTCAGCGGTTTGCTGGAGTTGAGCTGCTGTTCTTGGCCTATAGCGAAGATCGCTGGGAGGACTAGCAGGGAGTCGTAAGATGGGGCGTGGTCGCTATAGACCTATGTGGGCATTTGGCTGGACGTTTGATTGGTCTGCCTGGAGCCGTTCCATTCCCCTTTCTCCTTACCTGCGCCGAGATTTCATCTGCGGTAGTCCTGATCGTTCTTGCTGGGGCGCAGACGCTCCTATTAGCAAAGGCGGCCAAATTCCTACCGTACCGAGTCTGCGAGTTCGGATCGGCACGGGCCACGGCAAGCTGCATGCCCAGCGGGCTTAGACTAACTGAATCGCCGGCATGGCGGGCTGGTTAAATTCGACGCCTGTTGTTGTCGACTGGGCTGTTGTCCAGCTCTTCCCGGACCTGTCTCACTGCCCTGGGTAGCCCCATTGATCCAACGCAGCGAAGAGGTCGGGATCAAAGTGGGCAATTGACTATGCTAGGGGAATTGCGATTGACCAGCGGGAGTTGCCACCACACAATCCGTAGACCGACCCAAACTGGGTTCAAACCGTAGCTGGCAATCTATGAAACATGGTTCTGGCTGGGTCATCTTTGAAGACCGTTATCCGTCCGGGGAAAAGCGCTTGTTGTCGTTGCTTTCACCTCGTAGTAACCAGAAGTTTGTGGTGCAGTTCATGAGGCAGCTATATGTAGATAAGTATGGAACTATTGAGGATCGACTTGCCTTCAAGAAGTCGCCAAGCAGCTATCCGCTGGAGCCCTTGCAGGAACGCTTCTGTCCAATTATTCACTTGGGCCATAATCCATTCTTTGTAGGTATCCGTTCGTTCGATATCCGCTTGAGAGGAACGGTTCTGGAGTTCACGTACAAGATCGCGACCGATACTTCGGACCCATTTCGACCGGTCTACGCGCGGCGCTCTCAGTCAATCGTTGTTGACGACCAAAAATCAATTTGAGCCGATGCCGCTTTGCGGTCTGGCCTAGCACAGGTGGCAGCCAATATGGCAAATTCCGTACCAACCGAGCGGCAGGTCCTTCGTTGTATCTTCGACATGTACGAGGGTGCATTTCCAGTCAAAGGTCCAAGCTTGGGCAAGACAATGATCGCCATCGACATTGATGCAGTGGCGCAGAAGCTTGGTTGCGATAGGAATATCTTGTTTGGCTATCTGTACTACCATATCGATTATAAGTATCGATATAAGACTGGCGAAAACACTTCTGTGCACCTATTCGCTCCCGCTGTGGGAGAGCTTCGAAATGCGGTGAATCTTCCATATTTGACCGCGGTGCTTGCTGCTCAGGAGCAAGAGCATTCGAAGTTCGCATGGTCGCTCGGGGTGTCGCTGATCGCTCTCGCTCTGTCCGTCGGTGCAATTGTTGCGCAGGTCGTCACGGCGAAATAGCGAGCTCCAGTTCATCGGATCCTTTTCTACATCGCGTTAATGATCAATTTTGATGTCAAGGACTGATCGAATGATCTCATGAGTCATGTGCTGGAGTAGCTGGAACGCCCCATCAATTTCCTGGGCAATGACGGCGGAGTGTGCTGATTTAGTGGCAGCAAGCTCTTGAAGCGTCTCCATATCGCGCCATTCTGGGGGTCAATTTTTACTTAATTGATTTCATGGTGAACAGCGGATGATCACGCTTTCTGCGACTCCTCCGGACAGGTGGACGCCTCCCCAACAACCGTCGCCATTTAAGATCAGTCTCTCGCCTTGGTGCTGGTAGCTGTACCCACCTGTTTTGATCTGCTCGATGATTTCTTCAGTCTTTCCACCAGGGCATACCTTCGTAAGCAAGCATGCAGTTGAGGATCGTGATTCGATCAGCGCGACTGTTCGAGACTCATCAAACCCAACAGTGAGTTCCGGGTAGTCAAACGAACTCACAATGAATCCATCTGATGCTCTTCTCTTCGAAGGCTTGCCAAGTTGACTGACAATCGCATCCATGGTTGCGCCAGGACGTACGCCCGAAATCTCCAAAGGTGCGAACTTGCTGCTGGCGCCTTCGTCTCCTGTAGAAGCGCTACAACCCATGGAAGCTGCCGTCAGAAACACTAGGGCGAGCATCCGACCTGCTCTAGCCATCGTGGCCATGGTCGAACGAGCGGAGTGGATCCTTCGGAATGCCATTTCGTCTTGCCTCCAAGTGAAAATGAGAGCGCGATAGTTTTCCTGATCCCGCCAGTCACCCGGCGTCAAACGTCCTTCGTTTCTTCTCCCACAGCCGACCGCAACCTCCAAAGCAAAGCCTGCCTAGCATGCGCCACCCGCGGCTGCCTCAGCCCCGCCGCCGTCCACATCAAGTAATAATCCAGCCTCGCACGTCCCACAGGCCCTTCAATCTCCACCAGCGTCCCGCGCTTCAACGCATCCGCACACAGATAGTGCGGCAGCACCGTCCAGCCCACCCCCAATTGCAGCGGCCGCTGCAGCCCACGCAGATCCTGTCCCAGCAGCGCAGGCAGCGGCGGGCGCACATCCTGCTGGTTGAACTGCAGCCACGCATCCACCAGCGGCCGATCCAGGCTGTAGGCCAGCAACGGCTCCTCGCACAACGCCGCACCGCAATCCGCACGCGCGGCGATACGCTGCGCGACTTCCGGTGCAGCCACCGCCAGCAGCGGCTCCTGCCGCACCGTCTCGCAGCGCAGCCGATCATCTTCCGGCGGGTAAACCGTAATGCCCAGGTCGCACGAGCCATCCAGCAGCATCTGGCAGACCACGCTGGTGCTGCCGGTCTGCAGCCGCACGCGCATGCCCACCTTGATAAGCGGCACCAGTTCGGCGGCCACCACTTCGGCCAGGAAATCCGCGTGCCCGACGATATGCAGCGCGCCGGCCACTTCATCAGAACGGGTGCGCGCAGCGGCCAGTGCGGCCTCGGCCTGGTCCAGCTTGTCGCCCACATCGGCCGCCAGTTCGTCGGCGGCCGGCGTGGGGTCTACGCCGCTGGGCAGGCGATGGAACAGGGTGCGGCCAAGCGAGGCTTCCAGGCCGGCGATGTGTTGGGACACCGCAGGCTGGGTCAGGTTGAGGCGGCGCGCGGCGCCACTGATCGACCGCTGGCGGTAGACCTCGATGAAGGTGCGCAGGCGGGATAGCGACATGGGGCGGACCATAACATTATTTATGACCCTTCATCGAAAGCCTCGTTGGCCGGGGTCGGGCAGGGGGCGTAGCCTTCACTCCATGGCGAAAACCCCTGTGCTGCAAGGGGTTTCGCGTCCTCCCCCACGTCTTCCAAGAGGCTGCCCCAGATGGATACCAGCACCCACGCCACTGAACTGAACACGATCCTGCGGGCCATGCGCGCCCATCAGATTGCCCAGGGCCCGGCCACGCTCGAGCAGCGCCGCGACCGCCTGCAGCGCGCCGCCAGGCTGCTGCTGGAGCAGCGCGAGCGCATCGCCGAGGCCATTTCCAGGGATTTCGGCCAGCGCAGCCGCTACCAGTCGCTGCTGGTGGACGTGGGCACCACCGCCGCCACGCTCAACCATGCCGCCGCCAACGTGGGCACGTGGATGCAGAGCGAAGACGTGGAGGCCCCGGTAGCCGGCATGCAGACGCGCATCGAACACCAGCCGCTGGGCGTGGTCGGCATCATCAGCCCGTGGAATTTCCCGATCAACCTGGCCTTCGCCCCGCTGGCCGGCGTGTTCGCGGCAGGCAACTCGGCGCTCATCAAGCCGTCCGAACTGACCCCGGCCACCTCTGAGCTGCTGGCCGAACTGATCGCGGTCTACTTTGACCCGATGGAGCTGGGCGTGGTGCTGGGCGATGCCGAGGTGGGCAAGGCCTTCAGCGAACTGCCGTTCGACCATCTGGTGTTCACCGGCAGCACCGCCGTCGGCCGCCATGTGATGCGCGCGGCCGCCAACAACCTGGTGCCGGTGACGCTGGAGCTGGGCGGCAAGTCGCCGGTGGTGGTGGCGCCCGATGCAGACCTTCAGACCGCCATCGAACGCACCCTCACCATCAAGACGTTCAATGCGGGGCAGATCTGCCTTTCGCCGGATTACCTCATGGTGCCCGAGGGCAGCGGCGCCGCGCTGGTGGAGCATGCGCACCAGTTCATGGCCCGCATCTTCCCGACCCTGCAGGACAACGAGGACTACACCTCCATCGTCAGCCAGCGCCACTTCGACCGTCTGGTCGGCCTGCTGGCCGACGCGGCCGACAAGGGCGCGGCGATCATTTCCCTGGCCCCGGCAGGCGAGCCAGCGTTTGATGCGGCCACCCGCAAGATCGCGCCGCACCTGGTACTGAACGCCACTGACGACATGGACATCATGCAGGAAGAGATCTTCGGGCCGCTGCTGCCTGTCATGTCCTACGCTGCTGCCGCAGAGCCGATTGCCTACATCAACGCGCATCCGCGCCCGTTGGCGGCCTATTACTTCGGCGACACCGCGGAAGGGCAGGCGGCATTTACCCAGCAGACCACGTCCGGTGCGCTGGTCATCAACGATGTGATGACGCATGCGTCAGTGGAAGAACTGCCGTTTGGTGGCGTGGGCGCGTCGGGCATGGGCGCCTACCACGGCGTGCATGGCTTCCGTCAGTTCAGCCACCGCAAGGCGGTGGTGGTGCAGGCCAAGGATGGGGCGTCGAACCTGCGGCTGCGTGCGCCGTATGGGGACAAGGTGGGGGCGCTGGGTGAGGCGCTGGGTAATGCCTTGAAGCGCTGATTCCAATAGCCTATGTTGCGGGGTGCATGAGCAATGGCCCCGCCCGGGGAACAGATCCGGAAGTGATGCCGCATCTGCAGATGCAAACGCGGATGCATTCAACACATGCATTGCAGGCAAACAGGAGTGCCGACAGTGAAGTATGCGATGGCTACCATTGCGGGTTTGGCTGTGCTCTCTGGTTGCGCAACCTTCGGCGGCGATATGGTCGTGCGCGTTTCGGGAAGCGTGCCGACAGGCCAGAGTGATGATGGCGCGCTCGGTTGCGAGCTGAGCATGCTCGGGGAAAGCGGCAACGTGGTTTCGTCGAAACCCGTTGGGCGCGTGTTCTCGGTTCCCATGATGGTCGTAGCCGGTCCCGAGCCCAAGGGTTACCACTTCATCGTCCAGTGCAGGGACGGCCAAAGATTCGAGACCAGCGTGGTTCAGATCAGCAGCCAGCGCTCATATGCCAGGCATCTGGACCTGGGAGAGCTTCAGGCGCGGTAGCTGCGATCAGCATGGGCATGCAGGACGTCGACCGCCGGCCAGGAAGCGGTCGCTGACACCTGTCACTTGTTCAGCGCGTCCGGTCCGTCAATAGTGAGCGCCACCCACCGCCCTCCGTGCGGGCACTCACTGAAAGGACCTCCCGTGACCCTGCTGCAGCCCATCCTTGCGCACACCCCGATCTGGGTCTGGGTGATCCTGACGTACCTCATCACCCGTGGCGTCGCGGCCATGCGGCCAGGCCAGACCTCGCTGCGGAGGTTGGCGATCGTGCCGGCGCTGTTCACGGTGTGGGGCATCTGGTCGATCAGCCATCGCTACGGCGGTTCGCTGGTGGCGTGGAGCGAGTGGCTCGCCGGCATCTGTGCGGGTGCAATGCTTGGCTGGGTGCTGCTGCGCCGGGCGACGCTGACCGTGGATGAAGCGACGGGCCGGTTGTGGCGCAGCGCGGATTACAGCCTGCTGCCGCTGCTGCTGGTCACGTTCCTGGTGAAGTACGGGTTCGAGGTGGCGCTTGCGGTGTCGCCTGCGCTGAGTGCCAACGGCAGCTTCAGTGCTGCTTATCTGCTGTTGTCCGGTGGGTTCACCGGGATCTTTGTTGGCAAGTATCTGCGGTATCTGTCGGTGCTGCGCAAGGGCATGCCCAGCAATCTGGGCCCGGTGCACTGAGGTGGGGAGATCGAAGCTTTGGCCAAGCCCAAGCTTGTCCATCGAGTCTGCTGGGTCTGGTTGTACGCTGGCTTGTCAGCCGGACCCGGCCGACCAGGGATCGCGCTGTACCATGGGGAGAGCCCGCCATGCGGTGCTTTGTGGGTAAGTCGTGTAACCGGACTCCGGGGTCCGTCTAAAAGGTAATCAAGCCGCATGGACAGCTCTGATCGCATCTCGCTTGATGATCTCTCCGATGTCCGCAAGGCCGTATCGGTCATGCGTTTACGATCAATTCTTGCCGCAGGTGCCGGCGGAATCATCTTCAGCGCTTTCGTGGTCGCGGTATGGCTTTGGGTACGCCCTGGAGAGGTTTCTGCGGCCATTTTCCTGGCGGCGGTCAGCTACGTTCTGTTCGGCCTGCCGCTATTGGTGCATTGGGTGCGGCACTGGCGCAGGATCTATCAGCGCCTTGCGGACGTTGAGCTGCGAGTCCAGGCTGGTGAGGTCGTGTACGGGTCGCAAGTGAAGTTCCCATAGCTTGTGGCCTAACAGTTCATTCAAGCCGAGCCCACTGCGCGGGTAGGCTTAATTCCAGAGTTAGGCCTCGTCAGATGATCTCTCAGTACTCCACAGTGGTCGTTACGGAGATTCGGCATCCGCCAACGTTCTACGATCCATTCAAGATCAACAAGGCGCTGCCCCAGGTTGGGGACCGAGGTGCTGTCGTAGATTTACTGCGTGGATTCGGCCAGCCCGACCGATACGTTGTTGAGTGCGTCAGTGCGTCTGGTGAGACAATTTGGCTTAGCGATTTCTCGGCCGATGAGCTGGCCTTAGCACCGCCGGGGGCCTGACAACTCATTCAAGCCGAAGTCGCTTCGCGGCTCGGCTTAGCTCAGGCGTTGAGTGTCCGCTTCTGGCCGGAAGCTGACGTGAGTCTCCCTAGCAGCTCGGTTCTCTGATGAGGAACATGTCGATGATCAGCAACCGGTGCAACATTTGCGGTCGAAAGTTTGATGTCTCTGCCGATCTGCTCTCTGCCGACTGCGGCGGAGATTGCTGGGGCTGCGTGGGGGCCATGGAGCTTGGTTGGCCAGAATCGGCCAAGCGGTTCGCGAAGGAAATCCGAGCCGAGCTCCGAGAGCCTGATGGGGCGGCTAAGCCGCCATCCGAGAGCTAGCAGGCCAATGTCCGCTTCTGGCCGAAAACAGTCGTGGGCACGACAAGGCAGCATCCGACCCATAGCAGCCATTGGCGCGGCCACCAAGCCTGCCGCTGGACTGGCTTGTTAGCCGGACCCGGCCGCCCTAAGATCGAGCTGTATCAAGGGGAGGCGCGCAACTCGGTGCATCGTGGCTAGCGCGCATGACCGGACCCACGGGTCCGTCTACTCGGCAGTTGGGTGCCAGTACAGCTATGACTGAACTTTGGGGTCCCATTTCGGCAACCGATTGGCATGCCACACCGTGCGTGGTCGGCCGCCCAGCGACCGAGGCTGATGTTGCGGCCGGCTCTGCCGTCTTCTACGTACAGGGTGGTTCCACTCCAGCTCCAATGACCCTTCCATGCTGCGCAGTTCAGCTACTGGAGGATGGCGCTGAACAGCCTGTCGTCATTGTCCAGGCAGAGCTCGCGCAGCAGGGCACCATCTTGGGTGTACGGCCACTTTCCGGGGGAAATGGCATCTGCATGTCTACGGACGTTCGGTTGCTTCCTGTCGGCTTCGGTTCGCAGGTTGGCGCCTGACAGTTCATTCAAGCCCAACCGCGCTCCGCGGGGAGGCTTGGTTCCCGAGTCTTGAACGTCCACTTCTGGCCGGAAGCGGACATCGGGCCCAGATCGACCGCAGGGAAGGATGCCACTGTCGGCTACCGACCCGAAGCGGACGTTACGGGGCTGCGCCTCTGGCCTCGATAGCCGCTTCATCGTGACCGTTGACTGCACTTCGCCGCTTTTCCTCTATTCGCCCGTGCATCCATTCATGGCCCCAGGGAACGAACAAGACCATACGAAGCAAAACCCACCACAAGTTGTACAACCCGGCGTTGTGAAGAGCATCGTCGCTAAGCAATCCATGGGTGTAGAGATTGCGCAGGTTGAAGCCAGATTTCTCAGTGAGGATCGCACGCAGCTGGAGAACGAAATCCTTGCCAAGAACCTCGTCGGCAGGGGCGCTTTCCAGAAGCTGGTTGAGGGACATCTCCTCTTCAGTGCCGTCGCCGCGGTCGACTAGGGTGTTCTTTCTTTCACGCCTGAAGATGTTGCGCACGATCGCCTCGGCCTGCGGAATCAGGTAAGCGGCAACCTCTAACCAATCATGGTTGAATCCTGCTGTCAGGCCGCGTGCGATCGAGTCTTCATGGCCATCGGGAACGCTCGGGGACTGATGCAGGTAGAGCAAGAGGCTGTTTAGGGACGGCTCGAACTTCTCGTTGAAGATGTCGATGGCCTCGAAGATGCCAGGCATTGCGACCGTGGCGTCGATTTCTCGAACCTGCTCGATCATCTTCTGAAAGACGTGGTCCTCATTCGTTCGGTCGAAGGATTCCCGCCTGGAGACAGGAATCCCATTCTCGTTGTAGCTGATTCGGACAAAGAAGTCGGCGAGCGGATGACGAGCATTGTTGTCGAGCACAGACTGCCGGACATTGTCGTACGTGGCGCCATGCCCAATGCCATAGGCCAACTGCATTAGTCCTTCGTGGTCGGTGGGGCCGATTACAGTCGCGCGCACGTGCTCGATCAATTCCCCGAGATCCATCGGGAACTCGTGAAGGTGCATCTCGTCCAGGATCGTCCTGCGGACGTCAGCGAGCTCTTCCTGCAGGTCCCGGATTCTGGCGCGGTCTCCGCCGTACTGGCGAAGCTTGGCTATTCCTTCGGCCAACCAGTCCGCCTTCAGCATCGCCTGGGCCGGTAGCCGCGCACGTTCAACCAAAACCTCGGCGGCCGCCTGCTGACACCTCCGTGCCGCAGAATCGTCTCGATTCCTTTCCCAGAACCTAGCGGCGATCTCATAACAGGTCTGCGCGTTGTCGGGGTGATAGCCGTCACCTTGCGCGGCAAGGCAGGCTGCGTGATCCTCAAAAGCCGGGGCGAGTCTCAGCCCTAGCGCTCGGTTGCGCCCCCGAACAAGTTCCGAAAGTGGGAAAAAGACACCCGGCCAGCCCTGCGCGAGCGAGTGGTGGATAGCAGCTTCGATCAAGCTCCAGTAACTGTTGTGCAGATCCACGTCGCGCTTTGCATACGTGGAAGTAAGCTCAAGACCGCGTTGCATTTCTTCGCGTGAGGCAACAGCGTTCTCGCCGCACATGACCTGCTCGCAATGATCGAGGTAGGCTCTGGCTGCGATCTGTCCGTACTGCCACATCTTCATCCCGAGGCCCTGCCCCGCGACGCATGCGACATCGGCGAGCCTGGCCTTGAGCCAAGGATCTTCGACGGCCTCCGATAGCACCTGGAGGCAGGCGACGTCGTTGGCATCGTAGTCTTCGATCAACGTGCTTACTCTGTCGCCTATTCGGAAAAGCGGGTGGAATAGGTTGCTAACGGTGCCGGCGCTCAGTCGCATCGAGACGGTCGATGCAAGCAGGCGAACAATCGCCGCTTCTGTGGCACGGCCTTGCGCATCCAGTTCCTGGGTAACGCGGAGCAGATGCGTATAGTGCTGCGACGCGCCTGTCGGCCAATCGCCTAATCCGTCTACGTGACGCACCCAATCGGCCGTTCGCACGGCGTCCTGGGTTAGCGTTTGTCCAAGAATGCCCATGCTATGGAATCCGGTAGGTCATGCGGATTAGCGTATGCGCGTCAGCTTCCTCCTGCAAAGCCCTTCTTCGAGCGCGGATGATGAGCTATGGATTAAGTCCGTGTTGGCGACTAGATCCTGGAACATCAAAGAGCGGAACTAAGCTCGGTTCTTGCGGCCTGACTTAGGGTCGATAGCGGTCGGACACGCCAATGTCCGCTTCTGGCCGAAAGCAGACATAGTCGGTCAGGCAACTTGAAGTCGTTGCGCCAGATCCCGCCAATCCGGCGAGCTCTGCCCCCGTTTTCTCAAACCTTCAGCCACCGCGTAGACAGCGCGACACCCACCAACAGCGCGGCGACGCCCATGAAGGCACCGATCAGTCCGATTCCGTGCGCGGCCAGTCCAATCAATGCCGGCCCAGCCAGAACGCCTGAGTAAGCGAGCGTGGTGACGGCCGTGATTGCGACGCCCTCTGGCATACGAGTCTGGTTGCCCGCCAGCGAGAACAGCGCGGGTACGATGTTTGCGCAGCCCAACCCCAGAAGAACATAGCCGGCCAACGAGGCCTGCCAAGGTGTTACCCAGGTCAGTACGACGAAGCCTATCGTAGCCAAGAGAGCGCCTACGACGATGGAACGAATGCGTCCCAGGCGCTCGACAACGGAGTCACCGAAAAGTCTGGTAACCGTCATGGTGAGAGCGAAAGTGCCATAGCCCACCCCAGCCATGGAGGGTGTGACTTGGCGGACGTCAGCGAGGAAGACCGCGCTCCAGTCGAGCATTGCGCCCTCCGCCAGGAAGACGATGAAGGCCAAAATGCCCAGGAAGAGAACGACGCCTTTAGGCCAGGCGATCATCGGACCATCCTGATGCAGCGGCTCACTCCGCCAGTGCGAGGTCGCCGCTGCGGCCAGTAGAGCCATTACGGCACTTCCTGCAATGCACACCGCCAGCGGCCCTACGTGCGCGGAGAGCAATGCAGTCATCACTGCGGCGCCAACAAAGCCACCGATGCTGAAGAAGGCATGGAACCCGGACATCATTGCGCGGCCAGACTCCCGCTCAACTACAACCGCCTGCATGTTCATGACGCAGTCCATCGCTCCCATGCCAGCGCCGAATACGAATAGGCAGGCACCCAGCAGCCAGGGATTGGCCGCAATTGCCAGAAGCGGCAGGCTGGCGCAGATGACCATCGCGGTGGCAATCATTACGCGTCGGCAACCGAACCTACCCGCCAAGGCGCCGGCCACAGGCATTGCGGTGAGGGAGCCCGCTCCCAGGCACAGCAGGATCAGCCCAAGGACGCCGTCGTCCACGCCCGTCTTGGCCTTGGCAAACGGCACCAGTACCGCCCAGATCGCCGAAGCGAATCCAGGGATGAAGAACGCGGCGCGAGTTGCGTACTGCTGAGCTCGGGGGCTGAAAGTGGGTGCGATCGGCATGACGAAGGCTGATAGATAGGAAGAGATCCGGCCATGAGTAAACGATTACATCGGGCCATGTTTGCGGTACATTGGGCCTCATTTAGCGCTAAATCTCACCTGATTGGACTTTTCATGCCGGCTCGTCGCGCCAGTCGTATCCGCGTTGCCGTGACGCTCCAGACCGTAGCGGATCGGGTTGGGGTGTCGACGATGACCGTGTCCAATGTGATCAATGGCCGCGGAAAGGTCAGCGCAGAGACCCGTTCCAGGGTCAAAGAAGCCATCAGGGCCACTGGCTACGTCCCAAACGTCGCAGCCCGGCGGCTGGCAGGTGCCGCTGGCACCCGGCTTGGCCTTCTCTACCCCGATGTACGCTCCCCCTTCTTGACCGAAGTGCTGCTCGCCGCCCTGGCCAGTGCCAACACGGTCGGCGCTCAGCTGGTCGTGCGCGAGGGGCGTTTGCCCACTGTCGACCATGCCGAACAATTGGTCATGGAAGCGATCGAAGCTGGGGCCGAGGGCTTGCTCCTGGTTCCCCCCTATGCCGAGCTCCTTTCTGGATCGGACTACTTCCAGCGTCTCGGGATCCCAGCTGCAGCAATCGCGGGCGCAGCTCCCCTGGAGGGAATGCAGACCGTCCGTATAGACAATCGGGGGGCAGCCAATCAGCTCACTACGCACCTGATCCAGGCTGGTCACAGGCGGATTGCCTTCATCACCGGTCCCATGGATCACGGCGACAGTCATGAGCGTTTGCTTGGCTATCAGGACGCGATGGCCAGCCATGACCTGAGCATCGAGCCATCACTTGTTCGCTCAGGCCGCTTCTCCTTCCAATCCGGATGCGAGGCGGCCGAATCCTTGATCGCTGAGCAGCCACACCCCACCGCAATCCTGGCAAGCAACGATGACATGGGCCTGGGGGTCCTTTGGGTGGCCCAGCGAGCCGGACTTCGGGTCCCTGAAGATCTATCCGTTGCCGCATTCGACGATACCGCCGCCTCCCGGCGAGCGTGGCCCCCTCTGACGGTGGCTGCACAGCCGACGGGGGCCATGACCGACGCCGCAGTTGCCGCCATCCTTGCCAACCTCATGGGCAAGGGCGAACTACCTTCGGGCGAGCTGGTACTACCGTATGACCTGATTGTCCGGACCTCATCAGCTTCCCCCATTACCTTGGGCAGGGTGGAGGTTTAGCGCTACACCCGCTCTCATTGTCCGAATGTAATCGTTTACAAGAGGGCGGAATGAGTAATCGGATTGACGCGCTGATGGCGCAGATGACGTTGGAAGAGAAAATTGGACAGCTCAACGTCACGGCAGACATGGTTCGGCCGTTCGCACCAGACATCAACCCTGTTGCCAATGAGCAGAACGCTGATCAGGTCCTGCAGCAGATTCGTCAGGGCAACGTCGGCTCGCTGTTCAATGGCAAGGGCAAGGCAGGCGCTGTCGAGCTGCAGCGCGTGGCCCTGGAAGAGAGCCGCCTGGGCATCCCGGTAATTCTGGCCGCAGACGTCATCCACGGCATGAGCACGGTGTTCCCTATTCCTTTGGGCGAGACTGCCAGCTTCGAGCCTGATCTGGCTCGGCGTACTGCGCGTGCCACGGCGATCGAAGCCACCGCAGCGGCCATCCACTGGACCTATGCACCAGCGATCGACGTAACACGTGATCAGCGCTGGAGCCGCGGTGCCGAGGGCACTGGCGAGGACACGTTGGTGGCCTGCCGATTCGGTGCTGCCCGCGTCGAAGGTTTCCAGGGACGTGATCTGACCGCTGAAGACGCAATGCTGGCCACGGCCAAGCACTACGTCGCCTATGGCGCCAGCCTGGCCGGCTTGGACTACAACACTGTCGACATTGCCCCGCAGACGCTGCGCGACGTGCACCTGCCACCGTTCAAAGCCGCCGTCGATGCCGGCGTTGCCAGCGTGATGAGCTCGTTCAACGACATCAATGGCGTTCCGGCCAGCGCGAACAAGCCGCTGTTGTTGGATGTTCTGCGCGGCGAATGGAAGTTCAATGGCATCACCATCTCCGACTACACCTCAGAGATGGAACTGGTGGCCCACGGCTACGCCGAAGACATGAAGGACGCCGTACTGAAGGCTTTCATGGCGGGCTTGGACCTCAGTCTGCAGAGTGGCCTTTACCTTGAACACCTTCCTGACCTGGTCAGGGAGGGGGCCGTTCCGATGTGGCGCCTGGACCAGGCTGTGCGTCGCATGCTGGAGTTGAAGGAACGTATTGGCCTATTGGACGATCCCTATCGTTCACTGCGCATGCCCGACATTTCCGCAGAGCAGCAGGCTGAACACGAAGCCTTGGCGCGTGAATCGGCCAAGCGCTCGATTGTCATGCTCAAGAACGAAGGCAACGTGCTGCCTCTGAAGAAGGCAGGCCAGCGCATTGCGGTGATCGGCCCATTTGGGCGTGATCGAGACAACATTGAGGGCTGCTGGACGCTGTTTGGCGACGCCAGCCGCTACGTCTCACTTGAAGACGGCCTGCGTGCAGCAGTAGAGAACGAAGATCACCTGCACTTCGTTGATGGCTGCAGCCTGGAGGGGGACATCGAGGGTGGTATCAAGGCTGCGATCGAAGCGGCTCAGGCAGCCGACCTGGTCATCCTGGCCTTGGGTGAGCCGCAGCGGTACTCGGGTGAGGCCCAGTCGCGTATCGAGATCACCCTGCCCGCTGCACAGCAGAAGCTTGCAGATGCGATTGCCGAGGTTGGCAAGCCCGTTGTCGCTCTGGTTCGCAATGGCCGCGCCTTGGCGCTGCACGGCGGCGTGCGCAATGCCGACGCTCTGCTGATCACCTGGTTCCTGGGCTCGCAGACCGGACATGCTACGGCTGACGTCCTGTTCGGCGACTACAGTCCTTCCGGTCGCCTGCCCATTTCCTTCCCGCAGGAATCCGGCCAACAGCCTTACTACTACAATCACACCCGCACTGGCCGTCCAGAACTTCCCGACATGAAGGAGTTCAAGACACGTTGGCGAGAGATCACCCACGAAGCCTTGTACCCGTTTGGTCACGGCCTGACCTACGGCAAGGTGACATATGGCCCGACAGCAGTCAGCTCTGAGGTGCTCGAACGAGGCGCGGCCATCCGAGTCAGTGCAAGCATCAGCAACGATGGCGACCGGCTGATCGAGGAGGTGGTCCAGCTGTACATCCATGATCGGGTGGCCAGCCGGGTTCGACCGGTCCGCGAGCTGAAGGGCTTTGACAAGATTGCCATCAAGCCAGGTGAAGCGATCGAAGTTGCCTTCCTGCTCAACGAATCCATGCTCGAATTCACTGACGTGGACGGCGTACGCCGAGCTGAGCCAGGCGCCTTTGACGTCTGGATTGCATCATCCTGCACGACGGGCATTCCAGCCCGGTTCGTACTGTCGTAATTGAGAAGAGAGGGGCGCATCTGCGCCCCTCTCTCTTCAGGTCATCAGTTCAGCGAGGACTGACTCAGATCGACCTTGGCCGACTGAACAACATCCGTCGCCGAGTCGGCAAGCTCAATGGTGTACTCCCCGGCGGGAACCACCCAGCGCTTGGTTGCAACGTCATAGTCGGCCAGAGTCAGCGGCTCAGCCTTTACCGTAACCGTTGAGGTCTGCCCGGCGCCAAGCTTGACCTTGGACCAGCCAGCAAGACGAACAGGCGTCGAGTGCCCACTGGGCATACGTACGTAAATCTGCGGTACTGCAGAGCCCTCGCGCTTTCCGGTATTGCGTACCCGGAACGTCGCAGTGACCTGATTGCCATCGGCCGAGACCTTCAACGAGTCGTAGGCAAAGCTTGTGTAGCTCAGGCCATAGCCGAAGGGATACAGGGGCTTCATCCCCTTCACTTCAAACCACTTGTAGCCCACATTCGCGCCTTCGATTCGATAGTCAAAGACATCGTCAGAAGGAACGGCCGGGTTGAAGCCCAAGCCTGGGACAACGGGACGCGGGAGCTGATCCAGACCCGTCGGCCAGGTGATCGGCAGGCGACCCGAAGGCGAGACTTCGCCGGTGATCAAACGAGCGATACCAACGCCGCCGCCGACTCCCGGATACCAAGCCTGTAGAACGGCGCCTACCTCATTGAGCCACGGCATGCGGACCGCAGAGTTGGTCTCCAGCACCACCACCGTCTTTGCATTGGCCTTGGCCACCGCCGAGATCAGCTGGTCCTGGCCCTCGGGCAGATCCATATGCGGCAGATCAACCGACTCAGCCGCCCACTGGGTGGCGAACACCACTGCCACGTCAGCCTTCGCTGCCATCTCAGCGGCCTTCACCGGGTCAGTGCCATCCACGTACTCGATCTGCGTCTGCGGCATTGCCTGCTTCAAGCCGGCCAAGGGTGCAGAGGCAAGGTAGACCACCGGGCCTGGCCAAGAAGTTGGAGTCAGACCCGGCACAGCGTTCCCACCGAACATCGTGAAGTCGATGCGCGAAGATCCGCCGCCGGACAGAACACCCTTGTCGGCATGCCCACCGATCACCACCACCTTCTTGGGCTTCTGCAGGGGAAGCAGTGAGCGCTCGTTCTTCAGCAGAACTGCACCTTCTTCAATGATGCGCTGGGCGGTGGCCACGCCGGCCGGCCCATCGATGGGCTGACGCTGAGGGGGATGATCCAGCGCGCCAACGGCGATAAAGCTGCGCAGGATGCGCTTGACCATGTCGTCAAGCTGGGACATCGGCACTCGGCCGGCCTTCAGGTCAGCGCGCAAAGGCTTATCGAAGTAGACCTCAGGGTCAAACACTTCGCCTGCGGACTGCTGATCCAGGCCAGCCATGGCTGCCTTTGCCGAACTATGGCCACCGCCCCAATCAGTCATGACATAGCCAGGGTAGGCCCATTCCTTCTTCAGGACGTCACCCAGCAGATACTCATGCTCGCAGCCGTATGTACCGTTGGTCTTCTGATAGGAGCACATGACCGACGCGGGCTGCCCCGTCTTGATCGCAATCTTGAAGGCCAGCAGGTCGGACTCGTGGAGATCCTTCTCGCCCAGCAGTGCATCGTGGAAATTGCGCCGGGTCTCCATGTCATTCAAGGCAAAGTGCTTGAGGGTGGAGATGACCTTCTCGCTCTGTACGCCCTTGATCACGTTGCCAGCCATGACGCCAGCCAGGAGCGGATCTTCGCCGGCATACTCGAAGTTGCGGCCATTGCGAGGATCACGGTGCAGGTTTGCGCCGCCTCCCAGCAGCACGTTGAAGCCCTGTTGCCAAGCTTCGCGCCCCATCGTGGCACCGTTGGCGAACGCCAGATCCGGGTTCCAGGTCGACGCATTGGCCGGACCAGAAGGCATCGCAGTAGCGAAGTCACCCTTGCGGATGCCGCCAGGATTGGTCACGCCCATACCCGCATCAACTATCTGCTGGGCCGGGATTCCCAATCGCTCAATCGGAGCGATGTAGCCTGCAGAGCCAAGCGCGCCCTTAGGCTGCTTGAGCTTCTCGCTGTCCATGCCGAAATAGCTATGGACCATCTGGATCTTCTCATCCAGTGTCATCCGCGCGACCAGCGCTTGCGCGCGACTGTCGGCCGAGGCAGCCCCATCCGCTGCTGGGTCTGCCGCTGCTGCCAGCGGCAAGCCCAGAGCTACCGCCATTGAGAGCCCAAGCACGCGCTTGGTCAGCGCACAAGATGCTCCAATCTGAAATCTCTTCAAAACCACTCCCTCACCTTGGTTGTCTGCCCAGCCCTCGCAACTCGCGGAGGGCTGATTCCGACTGTGATATGAGCGATTTAGGGCTAAAGCTCCAGCTGCGTACTCTCTTTGAGCAGGAGACGCAGCCTCCCCAGTCACCTCACTGAAGGGGCCTGAGGCCAATGTCCGCTTCTGGCCGGAAGCGGACGTCGCTCTGGAGTCGGGCAGCCATGCCCACTTGCGTGAGCAGCGAAGCAGATACGGCAGCGTGAGTAAAGCCCGCAGCCTGGCGGCACACGGGCTTTCCATTGCAGTTCTACGTCTCCCTGGGGGGAATGCTACGAGTTTACTTCAGCGCGGAAGGCAATTTCGATCAGCTGTTCGGGGAAGGCCAGCGCGGACACTCCGATGAGGTTGCTGGCCACCTGCGGGACGGTCTGCCCGTAAACGGCTGGCCTGACCTTTCCGCTGGCGGCGAACGCGGCCGGAACATCAATTACGAAAAGGGTTTCTTCCACCACATCCGCCAGCGACGCCCCCAGCTCGGCCAACAGCAATTCGGCGTTCTCATAGGTGCGCTTCATCTGCGCCTCCATGGTGTCGAAGTTGGCAGGCTTCCCATCAGCAGCCAATGCGGCCGGCGCTACCAGCTGGCCCTCCGGCGTGTGCGAAAGCTGGCCCGACACAAAGATCGAATTGTTCACGCGTACGGCCTGGACGTATCCATAAGCCGATTCCCACGGCACGCCAAAGCTGGCCGTCTTGCGGTTGGAGGCGCTCATCTCATTGCCCTTCCTCTGTAGAAGGCACCAGTCTGCAGGTAGGCTTGGCTGCCTACCTGCCTCGAAAGAGTGATGCGAGAGAAGTTGCGTAAGTCGCGAGCGTCAGCTTCTGGTTGGAAGCGGAGATCCAAGGCGCTCCCCGCCGTCCCCCGGCTGCGATAGTGCCATCTGGGGGCAAGTAACGTTCCGTGTGAACAGTCTTGTTGCTCGCAGAGGCTGAGCAACTGCGAAACGGAGGGCCGGCGGCGCGCTGAAGCCGCTGCGGAGTTCCGTTGCATTCACGTCACCGTGCGCCAAACCGTTTCATTCCCAGCAGAGTCAATCGCCGCACAGGACATTCTGGGCGGGCTGATCGCCCGGGCCATATCACCCAGCGTGTAGGGCTTTCGCAGCAGCGCGAAGCCGTGATCGGTCTCGCGTGCCAGCAGCTCGCTGTAGCCACTGGTCAGCACTACGTGCAGATCGGGATAGCGCTCGCGAAGCATCTTGGCCAGCTCAAGGCCGCTGATGCCCGGCATGACCACGTCGGAGAAAACAGAGTGGTAGCGCTGACGGTTCTGCTCCAGCTCGGCCAACGCATCGCTGCCGTTTCGGGCAAGGAAGACGCCGCAGCCGAGCTCGCGCAATGCAGACACAGCAAATGCAGCGACATCCACGTTGTCTTCCACCACCAGCACGTTCAGCCCCTTGGCGTCGTGCAGCGACTGCATCTCATAAATACCGACGGCCGCAGGCGTCTGCTGTGTCAACGGCAGATAGAGCACGAAGGTGCTGCCTTCGCCTACCCTGCTTTCAACATCCACCTCGCCCTCGGACTGCTTGACGAAGCCGAACACCTGGCTGAGCCCCAGTCCGGTGCCTTCACCCACGCCCTTGGTGGTGAAGAACGGATCGAACACGTGGGTAATCACCGAAGCCTCAATGCCGCACCCGTCATCGCTGACAGAGACCGCGGCAAACGTGCCTTTCAGCGGTGGCGCGAACCGTACCGATGGCATCGCCTCCACCCGCCGCACGCAGATGCACACCGTGCCGTGCTCGGCAATCGCATCGCGCGCATTTACCGCCAGGTTGATAAGCGCGGTGTCCAGCTGTGTCTTGTCCAACAGCACATGCAAGGGTTCGTCGGGAAGCTCGAGCTGCAGGGCGACCCGCCCGCCGAGCAGGGTGCGGATGATGTCGGCCAGTCCTTCAACGCCCGCACAGAGGTCGAATACTTCCGGTGACAAAGTCTGCCTGCGCGAGAACGACAGCAGATGGGACACCAGGCTGGTGGCGCGGTCGGCCGCTGCACCGATGGCCTCGATATGGCGATTCTGCCTCTCGTCGCGAGGGCTGCCGTAACGCAGCATGTCCACCGAACCGGTGATGACCTGCAGAAGATTGTTGAAATCGTGGGCGACACCGCCGGTCAACTGGCCAATCGCTTCCAGCTTCTGCGATTGCCGCAGCTGCTCGCGCGCCCTCACCAGTTCGGCATGGGCCAGCCGCGCCTCCTCGCTGATGGCTTCCACCTGCCGTGAGTGCTCAGTGCGTTCGGAGACGAACTCGGTCTGGTCGCTGACCACGCACAGAATCCCGCCGACGCTGCCGTCAGCGATGCGGATGGGCGAGTATGAGAACGTCCAGAAGGTCTCCCGCCGCGTGCCATCGCGATTCATGAACACGCGCAGGTTGCGGAAGCTGCGATGGGTACCGGCCATGGCATCGGCAATCGCGCCGCCCAACTCATCCCAGACGTCGTGCCAGACAACCCTGACCGGGCTGGCCATGGCACCGTCCAGCTTGTTTCCCATCCAGGGCGAGAAAGCGTCGTTGAAGTAGAACAGGTTGTCCGGCCCCCACGCGATCCACAGCGGCTCGGGGCAGTCGAGGATCATCGTCAACACGGTGCGGAGTTCTGCGGGCGCTGATTCAGCCAAACCCGCGTGCACCCAGGCGCTGTCCTGCAGCAGGCGGTACGCTTGGGAATCGGGAGAGGACACCGGTAGATCGCAACGCTGCATGTGAAGACCTGTTGAGTATCTCCTCACAGAGTAAACATGAACGGTACAGATTGCGTGACGGCTGCGGTTTCACAGCAAAGGAGCCACGCAAAGACCCGGCCTTGACGCGGGATCCGTACATTTCCTTGCAGACAAACCCATCCGCAAGCACCATGGCAAACCGCGCAATCGCCTACGCCAGCGAGGCACTCCCCGGTCTTGATCCACAGCGCCTGACCGCGATGGTCGAGGACGCGGCCCGATTCAATCATGATGCTGGGATCACCGGCGTGCTGCTGTTCGATGGGCAGCGCTTTCTGCAGTACATCGAAGGCCCGGAAGATGCTTTGGGCGTGGCCTATTCGCGCATTCTGGGTGCCAGCAGCCATCGCGAAATCGTCGAGCTGGCGCGCGGTCGCGTAGGTCGCCGGATGTTCCCGTATTGGTCCATGCGGCTGCTGCCTGCCGATTCAGACGAGTTGAGCCAGGCGGCATATGCAGACTGGCGGGGCTTCGTCAGGCGGGCAGGCCGCGAAGGTAGCCCCTGGGCTGCCATGGATCACCTGAGCGCGGTGGTGCAGCCTCATCTGGGCTGATCTGCGCCCGGGGATGCCGGGCGCTATGCATCAAGCAGTGCGATGACATCGCGCATGCCCAGCACCTTTGCGGCACCGGAGCGCTGCAGCAGCTGCAGCGCCGGCTTCTGTCGATCCGGCAGGGCGGCGGTCGCTTCCCATGCGACGACAGTCTCATATTCACGCGAATTGGCGTCCAGCGCCGTGGCCAGAACGCAGGAATCGAGTGCCATGCCGGCAAGGATCAGGCGCTGGACACCCAGCTTCGCCAGCAGCACGGGCAGGGGTGTTGCCAGAAACGCGGAATGTTTGGGTTTGAGGATGAAGTAATGCCGCGGCTGCGGCGCCAGGCGTTCGGCAATGTCTGCGGCATGCCCACCACGACGGCGACACGCCTCAACCAGGCCCGGGAAGTCACGCCTCCAATCGCCAAAGTTGTCGTTGGCGAAGATGACGGGCAGATCCCGCTCGTCGAACGCAGCCATGAGAATCGCGGCCTTGTGCGCTGCGCGGACTGCCGGCGGGCCGAGCGCGCGGCCCTCGGGGAAATCAAACAGGCTGAACAGGTCAATGATGATCAGCGCGCTTTTCGTGCTCATGGTGAGCGTCCATCCATATCTGCGCTCGCATTTCGGCGGCGGTGCCACGCCAGTACCTGGCCGACCACCGCGGTCAACAGCAGCAGCGCATTGGTGACGACGAACACGGTTGAGCCTAGCAACGCGCTGTAGATCGTAAACAGCGTGGAGGCGGTCATCTGGCCCAGAAACAGCCATTTCGACACGGCTTCCGGATGAGGAGACTGCCACTGTTTGACCATCTGCCGGATCAGGGTGGCCATGAGTACCATGGTGGCCGCCCAGCCTAGGATGTCTGGATGCATGCAGGCGACCTCGGTGTGTGCAGGCAAGAGAGACGCCGCCGCTTGGTGGCGGCGCCATGGCAGGCCAGCGCCCGGTCAAGCTGCCTGAGCGGCCTTCGCGTTGCCGCCACTCTTGGCGAGCAACGTGAGTTTCTCGTCGGTGGCCTTCTCTTCCTCAAGGGTTTCAAGCAATAGCGGCAGCGCATCCTTGTAGCCCAGCTGCTTGGCCAGCGCCGCGATCGTGCCGTATGAGGCAATCTCGTAATGCTCGACCTTCTGCGCGCCACCAATCAGCGCGGCGTCACGCACAGGGCCCTTGTCGATAGCATCGATCACCTCCTTGCCTTCCTCGACCAGACCCTCCATTGCCGCACACTTGATGCGCTTCAGTCGGATGCCCAGTACTTCCACCACCTGGTCGATGCGTTCGATCTGGCCCTGCGTTTCCTCAAGGTGGGTTTCAAAGGCCGTGGCCAGCGCGGGGTTGTCGGCTGCACGGGCCAGGCGTGGCAACGCTTTGGTCAGCTGCTTCTCGGCGCTGTAGATGTCGGAGAGTTCATGAATGAAGAGGTCTTCCGCTGTCTTGATGGCCATGTGGGCATCCCGTCGTGAAGGAGCCTGCAGGCTAAAGGGGTGTCCGGGAAAATCCGTCGAACGGACAGTGAAGGAGAGGTCTCGGCCTGACCCTTTGTCTTCGCGCTCGATTAGCACTCCCTGGAAATACGCCAACCCCCGGGAGCCCTCTCACTCCGGCGAGGACTCTCCACAGCGCTCGCTGACCACGCCGCCCTTGATGAAGCTGCCGACAGCCGCAACAAAGCAGCCTGGCGCTACCAACGGCAGCAGATGGGCGCCGCGGTCCACCGTGTGGAACGTGACAGGCCCCGACCTGCGGAGCAAGGCAGCGTGTTCCTGGGCACCGGCGTAGGCGGTATTCGGATCCAGCGTCCCCTGCAGGATCAGTGTCCGGGGCAGGGTGTGCGGGGTCTTTCCGAACCAGGCATCACGCGGGTAACGCGGGACACTGCCACTGACGAGCAGCCCGGGAATGGGACTGACGAACAACGCATCTTTGGCCTCTTCGATCACGGTCTCCATGCTGAGCTCCGGTCGTGCGTTGTTCTCCGAGGCAGCAATGAGCATCACCAGCGGCAGGGCGGGTTGGTTGTTTCCTGCCTGTCCCAGCTGCGCCAGCGCGGCATTCCAGTCCTTCACCGTGGCGGCCAGCGTGCGGGTATCACCCTCGGAAAGGTCCTGCACGATCTTCGGCATTTGATCGCGCAGCGTAGGGAAGCTCAGCAGCGCGGCGAAGAACCGGCGCAGGTCGCCACCCGGCACCACCTTCTTCCAGGCTGCATCTTTCACCGCCAGCAGCGCCCGATACTGCTGGAGGCTACGTTCATCCATGCTTTGCCGCCCGACTTGGTCAACCAGCGCGGTGCGCCGGCTGAGATCCCATGTTTCAGTGGTCTCGGGCGGCACCAGTCCGTCGAGGATGAGGCCATCCACATGAAGCTCATTGACCTGGAGCGAACGCAACGCCAGCTGGGTGCCGTAGGAGACGCCATACAGCAACACCTGCCCGCTGCCATCTGCCTGTGACATCAGAATGCGAAGGTCATGCGCAGCCTCGGTAATGGAAAAAGCGGACGTGCGCTGCAGGTTGGCATACATGCTGCCGATGCAGGGGCCCCACTCGGCACCTGCCAACCCTGTGCCTTCCGGGCTTTCAGGTGCTTCCTGGATGGGACAGATCCGCGATGACCGACCCGTGCCCCGGTGGTCGGGGATCACAAGATCAAACCCGGGGAACGCACGCTGGTAAGTCGGGATAAGGGGATACAGGGATGCCCCTGACTCGCCCGGGCCACCAGAGATCAGCCAGACCTCGCCTCGCCTGGGCACATCCGCGCTGGCCGGTATGCGCCGCAGGAACAGCGCTATCTGCTCGCCTGATGGATCGGCATGGCGAAGTGGAACGTCCACCGTGGCGCACCGTGATTCTCGCAAGGCGGCTGACGTGCCATCCTCGCAGGCACGCGCCTTGGGTGCAGATGCACTGGCAATTACGGGTGAGAACAGAAGCATTACCGCCCACAGCGCACTGCGACGCATCGGCCATCCCTTGGCTTGAATGAGCGCCTACGATGAGGGCTGGACAGGAACCACGGCGAATGCCGGAAGTAACCCGGCGCGGCTGTTGCTGTCTGCTGCTGGCCGATAGCGGACATTCATTCGCGACCGGGGTCATCCCGGCTGCCCAGGCGGTTTCATGGGATGATGCGCCACCGCGCCCGACTGCCCCTACATGCATACCCTGACCGATCCCAATCTGCTGAACGACATCGCTGAGATTGGTCGTATCGAGGCGGTGCCGCGCATCCTTGAAACCGTGGCCTATATCACCGGCTCAAGATTCACTGCGATTGCCCGGGTAACCGAGACGACCTGGACGGCCTGCGCCACCTTGGACACCCTGGGGTTTGGGCTGGTTCCAGGCGGGCAGCTGGTCCTGGAAACCACCATCTGCGACGAGATCAGGCAGTCGCCCACCTCGGTCGTGTTCGCGCACGCCAGTGCGCACCCGTTGTATTCCAAGCACCACACCCCGCGGATCTACGGGCTTGAGAGCTACGCGTCCGTGCCGATCCATCGCCCGGACGGCAGCTTCTTCGGCACCCTCTGTGCCATTGATTCGTCGCCGGGCAACTTCGATGAAGCCCATGTCCGGCGATCCATGGAGCTGCTTGCCGACCTCGTCGGGAACTACCTCGACAAGGAGGATCGCCTACTGGAAGCAGAGACGGCACTCACCGATGCACAGCGGGTTTCAGACCTGCGCGATCAGTTCATTGCGGTGCTGGGCCATGACCTCCGCAGCCCGCTGCAGGCGATCAGCGTGGCTGCGGATTCGCTGGAAATGGAGGCGACTTCCGAGCGTCAGCAGCAGATGCTCGCGCACATCGCATCGGGCGTCACCCGCATGGATGGGCTGATCAACGATGTGCTCGATTTCGCCCGGGGTCGGTTGGGTGGCGGCATTCCGATCTCGCTGCGCGAAAGCCATTCGTTGCAGGCTGATCTCGAACGCGTGGCCGCGGAGGTGGCGATCGCTACCGGTCGCCAGGACATCAGCGTTCAGATGCAGATCGAGGGCAGCGTCGTCTGCGACCCCAGCAGGCTCTCGCAGCTGCTGGCTAACCTGCTGACGAACGCCGCCCAGCACGGCGAGCGATCTGCGCCTGTCACGCTGAGGGTTCACGCCGCATCCAATGCTCTGACGCTGGATGTGCACAACGCCGGCTGCATTCCGTCGGAGCGGCTGGGCAACATTTTCAGCCCGTTTTCCCGCGAGCAGGGCGAGCTGCCCAGGCCCGGCCTGGGTCTGGGCATCTACATCGCATCGGAAATCGCCAGGTCTCATGGCGGGACGCTCGACGTGGCGTCGACTGAAGGCGCGGGAACCTTGTTTACGTTCCAGATGCCGGGCGCGGGACGTCCGTATTCCAGGGGGAGCGCTGATTCCTGAAGCGCCACCGCCACCCTCGAACAACCGACATACGCCCTGCCTACCGGTCTGAACTGGTCGACCCGGTTCGTGCGGTGCACGCCGGCCGTCGTGCGGTGTCTGCCGAGATTGTGTGCGAGCTGGCGGCGCGTCGCGGTTACATCAATCCGTTCGCATCGGGCTGAGGCAGGTTGGCCGGGCTCATCTGAGCACTGGCTGATTCATCTGGATCCAAGCCAGGGCAGGGGACGCACTTCTGCTGAACGGCATCATCCTCGCGCTGTGTCTGTACTCTCCACTATCAGACAAGTTCGCCCCCGCTTTCACCGGGTGAGGGCAGAACCCTACAACAAGCCGACGCCGCTTTGAGACGTGGCCCGGTCAGGGCGTTGAGCGCTGTTGCGATCAACAGCGAGGCGGATAGACAGGAGACTCTCATGTTCCTGCCTTGCCCCGATCCAGCTGGCGATACCCGATCGCCTCCGCGAGGTGTGCCGTCCCGATCCCGTCGCACGCATCGAGATCCGCAATCGTGCGTGCCACCCGCAAAATCCGGTGCATCGCCCTCGCTGAGAGCTGCAAGCGTTCAATCGCCTGCTCCAGCAGATCCTGATCGGCCTCGCTCAACCGCGTACACGCCCTCAGCGCCGCCGGTGGCAGATGCGCATTCAACCCACCCCGCGCGCGCTGTCGTGCATGCGCCGCCTCCACGCGTGCCCGCACCACCGCGCTCGGCTCCCCCAGTGGCGTGCTTTCCCGCAGTTCCACCGCATCCATACGTGCCACGCTGATATGCAGGTCGATGCGGTCCAGCAGTGGCCCTGACACCCGCGCGCGGTAGCGGGTGATGCGCTCATCCGTACACAGGCAGCGATTGCTGCGGTCACCCGCCCACCCGCACGGGCAGGGGTTCATCGCCGCGACCAACTGGAAGCGTGCGGGGTACTGCACGCTGCGCGCCGCACGCGCGATGCGGATATGCCCGGATTCCAAGGGCTCACGCAGCGTTTCCAGTGCGCTGCGATTCCATTCCGGCAGCTCGTCCAGGAACAGCACCCCGTGGTGTGCCAGCGAAATCTCGCCGGGGCAGGGTGGATTGCCACCACCCACCAATGCCGCCGCACTGGCACTGTGGTGCGGTGCCCTGAAGGGACGCTGCCGCCAGCGACGCGGGTCCAGCCCTTCGCCACTCACCGAGGCAATCGCGGCCAGTTGCAGTGCTTCGTCCTCTTCGGTGTCCGGCAGCAGGCTGGGCAGGCGCGAGGCCAGCAGGGTCTTGCCGCAGCCGGGGCTGCCGATCAGCAGCAGGTGGTGGCCCCCGGCGGCGGCCACTTCCAACGCGCGCCGCGCATGTGCCTGCCCGCGCACGTCGGCCAGATCGGGCAGGGGCAGCGGTGTGGTATCCACGCGCTCCACCGGCGGCAGCAGGCGCGGATTGCCCAGCCCGGCGCAGCATTCCAGCAGGGTGCGGGCCACGCGCACATCCGCATGCTCGGCCAGCGCAGCCTCGGCAGCATTGCCCGGCGGCACCACCAGGATGCGCCCGGCCTCGGCGGCGGCAATGGCGGCCGGAAGTGCGCCGCTGACGGGCCGCAGTTCGCCGGTCAGGCCCAGCTCCCCGAGAAACTCATAGGGCAGCAGCGATTGCGGCTCGACCTGGCCGCTGGCCGCAAGAATGCCCAGCGCGATCGCCAGGTCGTAGCGCCCGCCTTCCTTGGGCAGGTCGGCCGGAGCCAGGTTCAAGGTGATGCGCCGCTGCGGAAAATCGAAGCGCGCGCAGAGCAGGGCGGCACGCACGCGCTCGCGTGATTCGCGCACGCTGGCTTCGGCCAGGCCGACGATCTGGGTAACCGGCAGGCCGCCGGACAGATGCACTTCCACCCGCACCAGCGGGGCATCGACCCCGGCGCGGGCACGGCTGTAGACCAGCGCCAGGCTCATGTGTGGTTTCCTGCGAAGGGGCGCTTGATGGTGCCGCCCGACGACGGCGCGAGGCCATCGGGATTTGCAGGCGCGCGGTCTAGGGTTTTTCCGGGCGGCGGCGGTCGGCTTCAGGGTAGAGTTGCAGCAGCTCGGGCTGGAAGCCATGCCGCCGCTGTTGCGGACGTGCCCAACCACGATTGGCAAGGAGCCGGAGTGCGCGTCAAGACGATTGCGATGGGCTGGGTACTCGTGGGCCTGTCCGGTGCGGGCAACCTCGCCGCTGCCACCACGACCATCAACGAGCTCGCGCGCGACACCAGTGCTGAGCTGCTGCAGGGCATTCCACCGGCCGAGCAGGCCTCGTCCGCTTCCGCCTATCGCTATGTGCGCCACTGCCTTGCCAGGCGCCAGTTCGAATCGCTCCTGGGAAGCGATGGGATCGATCCCGATGCAACGTCATCCCTGCGGTCGCGGGCGTCGGGGATGCCGGAGCCGCTGCGCTCGCGCTTTCTTGAGAACGTGCGCATGCTCGATGCGCGCCGTGCAGAATGTGCGCCTTGGCAGCAGAGCGTGGCGCCTGACAAGGCGGCACTGCAGGTGTACCTGCTGGCGTTGGACAATGCAGCGACCGGCGACGCGCGTGCCGCTGCCTGCTTCGTCGCACTGCCTTGGGCGGAACCCATGCAGGGAACGCCGGACTACGCGCGGTTTGCAGGCGCCTACACCGCGCAGGCCCGCATCCTGATCGACGCGGGCATTGCCAGGGGCAGCTGGTTGATGGTGCGCGCCGCTGCCGGCCAACTCAACGCACACCCGCATGCGACGATGACGCTGCCGCTCGAGCCTGCACTGGCCTACCGGATTTCCAGGCTCATGCAGATGGGAATCGAAGATCCCGCTCTTTCCGGTACATTTGCTGCGGATGCGCGTCGCTACGCCTCCAGTCTGTCGCCTGCGGTGCTGGATGTTCTGGAGAAGGACGTGCAGTCCCAGTTCCAGTCAGTATTTGCCGGCCGGGGCGGCGATCTGGATTCGTTTACCCGGCTGTGCGACTGAGCACAGGACGGACGTCGCGCGCCGCTGGGGAAGGGAGGGATTTTTGTATGGCATGGCCACGAGGACGCATTTGCCTGGGTGTCACCGCAACCGCGGCCCGGCGCTGCATGCTGCTGGGACTGGCGGTGTTGCAGGCGTCCTGCGCAACCCCCTTCCAGCGTCCGCCGGCGGAAAAATTCCGGCTGGATATAGTCGATAACGCTGACGCGCGCCGATTCGAGATCACGTTGACCTCCCTGGACACGCGTGCGATGTGCGTCTCTGCCGAGAACTGGCCAAATGACATCGGCGGTTTTGTTGTGTCGCAGGAATCGACCTACCTGCAGATCGATGCACAGGCGCTGGCGCCGAGCAGCAGTTTCTCCAGCGTGTATTGCCCCGGCGGCTGCGGTGAGCATCGCATTGCCCCCAACGCGACGCTGCGGCGCACGATCAACTATGCAACGTTCGGCGATGCCGCAACGATTGCTGCATCGCCGTCGAAGGTGCTGCATTTCGTGGCAACGCCGTACTACTGCCGTTGAGCGTGGCCCAGCTCACGGGGAGCAGGTCAGCGCTTCACCGGCTGGTCCCAGTAACAGACCGCCATCGCCGGGCCATAGCGCGCGACCAGCGCATCCACTGCCTCCTGGCTGCGCGGGCCCTCGTTGCTCGCCACGGGTGCGCCGATGCCTGCCAGCACGGCATCTGAAAGCTGGATCAATGAGATCGTGCGGTCTGCGGGGCAGTGGTGCATGAGGTTGGCGTCGGGCTCGTTGAGCCGGTCCATCCACTCGAACAACGGCGGATACACCGCCGCGCGGCGCAGGAAACCGTCCTGGCGTTCGATGCTGGCCTGCAGGCGTTGCCGGCCTTCGGCGGTGAGGTCGGGCAGTTTCGTCATGCGTGGCACCACGCCGCCATGGAACAGCACGACGCTGTCGGGCATGACGTGGCGCGTGGGTGCGGCCAGGAACAGATAGTTGGCGCAGGACGACACGCACAACTGATACGCGTGGACGCTGGCCTTGCGGTCGAGGATGGCATCGCCGATGTCCATGCCCAGTTCCACGTCGCCGCCCATCGAGCGCACGATCACCTGTGGCGTGACGCCTGCAGGGATGGCCGACATCTGCGTGAGGAACGCATCGCGGCTTTCCTTGGTCAGGCTGCTGGTGAAGTCCGCACAGAGCGTATCCGGCGCGACGGTGCGGACCTCGGCCGGTGCGCTGGAGGGGCGCTCCTTCATCCAGGCCACGCAGCGTTCGGTGGCTGCCGGGTCCAGGCCGTCGGCGGCCAGCGTAGTGCCGGGCAGGGCCAGCGCGAACAGCAGAGCAGAATATCGAAGCATGATCGTGACTCCTGTCGGGATCGAGGGGCGTCCGTTGCCCGGCGTGGACAGCTCAGGCCTCGGGGGGGCGACTCTGTTCCAACTCACGCACAGCCGCTTCCAGCGCATCCAGCTTCTCGCGCGTCTTCAGCAACACTGCACGCTGCACTTCAAATTCCTCGCGCGTCACCAGGTCCAGCTTGGCCAGGCCGGCCTGCAGCGCGGTCTTGAAGGTGGCCTGCAGTTCCTCGCGCGATTCGCGCAGGCCCGGCGGGACCAGGTCGCTCAGGCGGCGGGCAAGGTCATCGAGGTGGTTCAGGTCGATCATGGGGGACTCCGTGGCCTGGCAGGCCGTTCGCGCATAAGGATACTGCCGACCCGCGCGGCCGCACAGGCGGCGGCGGTTTCACGCCGGGTGCGTTCAGGCGCTATCCTCCACGCCGGAATACAGGAGATCGACGATGAAGATGGTCATGGCGGTGATCAAGCCGTTCAAGCTCGACGACGTGCGCGAAGCGCTGGCCGAGCGTGGGGTTACCGGTATCACGGTGACCGAGGTGAAGGGCTTTGGCCGGCAGAAGGGCCATACCGAGCTGTACCGTGGCGCCGAGTACGTGGTCGACTTCCTGCCGAAGGTGAAGCTGGAAGTGGCGGTGACCGATGACCAGGTGGAACTGGTGGTCGAGGCGATCGTGAAGGCGGCGGGCACCGGCAAGATCGGCGACGGCAAGGTGTTTGTGTACGACCTGGGCAGCGTGGTGCGTATTCGTACCGGCGAGCTGGACGCGGACGCGCTGTAAGCGCGCCGCGTGGCGTCTGGACGCGGCTGGGTAGAGTCGACCGTTGGTCGACTACCGCGCGCAGCGCGGGCATTTCGGGTGCGGATGGAAGGGCAGTCGACCAACGGTCGACTCTACCGCGCGCAGCGCGGGCATTTCGGGTGCGGATGGAAGGGCAGTCGACCAACGGTCGACTCTACCGCTTCGCCCACTTGTAGAACCGCTTCCAGCCCTGGCGCACGGCGGCGACCCAGCCCGGGTCGGCCACCAGCGCGGCCTGCGCGGCGCTCGGCGCCTGGCCGGTCACGCGCTGGCGGATCTTCAGCAGGTTCTTCATGTCACTGCGGCGCATCTGCCGGCTCAGCGGGTTGCGGCGCAGCCAGCGCGGGGCGCGCCAGGCCGAAGTGAAATCCAGCAGCACCGGCACGCCGCCGCTCACCACCACGTTGGTGCCGTGCAGGTCGTTGTGGGTGATGCCGGCCGCGTGCAGGCGGCTGAGTGCGTGCTGCAGCTGGTCGAACACTTCATTGCCCACCGCCTGCGCGGTGCTGAGCGTCTGGCCCGGAATGAATTCCATGCCCAGGGCGAGGCCGCCGAGGGTGCCAAGCAGGGCCGGGGCATGCTTCCAGCCACCCAGGCGCTGCAGGATGCGCGCTTCGCGGCGCACCATCAGGCGGGCGATCAGCGAAACCGGGGTGCCGCGGTAGCGCGAGTAGTCCTTCACCACCGCCGGACGGCCGTCCAGGCAGGTGCGGTAGACATCGGGGGCGAGGAAGCGATCACCGCGCTTGAGCAGCAGCGGGGCGACGGCGTCATCGCCGCAGGACGGGGAGGGGGAAACAGTGGAAGTCATGGCGGGGTCTCGGACGACGACCCGGTGGGTGGCGCTGCAGCGTCAAGCGAACCGGTACGACTGGGGGGAGGTAGCTAAACTTTCGTTAAGTGAATTTTAGTACCGCCGAGTTCGCTAATCCACGTTTTGTCGGAGAAATGTCGGGGCCGTGGCTGGAACAGTTCGTCGCGCCTGATCGGACAATTTCGTCTCATTTAGCGCTTACGGCCTTTTCAATCAATGGCTTGCCAGCAAACTGCTCTGCAATGCGCCGCACGAACGGCAGCAGTGCGTCGCGCAACTGGTCCAGGCCGGGCTGCTCGATGGGGAAGTGGCCGCATTCATCCAGCAGTACCCGCTGCTTGGGCGCGGCCAGGCGCTGGAAGAAGCGATCGCTGATCGCCACCGGGGTCCAGTCGTCGCAGGCCGGGTGCAGCATCAGCACCGGGCAGCGCTGGAACTGCTCGGGTTCCAGCGCCGGGGCGCTGTCGAACAGGGACGCCAGCAGGCCCAGCGGCACGCGGTTGCCGCCGCCCAGCGGGTCGGCGCAGACCAGCGCGGCCAGGGCCGGGTCGCGCGACATGCGCTGCATGTGGGTGAACCAGCGCACCGGCACGCGCAGGCCGCGGGTGAGGCGGCTGGCGGGGCGCAGCGTGGGCAGCAGGGCGCGCATCCACGGCTGGCGCACCAGCGCGGCCTGCACGTCGGGGTCGCGTGGGTCAGCCAGGGTGGTGGCCACCAGACCCTGCACCCACGGCGATTCGGCCGCCACCAGATAGGCCAGGTAGCCGCCGATGCTGGCACCCAGCAGCACGATCGGGCGCGGCCGGCGCCGGTACTCGGCCTCGATGAGGGCCAGCAGGGCCTGCTTCCACGTGCCGTAATCGACGGCTTGCCAGGCCGCGGGGCTCAAGCCACCACTTCATGCCCGGCTGCGGCCAGGCCGGCGGCCAGTGGGGCGAACATGCGGCCATATCCGCCGGCCCCATGCACCAGCACCACGGTCGCGTCGGCATCGGCCGGGCCGTGGCGGTCCAGGCGCAGGGTTCCCCCAGCCCACTGGAAGGCCTCGCTGCGTGGCGTGGCGGCTGGCTGGCCCGGGAAGAAGGCCGCATAGCGGGCGCTGAGGGCGGGGTAGGGGGCGTGGTCGCAGGCGGGCATCCGTACCAGTGTAGGTTGGTTGTTCAGCTACGTGATGCTGAACAGGGTGCTTGGGTAACTTGACCCGGGGGCATTGGCTGCCGACCATAAGCTGTTAACCCGCGACATCGGCGGCCGCCCCCACCCGGCACGTCACCGTCCCCTGCCGCGTCCCCACCTGGTGCAGGCCGCGCGGCCGCATCGTTCGTTTCCCTGTCCGGCGCCCGCTGGAGGAAAGTGCTTTGATCATCAAGATTGTCCTGGCAGCGCTGTTCGTGGCCTGCGTGCTGTACATCCATTACCGCGGCAAGGTCCGCGCGCGCTGGTCGCGCCAGTTGCTGGACCACTCCAGCTTCATGGCCCCGATCAACGTGATCATGTACCTGTTCTCGAAGGTGCCCACCACGCCGTTCCTGGACCCGGGCAAGGAGCTTCCGCAGCTGGAGCCGCTGCGGCAGAACTGGCAGGTGATCCGCGACGAGGCGCTGGCCCTGCGTGACGCGCAGAAGATCGCCGCCTCCAGCAGCTACAACGATGCCGGCTTCAATTCGTTCTTCCGCCGTGGCTGGAAGCGCTTCTACCTGAAGTGGTACGGCCCGTCGCATCCGTCGGCCAAGGCCATGTGCCCGAAGACCGTGGCGCTGATCGAATCGATTCCCGATGTGCGCGCGGCGATGTTCGCGCAGTTGCCGCCGGGCAGTGAACTGCGCCCACACCGCGATCCGTTCGCCGGTTCGCTGCGCCTGCACCTGGGCCTGAGCACGCCCAACGACGATGGCTGCTACATCGTGGTGGACGGGGTGAAGAAGAGCTGGCGCGACGGCGAGTGGATGATGTTCGACGAGACCTACATCCACCACGCACACAACGAGACCGACCAGGATCGCGTGATCCTGTTCTGCGATATCGCCCGCCCGCTGCGCTTCGGCCTGCCGGGCCTGTTCAACCGCGCGGTGGCGTCCACGCTGCTGGCCGGCGGTGCCTCGCCGAACCTGCCGGGTGATCCGACCGGTGGCGTCAACAAGGCCTTCGGTGGCGTGTACAAGGTGCGCCTGAAGGCCAAGGCGCTGCGCGAGCGCAGCGTGGTGGCCTACCAGGTCATCAAGTGGGGCCTGGTGGTAGCGGTGATTGCCGGTATCTGGGCGATCTGACCGAACGGTTGTTCATGGGGTTGCCGGCCAGCGGCCGGCACTACCGCAAAGCAAAAAACCGCGCTGTCGGTAGGTGCCGACCGTTGGTCGGCACGCATTAGCCCCGGTAGGTGCCGACCGTTGGTCGGCACACCTTGCCATCAGCCCTTGAGGGCTGATGCCACGAACGGCGGGGTCACCAGCACGCCGGTGTGCAGCGCGGCGGTGTAGTACAGGGTGTTGAAGGTCTTGGCAGCCGAGTCGGCCTGGCGGAAGTCGAAGCCGCTCTCGCCCTTGCGCGCCATGGTCACGCTCCACCAGCCGGTGGGGTAGCACGGCTGCGGGAACGGCAGGGTCTTGAACGAGCCGAAGCCGGCCTTGCCCATCTCGGTGCGCATCTCGTTGATCAGCTCCAGCTGCATCAGCGGCGATTCGGACTGCTGCACCAGGATGCCGTCGTCCTTCAGGGCCTTGAAGCAGCTCTCATAGAAGGCCTTGTTGAACAGGCCTTCGCCGGGGCCGACCGGGTCGGTCGAATCGACGATCACCACGTCCACGCTGCCGGCCGGGCAGTTGGCCATGTAGGCCACGCCGTCGTCGAACAGCAGCTCGGCGCGGGCGTCATCGTTGGAATCGCACAGTTCCGGGAAGTGCTTGCGCGCCATCACGGTGACCTGCTCGTCGATATCGCACTGGGTCACGCTCTCCACGCCCTTGTGCTTGAGCACTTCGCGCAGGGTGCCGCAGTCGCCACCACCGATGATGACCACGCGCTTGGGCGCGGCGTGGGTGAACAGCACCGGGTGGCTGATCATCTCGTGGTAGAAGAAGTTGTCCTTGCTGGTCAGCATGATGGCCCCGTCGATGGTCATCAGGTTGCCCCAGTCGGTGGTCTGGAAGATCTCGATCTTCTGGAACGGCGACTGCACCTCGTCCAGCTTGCCGGTGATGCGGAAGCCGATGGCCGAGCCCGTGCGTTCGAAGTGTTCGATGTACCAGTTGCTGCTGTCAGTCATTGGATTACGGTCCTGTTCGGAGGGTTGAAGCCGGGCTGGCGGGCGGGGCCGCGTGGCACAGATGCCACATCCGGACGGATCGGCCCGTTCAGGTTCAGACCTGCCACGGGCGCGGGCGCGCATGATAACGAACCTGTGGGCATATAGGCGTTATCATGCCCCCCCTTTTATTGCCAACAAGGCCGACTGCAATGACCGATTGGTCCCTCGACCAAGCCCGCAAGACCTACTCGATCCCGCATTGGGCGGATGGTTATTTCGATGTGGATCAGGCCGGGCACATGGTAGTGAGACCGACCGGGGCAGATGGCCCGGTGGTGTCGCTGCCCAAGGTGGTGGACGCTGCACGTGCCGGCGGCGCCAAGCTGCCGCTGCTGGTGCGCTTCCCGGACATCCTCGGCCAGCGCCTGGGCAAGCTGCAGGCGGCGTTCGCCCAGGCCCAGCAGGACTGGGAGTACCCGGGCGGCTACACCGCCGTGTACCCGATCAAGGTGAACCAGCACCGCGGCGTGGCCGGCACCCTGGCCAGCCACCACGGTGAAGGCTTCGGCCTGGAAGCAGGCAGCAAGCCCGAGCTGATGGCCGTGCTGGCGCTGTCGCGCCCGGGTGGCCTGATCGTCTGCAACGGCTACAAGGACCGCGAGTACATCCGCTTGGCCCTGATCGGCCGCAAGCTGGGCCTGCAGACCTTCATCGTCATCGAGAAGCCGTCCGAGCTGAGGCTGGTGCTGGAGGAATCCAAGGCACTGGACGTGAAGCCGGGCCTGGGCGTGCGCATGCGCCTGGCCTCGCTGGGCGCCGGCAAGTGGCAGAACAGCGGTGGCGACAAGGCCAAGTTCGGCCTGTCCCCGCGCCAGCTGCTGGACCTGTGGAAGTCGCTGCGCGATACCGAATACGCCGACTGCCTGAACCTGCTGCACTTCCACATGGGGTCGCAGATCTCCAACGTGCGCGACATCGCCAACGGCATGCGCGAAGCCACCCGCTATTTCGTCGAGCTGTCACAGCTGGGCGCGAAGATCACCCACGTGGACGTGGGCGGCGGCTTGGGCGTGGATTACGAAGGCACCCGTTCGCGCAGCTTCTGCTCGATCAACTACGGGCTCAATTCGTACGCCAGCAACATCGTGCAGCCGCTGGCCAACGCCTGCGAAGAGCACGGCCTGACCCCGCCGCGCATCGTCACCGAGTGCGGCCGCGCGATGACCGCGCACCACGCGGTGCTGATCGCCAACGTCTCTGAAGTGGAACAGGCGCAGGAAGGCCGCGTGCCGGACCAGCACGACGACGAGCCGGCCTCGATCCGCCACCTGCGCGAGATCCACGAGGAACTGGACACGCGCCCGGCGGTGGAACTGTTCCAGGAAGCGCAGCACTTCCACGCCGAAGGCCTGGCCAGCTACGCGCTGGGCCAGATCGACCTGCCGCAGCGTGCGCGTATCGACGATCTGTTCTACGCCATCGCCCACGGCGTGCGTGCGCGCCTGAGCTACGACGAGAAGAGCCATCGCCCGGCGCTGGATGAACTGAACGAGCGCCTGGTTGACAAGTACTTCGTCAACTTCAGCGTGTTCGAATCGATTCCCGATGCGTGGGCGATCGACCAGGTGTTCCCGATCGTGCCGATCGAACGCCTGAACGAGACCCCGGACCGCCGCGGCATCATCGCCGACATGACCTGCGATTCGGACGGCATGGTGAAGACCTATGTCGAGAACGAGAGCCTGGACACATCGCTGCCGCTGCACGCGATGAAGCACGGCGAGAGCTACCGCATCGGCTTCTTCATGGTGGGCGCCTACCAGGAGATCCTGGGCGACATCCACAACCTGTTCGGCGATACCGACGCGGTGGAAGTGGTGGCCGATGCCGATGGCTACGCCATTACCCAGCAGCGCCGCGGTGACACCACCGATGTGATGCTGGACTACGTGGGCTACAAGCTGGACGACCTGCGTGCGGCCTACGCCCAGCGCGTGGCGGCGGCCGAGCTGTCGCCCCAACGTGCGCAGGAGCTGTCGCAGGCGCTGGAAGCCGGCCTGACCGGTTACACCTACCTGTCCGACGAACCGCTGGCGTGATGTCCATGGGAACGCCGGGCATGGCCCGGCGCTACCTGTGCCGATGAGCGCGCGCGCGATCTTCCATCTGTTCCTGCATGCCGCCGTGCCAGCCCTGCTGGCATGGCTGTTCTGGCGCAAGCGGTTTGCGTCCGCTTGGCTGCTGTTGCTGCTTGGGTGGATCATCGACCTGGACCATCTGCTGGCCGACCCGATCTACGCGCCCAACCGCTGCAGCATCGGCTTCCACCCGCTGCACACCGCACCGGCCATCGCCGTGTATGCGGGCCTGTGCGTGCCGAAGAAGACGCGGCTGGTGGGCATCGGGTTGATGATCCACATCGCGCTGGATGCCATCGACTGCTGGTGGATGCACCACCGCTGAGCGCTGTAGCGCCGAGCCCATGCTCGGCTGCCGTTCGCGGTCCACTGTAGAGCCGAGCCCATGCTTGGCTGCAGCGGAGCCAGCCGAGCATGGGCTCGGCTCTACAGCAGCGTTACGGCGCCGCCAGCGGCAGCTCCAGCCGCGCGCGTAATCCGGGGTTCTCGTTGGACAGGCGCAGCGAGCCACCGTGGCTGGCCGCGATCTCCGCGGCGATCGCCAGGCCCAGGCCGCTGCCTTCCACCCGCTCGTCAAGGCGCACGCCGCGCTGCAGGACGCTTTCCAGCTTGGCCTTGTCCAGGCCGGGGCCGTCGTCGCGCACTTCGATGTGCAGCCGGTCGTTCTGCGCCAGCGCACGCAGGCGCACTTCGCCCTGGGCCCACTTGCCGGCGTTGTCCAGCAGGTTGCCCAGCATTTCCTCCAGGTCGGTGACGGCGCCGGCAAAGGCGATACCGCGCGGCACATCCATCTGGAAGCGGATGCGGCGGCCGCCATGCACGCGGGTCATCAAGCGGCACAGGGCTTCGGCGGCCGGGGCCACCTCGCTGCTTTGCCGATGGTCGACGGCCAGGCCTGCGGCCAGGTAGCGGTCGATGCTGGCACGCATGCGCGCGCCCTGTTCGTGCAGGGTGCGGCGCCAGTCGCGGCCTTCGCCCTGGGCTTCGGCGGCCAGCACGCTCAGCGGGGTCTTCAAGGCATGGGCCAGGTCTTCGGCGCTGCTGCGTGCACGCGCCACCATGCGCTGGTGGTGGTCGAGCAGGGCATCGAGCTCATCGGCCAGCGGCGCGATCTCGCGGTCCAGCTGGCGGCGGTCGATGCGCTCTGCCTCGCCACGGCGGATGCGTTCGATCTGCTGGCCTAGCCCACGCAACGGGCGCAGGCCGAAATGGACTTGGCTGGCCAGCACCGCCAGCCACGCCGCCACCAGGATGCCCAGCGCCAGCGCGCTGCGGTTGCGGAAGGCGGCGACATCGGCATCCAGCGCCTGCCGGTCATGTGCCACCAGGGCCACATACGCCTGTGTGGCACGCGGCAGGCGCACCTGCTGCACGCGCGCGCGCAGCGACTGCTGCATCGGCCCGGACAGGTCACGCTCGGCCGGGCCCGCTGCGGTGGCGGGCAGGGTCTGGTCCCACAACGATCGCGACTGCAGCAGCACCTTGCCGTGGCTGTCGGCGATCTGCCAGTACGCACCGGAAAACACCCGCTGGAAGCGCGCGTCGTTCGGCTCCTGGCGCAAGCGCAGCTGCCCGTCCGGATCGATCTCGGCCTGCGCCAGCAGGGTCAGCATGTCCTGCTGCAGCTCGCCATCCAGGCGGTCGCGCGCGCTGCGCTTGAACAGCTCGCCCAGCAGGACGCCGGCCAGCACAGAGACCAGCACCAGGCCGATGCCGGCCACCAGCAGCAGCCGCCGGCGCAGCGAGGGTTGCCGCGCGCTCATGCTTCGGCCAGCCGCCAACCCTGGCCACGCACGGTATGGATGAGGTCCACGCCCAGCTTGCGGCGGACGCGCCCCAGCAGCACGTCCAGCGCGTTGGAATCGGGGTCGTAGCCGCCTTCGAAGATCTGCTCGCCCAGACGGTCGCGGCTGATCACGCTGCCGGCGTGGTGGATGAAATAGCTCAACACTCGGAACTCCTGCGGGCTCAGTGCCAATGCCTGCCCGCCCATTTCAAAGCGGCCGGCATTGACGTCCAGCTGCAGCGGGCCGCACTGCAGGCGGGGGCTGGCGTGGCCATGGCTGCGGCGGATCAGGGCGCGCAGGCGCAGCACCAGTTCATCGGCCTGGAATGGCTTGGTGAGGTAGTCGTCGGCGCCGGCATCGAAACCGGCCAGCTTGTCGTGCCAGCGCCCGCGGGCGGTCAGCACCAGCACCGGGAAACTGCGGCCGTTGCCGCGCCAGCGTTCAATCACGCTCAGGCCATCCAGCCCGGGCAGGCCGAGGTCGACGATGGCGGCCTGCAGGTCCTCGATCTGGCCGATCTCTTCGGCCTGGCGGCCATCGGCCACGGCCTGCACCACGTAACCGGCCTGTTCCAGCAGTGGCTGCAGGCGTTGGGCCAGCGCCGCATCGTCTTCGGCCAGCAGGATGCGCATCAGTCGTCCAGTTCCGTCTTCAGCAGCCTGCCGTTACGCGCATCATAGTCCAGCTCCACCACCACGCCGTCGGCGCGCAGGATTTCCACCTCGTACACGCCATCGTCCAGTTCCACTTCCAGCAGCTGGCCGGGGTGGCGCGTGAGCGCATCGCGCACCACGCCTTCCAGCGCGACATAGCGGCCCTGCTGCACGGCCCGGCGCGCGACATCCTGCGCCGGGTCCTTGGCAGGCTGGGCGGCGGTCGTGGGGCTGGCCAGGGCCAGCAGCAGCGGCAGGGCGAAAGGAAGCAGCACGGTCGGTTGCGACAATACAGGGAGGAGGGCGCGAGTGTGCCGGTGTGTCCTAACCATTGGCTAACAGCGCTGGCTAAGGGGCTGTTAGCCAGGCCGGGCATCGTGGCGGTGCCGGGATGGTCCGGCACCGAACAGGAGAACCCCCATGTTGAAGTCGCTCACCCTCGCCACCGTCGTCGCCCTGGCCTTCGCCCCGGCCGCGCAGGCGGCACCGCTGGGCATGGCCCAGGTCGAGCAGACCCTGCGCAAGGCCGGCTACACGCAGATCCATGAGATCGAGCGCGATGATGGCCTGTGGGAGGCGGATGTCAGCCGTGCCGATGGCCGCTTCAGCGAGGTCTATGTCGACCCGAAGACCGGCGAGATTTTCGACGAGCACGATGGCCGCGCGCTGCTGGGCACCGAGCAGGTGCTGGCCAAGGCACAGGCCCATGGCCTGCGTGAGATCCATTCACTGGAACGCGATGGCGCGACCTGGTCGCTGGAAGCGCGCAACGCCCGCAACCAGCGCGTGGAAGTGCGCCTGAGCGGGCACGATGGGCGGATCCTGCACAGCGAGCGTGATGGCTGGCTGGATTGACGTCGGTCCCGGCGGGCGCACGGCGCAGCCGAGCGTGGGCTCTGGCGGTAGCGCCGGGCCATGCCCGGCGAGCGCAGCGGGTGCTTACCAGCCGTACGGCGGCGGGTAATCCCAGTAACCCGGGCCACCGCGGCCATAGAAGCCACCGCCATATGGGCCGAAGCCCGGGCCGTTGCCTTCGCTGACATGGATGTTGAGGTTGACCCCGCGGGTCTTGCCCTCATCGGTGGTGTAGTTCTTGCTGAGGTTCAACGTAGCGGCGTTGTAGTGCGAGTTGCCGTAGCCCTTGGAGTAGCCGATGCCGGTGGTAAAGCTGCCGGACACCTTCAGCTTGTCGTCGGTGACGTCGGCGATCCTGGCATCGTCGTGCACGCGCGGGCCGCTCTTGTCACCGTAATAGGTGCCGGGCGGGTCCTGCTGCACGGTCGGGTCGTTGAGGTAGCGCATCGGTGCCTGCGGCACGGACAGGTCCAGGCCGTTCGACTGCGGGGCCGTGGCGCCCGCGGCGGACTGGGCAAGGACGGTCCCGGGCAGGCTGGCCAGGCACAGCAGCAGGGTCAGGGGACGGATCATCACGATGCTCCAACGGGCAGGGACCGCGCCACGCGCGGCGGTACAGGCCGACGCTAACAGGCGCAGCTTGAATGATGCCTGTCGCCGCCGGCTTGTGGTAGATCCGGGCCAGGCCCGGATTCCCTTAGACCCGGTCGAACCCGAAAAGATCCTGCAGCGGGTGCCGGCGCCGCTCGATCCGCGCCCGCAGCAGCCCCGCACCGATCATCGAATAGGTGATGCCGTTGCCGCCGTAGGCCATGGCCAGGTGCACGCGCGGCCCCCACTGCGGATGCGGGCCGAAGAACGGCAGGCCGTCGGCGGTCTCGGCGAAGGTGCCGGCCCAGGAAAACGCCGGGGTCGGCTCCAGCTGCGGGAACCAGTGCTGCAGCTGCTTCATCAGCTGCTTCGCCTTGCCCTGCACCCGCCGGTCGCGGCGCGCCGGGATGTCGATGGCATCGTCCAGCCCCCCCACCAGCAGCCGGCTTTCGCCGGTGGCGCGCAGGTACAGGTAGGGGCGCGCACTTTCCCACACCATCGTGCGCTGCAGCGGGCCCAGCACTCCGGCATCGATGGGGTCGGTGATGAAGGCATAGCTGCTGCGGTTGCGTGCCACCCGCTGGTCGATCCAGCGCTGGTTGGCGTAGCCCATCGCGAGCACGATGTGCCGGGCGCGGATCGTCGCCCCGGCCTCGGTGCGGGCGGTGACGCCGCGCGCGGTGGCGTCCAGGCGGTGCAGCACCGTGCGGTCATGCACATGGCCGCCGCGGCGGCGCACGCGCTTGAGCAGGCCATAGGTAAGGCAATACGGATCGACCCGCGCGGCCTGGCGCGTCAGCAGCGCCCCGCCGGCGTCCACGCCGAAGCGCTGCTGCAGGTCGTCCGGTTCCAGCCAGCGCGCATCCAGCCCGGCCTGCCGGCGTGCGGCGCCCTCGGCCATCAGCACCGGCACATCGCGGTGGCGGCTGGCCAGGTACAGGCTGTCCATGCGCTGGAAATCGACGTTCCTCAGCCCGCGCGCCACCTCGCCCAGGGCCGGGATGGCATCGGCGCAGGCGCGGTAGGCCAGTTCGGCGGCGTCGGCACCGTACTGGCCGGCCAGGTCCAGCAGGTGGGTGTCGATTTCGTACTGCAGCAGCGCGGTGCTGGCGGCGGTGCTGCCCCAGCCGATGTCGCGCTGCTCGATCAGCGCCACCTCGTGGCCGTGGCCCGACAATTCATCCGCGATCAGCGCGCCGGTGACACCGCCGCCCACCACCAGCACATCGCAGCGCAGGTCCTGCTGCAGCGGCGGGAAGGCCTGGATCAGCCCGTTGCTTACGGCCCACCACGGGTAACCGCTCTTCAGGTCCATGGGGGGCTCAGGCAGTGGGGTGGCCGGTATGCGGGGTGTGGATCAGTTCGGACAGATCGAAGCCCTGCTGCTGCGCGGTGGCCAGATAATGGTCGCGCACGGTGGCATCCAGCTGCGGTTCGCGGGCCAGCAGCCACAGGTACCTGCGATCCGGGCTGCCGACCAGGGCGACGCTGTAGTCCGGGGCCACCTGCACCACCCAGTAGTCGCCCTTGGTGAAGGGCAGCCAGCGCAGGCCCTTGGGCAGGAAGCTGACGGCCAGGCGGGCGCTGTCATTGTCCACCGGGCAGGCTTCGCCGATGGCTTCCTCCACCTCGCCGTCTATGCGGCAGCGGTTGTGCACCTGCACATTGCCGTTGTCGAGCAGCTGGTAGTGGGCGGACACATCGGTGCAGCCGTCCGGCTCGTGGCGCATGGGCAGGCGTGCGATCTCGTACCAGGTGCCCAGGTAGCGGGGCAGCTTGAGGTCGGCGACGGTCTTCAGCGGCGGGTGGTCGGTCATCGTGTTCAGCGCTGGGGGAAACGGTGTCCCACCTTGCCGTCGGGCTCGCCATGGGCAGGTGAAACCGGGGCGAGCGCCACGTCCAGAACATTGCGTCGCCCGCGCGGCGTGCCAGTGCCCGTCGGTGCGGCGCTATGCTTGCGCCAGCGCCGCGTTTTTTCCCATACCCGCGAAGTGGAGGTGCCGATGTACCAGGTGATCCTGTTGAAGAGTGAAACCGCGTTTGCCCGCGAGCAGTGGCCGCAGGTGGACGATGTGGTCGATTACGAAGGCGTCAGCTACAGCCTGCGCGCCGGCCCGCGGCAGCCGCTGCCGACCGACCACGACTGGCATCCCATCGCGGTGTACGCGCCGGATGAGATCAGCGAAGAGGAATTCCAGGACTGGTACGCGCTGCAGCAGCCCCAGGTGGAAGAGCTGCGGTTGAAGTACTGAGGGCCGGGTAGAGTCGACCGCTGGTCGACTGCTTCCGGCGGGACGCCCTGGAAATCCCGCGCTGCGCGCGGCAGTCGACCAACGGTCGACTCTACCTCCGTCGCCGAGGTTCGCAGCGCCCTCCATCCAGCCTTTACCCGCCGTGCCGTATAGTCGCGCGCAGGCGCGGTGGTCCGCGCGAACCGGTGTGGCTGGCTTGCTTTCCTTCTTCCGAACGATCCTGGGGCGTGGCCCTTCGCTGGCGCTGCTGTTGTGTGGCGCGCTGCTGCTGGCTGCGCCGGTGCTGGCCCAGGATGATGACCCGACGCCGAAGCAGCAGCTGGCCCAGTTCGATGCCAGCCTGAAAGAGGTGGATCGCAAGCGCGATGCCGCCGAGGCCACGGAAACGCTGGCGATGCTGTCCGAGACCGCATCGCAGGTACGCCGCGATGCCGAGGCCCTGGAAAAGAGCCTGCAGCCGCAGCTGGACCAGTTGACCGAGCAGCTGGCCCAGCTGGGCACGGCACCGGAGGGCACCACCGAGCCGCCGGAGCTGGCGACGCAGCGGCGCAACCTGACCCGCCAGCGTGATGCGCTGGCGTCTTCAATCGCGCAGGCAAAAGCCAGCGCCGTGCGTGCCGGCCAGCTGGCCACCGACATCGAGAAGCAGCGCACCGCGCAGCGCACCGAGGAACTGGGCCAGAAGGTCGATTCGCCGCTGTCGCCGTCGCTGTGGCGCAAGGTCGCCAAGCAGTTGCCGGTGGATATCGCGCGGGTCACGCCGCTGGCCGCACAGGGCCGTGATGCCCTGGTGGCCGCGCTGAACAAGGAAGGCTGGTGGACGCCGCTGCTGGGCCTGCTGGCCGCGCTGGTGATGATGTTCCCGCTGCGCCTGTGGCTGCGCGCGCTGGGCCGGCGCTTCGCCGCCTCCGACCGTGCACCTGACGGGCGCCTGCGCCGCTCCGGCCTGGCCATGTGGCTGCTGCTGGTCGGCACCCTGCTGCCGGGCTATGCGGTGGTGGTGTTCATCGCGTCGCTCAACGCCATCGGTGGTATCGCCCCGCGCCTGCAGAACGTGGCCGACGGCGTGGTGCAGGCCACCTTCGTGGCGGCCTTCATTGCTGCGCTCAGCGCCTGCCTGCTGGTGCCGACGCGGCCATCGTGGCGGCTGTTGAACCTGGATGACACCGCCGCGCTGAAGCTGCGCAAGTACGCCTGGGGTGCGGCCGCGCTGGCCTGGTTCAGCACGGTGCTGGTGGCCATCGACCGGGCCACGCGCACCAGCGACGTCACCACGGTGGCGCTGGACGGCGTGATCGCGCTGACCTACCTTGGCCTGATCATGGCCATGCTGGTCACCTTGTCGCGCCTGCACCGCCGCCAGAATGCCGAAGCCGAGGCCAAGCTGGAGGCGCAGGCCGATGGCGTGGGTGCGGCAGTGCCGGTACGTCGCAGCAGCTGGCTGGTGCTGGCGCGCGTCGCCGGCAACCTGGCCGTCACCGCCGCCATCATCGCCAGCCTGCTGGGCTACGTGAACTTCGCCAAGTTCGTCAACGAGCAGTTGATTGGCGGTGCCATCGTGGTGCTGGCGGCGATGCTGCTGTTCAAGTTCGTCGATGACTTCAGCACCTGGCTTCTCAACGCCGACAGCAAGGTCGGGCAGACCATCCTGCTCAGTACCGGCCTGAGTGTTTCGCGGCTGGAGCAGGCCGGCGTGCTGCTGTCGGCGATGCTGCGCGCGCTGGTGGTGCTGATCGCGCTGCTGGCGCTGGCTGCGCCGTTCGGCAACGTCGGCACGATCGTCGAGCGCATCGCTGCGCTGGCCAACGGCATCACGATCAACAAGGACCTGACGCTGCAGCCGGGCCGCATCGTGACCGGCGTGCTGGTGCTGCTGGTGGGCGTAGGCCTGACCCAGCTGATGCAGCGCTGGCTGACCGACACCTACCTGCCCAAGACCGAGCTGGACCTGGGCGCGCGCAATTCGATCAGCACCATTGCCGGTTACGTGGGCATCATCCTGGTGGGCCTGTGGGCGCTGACCGCGATGGGCCTGGACATGAAGAACCTGGCGCTGCTGGCCAGTGCGTTGTCGGTGGGCATTGGTTTTGGCCTGCAGGCGATCATCCAGAACTTCGTGTCGGGCCTGATCCTGCTGGCCGAGCGCCCGGTGAAGATCGGCGACTGGGTGAAGCTGGGTGACCAGGAAGGCGACATCCGCCGCATCAACGTGCGATCGACCGAGATCCAGGTGGGCGACAAGTCGACGCTGATCGTGCCGAACTCGGAGCTGATCACCAAGACCATCCGCAACATGACGATGGGCAACAACCAGGGCCGCATCCAGATCCAGTTCGCGGTGCCGACCAGCACTGACGTGGCGGGCCTGAAGCAGGCGCTGCTGGATGCCTATGGCGCGCACCAGGCGGTGCTGGCGCAGCCGGCGCCGTCGGTGTTCATCGACAGCATTGCCGGCGGCCAGATCACGTTCAACAGTTTCGCTTACGTGGCCAGCCCGAGGCAGGTGTATGGCACGCGCAGCGATCTGTATTTCAGCCTGCTGCAGATACTGGCCGAGCGGGGGATCCCGCTGTCGACCCCGACTGACATCCACCTGGTACGCGATACCCCGCCGGAGTAGTTGGGTCTTCTTGCAGGGCTTGCAGCCCTGCACCTGCTGAAATCAACGTCAACGTCAACGTCAAAAGCGGGTTTCCTGTGGGATGGCGGGGTGGGTCCGGTTGCGGGGGACGCCGTAAACCCCCCTCCGGGGTCCGGCCCAGCCGCTGGCGGCTGTGCGTTCGGGCGCTTGCGAAGCAGTG
>NZ_JBYSZR010000029.1:0-57991 GCF_058787375.1 Stenotrophomonas sp. FW305-3-2-15-E-LB1
GGTTGAGGGGGCGTGAGCCGCATGGATGCGGCGACCGAGCCTACATGGACGTATTTACGGCGTCCCCCTCAACCGGACCCACCCCGCCATCCCACGGAATGCAGGCCTTTGACGTTGACGTTGACGTTGACGTTGATTCTGCAGGTGCAGGGCTGCAAGCCCTGCCGAACACCCCTCCCCCTTACCTCCGGGGAGTGAGCTGCTCGAGCAGTTCCCAGGATTTGAGGCCCTTGGCCCCCAGGTGATGGGACAGCACCCGCCGCATCGGCAGCCGCAGGCTGGCCAGGTCTGCCGCATCCGGCTCGTCGTCCGCCGCCAGCGCCAACAGCGCCGCGCCCGTCGCCGCCGCCTGGCGTTCACCGCCACGCTCGCTCAGCAACCGTTGCGGCCCCTCCTGCGGATCCAGCGCGTAACGTGCCGCCGGGTCCACCGGCTGGCCGTCACTGGCCGTATCCAGTTCGAACCCCAGCCCCAGCGCCGCCAGCAGCTCACGCTCGAAACGGCGCAGCGTCCACGCCAGCCCCGCCCCCACCGCCAGGCGCGCACGCGCCTCGCCGTAGGCGAGGTACAGCTCCGGCAGCGGGTCCTGGCGGGGCGCCAGGCGCAGGGTCAGTTCACTCAGGTAGAAACCGGCCAGCATTGCCTGGCCGACCAGGCGCGGGGCTGCGTCCAGCGCCTCGGCGCCGCGCAGCTGGGCCAGTTCACCACGCTGCAGGGCGCTGAAACGTATCCACTGCAGCGGCTGCAGGGCCGCACGCAGCACCTGGCCCTTGGCCGTGGACACCCCGCGCGCCAGCACGCCGATGCGGCCGTGCTGCGCGCTCAGTACCTCCACCAGCAGGCTGGTCTCACGGTAGGCCCGTGCGTGCAGCACGAACCCGGTGTCGTCCTCGATCAGCATCGAAGCGACCGCCGCGGCTTATTCGTAGCCGAAGGCCTTCAGTGCGGCCTCGTCATCGGACCAGCCTTCACGCACGCGCACCCAGGTTTCCAGGAACACCTTGGCCCCGAACAGACGTTCCATCTGCAGGCGGGACTTGGCGCCGATCTCCTTCAGGCGGGCGCCGCCCTTGCCGATCACGATGGCCTTCTGGCCTTCGCGCTCGACCCAGATGACCGCGCCGATGCGCAGCAGGTTGCCGTCTTCGGTGAAGCGCTCGATCTCCACCGTGGTGGCGTACGGCAGCTCTTCGCCAAGCTGGCGCATCAGCTGTTCACGCACCAGCTCGCCGGCCAGGAAGCGCTGGCTGCGGTCGGTGATCTCGTCTTCGCCGAACATCGGCGGCGCTTCCGGCAGCAGGGCCAGCACGTCGCGGACCAGGGCTTCCAGGCCGTTGCGCTTCTGCGCGGAAATCGGGTGCACGGCCGAGAAATCGCGGCCTTCGGTCACCTGCTGCAGGAACGGCAGCAGCGCGCCCTTGTCCTTCATGCGGTCGATCTTGTTGACCACCAGCACCACCGGGATGCCGGCATCGCGCAGCACGTTGAAGGCCAGGCTGTCTTCTTCGTCCCAGCGACCGGCTTCGATCACCAGCAGGCCGGCGTCGACGCCTTCCAGCGAGCCGCGCGCGGCACGGTTCATCACCCGGTTCATCGCCCGCTTCTGCACCTTGTGCAGGCCGGGGGTGTCGACCAGCACCAGCTGGCCTTCCGGGTAGGTGGCGATGCCCAGCAGGCGATGGCGCGTGGTCTGCGGGCGGTTGGAGACGATGCTGACCTTGGCGCCGACCAGCGCGTTGGTCAGGGTCGACTTGCCCACGTTCGGGCGGCCGATGACGGCCACGCTGCCGCAATGATGGGGAGTTTGTTCGCTCACTTGGAATCCAGTTGTTCTAGGACGGCAGCAGCCGCTTGTTGTTCGGCAAGCCGGCGCGAGGGGCCTTCGCCCTCGGTGCTGGCGGCAGGGTCCGCGACGTTGCAGCGTACCCGGAAGTGCTTGGCGTGGTCGTCACCGGATTCTGACACCAGTTCGTACTGCGGCAACGCCTTCTGTCGGGCCTGCAGCCATTCCTGCAGGCGGGTCTTGGGGTCTTTCTCGGGCCGGCCGGTGGCCGGCAGGGCCTCCATCGAGGCGGCAAACCAGGGCAGCACGACGGCCCGGCAGGCCTCGAAGCCGACATCCAGGTAGATCGCGGCCACGACCGCCTCCAGGGCGTCGGCCAGGATCGAGTCGCGGCGGTGGCCGCCGGACTTCAGTTCGCCGGGCCCCAGGGTCAGGCGTTCGCCCAGCTCGAGGGTGCGGGCGATCACCGCCAGGGCGCCTTCACGCACCAGCTCGGCGCGGGCGCGGGTCATGGCCCCCTCGTCGGCCTTGGGCCAGCGCTGGTACAGCGCCTCGGCGACCATCATGTTGACGATGCTGTCGCCGAGGAATTCCAGGCGCTCGTTATGCGGCGCACCGGCACTGCGATGGGTCAGCGCCTGCTTGAGCAGGGCTGGATCGCTGAAAACGTGACCGATCAGGTCACCACGTTGGATGAATTTACTGGGCACCGCTACGAACGAGGTCCTGGGATGATTCGAATTTGCCAACCACATCGAGGTTGCCCACCAGCGGCTGGCGCACTTCGTAGTTGACGTTGAGGGTCCAGCCGTTGTCACGACGGTTGAACTTGACGTTGGCCGGCTTCACGTTTTCCGAGTAGTTGATGTACAGGCGCCTGAAGAACAGATCCTGGATCTGCGCCGGGGCCATGGAGCCCACTTCCGGTTCCTTGGCCAGGCTCTTCATCGCCGAGCGCACGGCGTAGTACTCCTGGTACATCGGGAACAGCTTCATGCCGATGTAGAGGAAGAAACCCACCACGATCAGGACCACCAGGAAGGAGGTCAGGGTCATGCCGCGCTGCGTGTTCATCGTCTTCATTGCGTTCTCCCCAGATACGCGTGGATGTGAAGTCAGTTGATGCCCGAGCCGATGCGCGACGGCTGGAAGCCATCCTTGCAGAACCAGCCCTGGCAGTTGAGCCAGATCAGGAACGCGCGGCCGCGCAGGTTTTCTTCCGGCAGCAGGCCCCAGAAACGGCCGTCATCGCTGTTGTCGCGATTGTCGCCCATCACCAGGTACTTGCCCGCCGGCACGGTCCACTGTCCCTGGCCGCGAGGATAATCGGTCTCCAGCACGGTGTGGGTGCGGCCCGGCAGGTGCTCGACCAGCAGGTTGGCGCCCTCGCCCTGGCCCTTGTCGCCGGCGTAGATGCCCTTGTTGTCGTACTTCAGCGGCTCGCCATTGAGGATGACGCCGTCGCCTTCGAAGACCACGGTGTCACCCGGCACGCCGATGACGCGCTTGATGAAGTTCTCGCCCTTGGCCGGATCGTTGTCGCCGTGGCCGGGGAAGTGGAACACCACCACGTCACCCCGCGACGGCTCGCCCAGCGGGACGAACTTGGTGTTGGAGATCGGCAGGCGCAGGCCGTAGGAGAACTTGTTGACCAGGATGAAATCGCCGATCAGCAGGTTCGGCATCATCGAGCTGGACGGGATCTTGTACGGCTCGGCGATGAAGCTGCGCACGATCAGCACGACTACCAGCACCGGGAAGAACGCCCGCGAGTAGTCCACCAGCACCGGCTCGGTATCGAGCAGGCCCGCACGCTGCGCCCGGCGCTTGGCCAGGTACAGCTTGTCGGCCAGCAGGATCAGGCCCGAGGCCAGGGTCAGTACGACCAGGAGGATCTCAAACAGTTTCATTCAGGGTCCTTTGCAACGTCACCGGACGAACGGCCCCGAAGGGCCGCTGCGGGCTTACTTGTTGTCCATCTGCAGCACGGCCAGGAAGGCTTCCTGCGGGATTTCCACGCGGCCGACCTGCTTCATGCGCTTCTTGCCTTCCTTCTGCTTTTCCAGAAGCTTCTTCTTGCGCGAAACGTCGCCACCATAGCACTTGGCCAGCACGTTCTTGCGCATGGCCTTGACCGTGGTGCGGGCGATGATCTGCGAGCCGACGGCGGCCTGGATGGCCACGTCGAACTGCTGGCGCGGGATCAGGTCCTTCATCTTCTCGCACAGCTCGCGGCCGCGGCGGTCGGCATGGCTGCGGTGCACGATCAGCGACAGCGCATCGACCTTGTCACCATTGATCAGCACGTCCACGCGCACGAACGGGCCGGCGTCGAAGCGCACGAAGTGGTAGTCCAGCGAGGCGTAGCCACGGCTGACCGACTTCAGCTTGTCGAAGAAGTCCAGCACCACTTCGGCCATCGGCAGCTCGTAGCTGATCTGCACCTGGCTGCCCAGGTAGTTGATGCCGAGCTGGCTGCCGCGCTTTTCTTCGCACAGCTTGATGATGTTGCCGATGTACTCCTCGGGGGTGAGCACGTTGGCGCGGATGATCGGCTCGCGGATCTCTTCGACATGGTTGACCGGCGGCAGCTTGGCCGGGTTGTCCATGTTGACGATGGTGCCGTCGGTCTTCAGGACTTCATAGATCACCGTCGGCGCGGTGCTGATCAGGTCCAGGTTGTATTCGCGCTCCAGGCGCTCCTGCACGATTTCCATGTGCAGCATGCCGAGGAAGCCGCAGCGGAAGCCGAAGCCCATCGCTTCGGAGCTTTCCGGCTCGAAGCGCAGCGCGGCGTCGTTCAGGCGCAGCTTGTCCAGTGCCTCGCGCAGGTCCGGGTAGTCCTCGGCGTCGACCGGGAACAGGCCGGCGAACACGCGCGGCTGCATCTCCTGGAAGCCCGGCAACGGCTTGGCAGCCGGATCGGCGGCCAGGGTCAGCGTATCGCCGACCGGCGCACCGTGGACGTCCTTGATGCTGGCGGTGACCCAGCCCACTTCACCGGCACGCAGCGCCGGCAGCACTTTGCGCTTGGGCGTGAACACGCCGACGTTGTCGACCTGGTGGGTGCGGCCGGTGGACATCACCTGCAGCTTGTCGCCGGCCTTGATCTGGCCCTGCATGACACGCACCAGCGACACCACGCCGAGATAGTTGTCGAACCAGGAGTCGATGATCAGCGCCTGCAGCTTGTCGGTATCGCGCGGCACCGGGGCCGGGATGCGATGGACGATGGCTTCCAGCACGTCCTGCACGTTCAGGCCGGTCTTGGCGCTGACCGGCACGGCGTCGGCGGCGTCGATGCCGATGACGGCCTCGATCTCGGCCTTGGCGCGCTCGATGTCGGCGGTGGGCAGGTCGATCTTGTTGATCACCGGCACCACTTCCAGGCCCTGCTCGACGGCGGTGTAGCAGTTGGCCACCGACTGCGCTTCCACGCCCTGGGCGGCATCGACCACCAGCAGCGCGCCTTCGCAGGCGGCCAGCGAGCGGCTGACTTCATAGGAGAAGTCGACGTGGCCGGGGGTGTCGATGAAGTTCAGGTGGTAGGTCTGGCCGTCCTTCGCTACATACGGCAGCGAGACCGACTGGGCCTTGATGGTGATGCCACGCTCGCGCTCGATCGGGTTCGAATCGAGCACCTGCGCTTCCATCTCGCGGGCCTGCAGGCCGCCGCAAAGCTGGATGATGCGGTCGGCAAGCGTGGACTTGCCGTGGTCGACGTGGGCAATGATGGAGAAGTTGCGGATGTTCCGCATCGAATCAGAAGACATAGGTGGCGGCGGCGCGCGGCGTCGTCAGGGTAACGGTCGATTATCGCATGCCCGGGCCTCTGCCGCGAAAGCAGCCTGATCGGACCGGGCCCGGAATGGCCAAAGCCCCGCCGGGGCGGGGCTTCGGGGGAGTACCAGGGCCGCCCGGGGGCGGCCGTGAAGGCCTTACTGGCCGGCCTTGACCGCCACGAAGGCGCTGTTGCCGCTGCTGGCACGGACCAGCAGCAGGACCACGTCGCCCTTCTTGTAGCCGGACAGCGCGCGGTTGAGCGCATCGACACTGCCGACCGGAGTGTTGCCGACGCGCAGGACGACCATGCCCGGGGCCAGGCCGGCGTCACGGGCGCCTTCGCCCTTGACCCCGGTGATGCGCACGCCCTCGCCCGATTCCAGGCCCAGCTGCTTGCGCTGCACCGCGTTGAGCTCGGTCACGTCCAGGCCCAGCAGGGCATTGGCACCGGACTGCGGCGCGGCATCGGCATTGGCCGCCGACGGGCCGCGGGCGCTGTCCTGGCCGTCATCGGTCAGGGCGGTCAGGGTGGCACTGAGCTCACGCGGCTTGCCATCGCGGTACACGACCAGGGTGACTTTGCTGCCCGGGGCCATCGCGCCGATCAGCGGCGGCAGGTCGGACCAGGTGTTGACCGTGCCGCCGTTGACCGAGCGGATGACATCGCCCAGCTGCACGCCCGCCTTGGCCGCGGCACTGCCGGGCACGATCTGGTTGACCAGCGCGCCACGGCTGTCCGGCAGGCCCAGGCCCTGCGCCTTCAGCGAATCGATCGGTTCGACCACCGCGCCCAGCTGGCCACGGGTGACCTTGCCGCTCTTCTTGATCTGCTCGACCGCGCTCATCGCCAGGTCGATCGGGATCGCGAAGCTGATGCCCATGTAGCCGCCGGAGGCGGAGAAGATCTGCGAGTTGATGCCGACCACTTCGCCGCGGGTGTTCAGCAGCGGGCCGCCGGAGTTGCCCTGGTTGATCGCCACGTCGGTCTGGATGAAGGGCACATAGCGCTGGTCAGGGCCGCCGGTGCTGCGGCCGACGGCACTGACCACGCCAGCGGTGACCGAATGGTCGAGGCCGAACGGCGAGCCGATCGCGACAACCCACTGACCGGGCTTGAGGGTGTTCGAATCGCCCACGCGCACGGTCGGCAGGTTTTTGCCGTCGATCTTCAGCAGGGCCACGTCGTACTGCTGGTCGCTGCCGACCACCTTGGCGGTGAACTCGCGGCTGTCGCCCAGCTTCACCTTCACTTCGCTGGCGTCGGCCACCACGTGGTAGTTGGTCAGCACGTAGCCGTCGGGCGAGATGATGAAGCCCGAGCCCATGCCACGCCCCTTGATGCTGGGGCCGCCATCCTGGCCACCCGGCCCCTGCCCCGGCATCGGGAAATCAGGGCCGAAGAAGCGGCGGAAGAACTCAGGCATGTCGTCGTCGCCCATCGGGCCGCGCGAGGCCTGGCGGTTGTTGCGGACGATGGTGACATCGACGTTGACCACGCCGGGGCCGACCTGTTCGACCAGGTTGGTGAAATCAGGCAGGCCGCTGACCAGCGGCTGCGCCGGGGCACGCGGTGCGGCGGCGGCAGCCGGCGCCGCCTGCGGTGCGGCCGGTGCGGCGGGCTGGGCACAGGCCACCAGCGGCAGGGTCAGGGCGAGCAGGCCCATGGCCTGCGTGCGGAGTCGGTGAGTCATCGGACGGCAACCTCCGGATCGGATGGAGAGGGGGAAGGAGGGCCCCGCCAGTGGCGGGGCATGGGCCCGCACGTGTCAGTCGCGCGGGCGCTGCGGCGCCGGCAGTTCTTCCTGCAGGCGCGGTTCGAACGGGTAGAACGCGGCGCCGCCGGACGAGGTCGGGAAGCTGGCGTTGAGCGCACCGCCGGCGGCCGGGGCCAGGCTGGACTTCGGCCAGGGCCGGGCCTGCAGGCTGCCGACATCACCGAAGGGCAGGTGGCGGGTGCTGCTGGCCGGCACGCTGGGGCTCAGCGCCGGCTGCGCGGTGGCCACTGCGCGCTGCGGCGCGTCATCGCGCTGGGCCACGCGTGCGGCCTGCTGGCTGCGGGTCGCGCTGGCGCGGCGGGCGTCCTGGCGGCGGCTGGCCGCCATCGCTACGGCCGGTGCGGCGGCCACGGCCATCGCGGCGCTGTCGACCGAGGCCTCGGTCACGGCGGACGGGCCCGGCGCAGGCGCCAGTTCGGCCTGGCTGGCCACCACCTGCGGCGGCAGGGGCTCGCCAGGGCCGGCATCCTTCAGCTTCTCGCCGCCCATGAACAGGGCCACGGCGGCCACCGAGGCGGCCAATGCGGCACCACCGCCCCAGGCACGCCAACCGGTGCGGCGCACCTGGCGCCGCGGCTCGGCCTGCGGTGCCGGTTCGGCGGCGATGGCGGCGGCCACGGCCGCGCTGAAACCGGCCGGGGCCAGCAGCGACGCCTGGCCACGCATCACGTCGCCGAGCAGCTGCCAGCGTTCCTGGCTGCCGGACAGCTCGGGATCGTGTTCCATGCGGCGCAGCAGGAAGCGCGCCTCATCGGCACCGAGCTCGCCATCGACCAGGGCCGACAGCTGTTCGCGGTGGCGCTGGTCCAGGCGCTGGCCGGCGGGGGATTGGTGGTTCTGCGATTCGTTCAGGGGACTGTGGGTCATACGCGGCTCTTCTCACGGGTGGCGCTGCCGATGTCCAGCAGCGGCCGGAGTTCGGTGTCGATCGCCTCGCGCGCCCGGAAGATCCGGGACCGCACGGTGCCGATCGGGCACCCCATCTTCTGCGCGATTTCCTCGTAACTCAGGCCTTCCACCTCGCGCAGGGTGATCGCCGACCGGAGTTCTTCCGGCAGCGCGTTGACGGCCTTCATCACCGTCTGTTCCAGCTCCTGGCGCATCAACTCGCGTTCGGGCGTGTCGGTGTCGCGCAGGCGTGTTCCGGTATCGAACTGCTCGGCGTCGCCGATGTCGATGTCATCGGTCGGCGGGCGTCGATTGTGTGAAGCCAGGTAGTTTTTGGCGGTGTTCACGGCGATCCGATGCAACCAGGTGGAGAACTGGGCATCGCCACGGAAACTTCCGATCGCGCGGTAGGCGCGGATGAAAGTGTCCTGGGCGACGTCCTGACATTCGCTCCAGTCGGCGATGTAGCGACCGACCAGACCGACGACCCGGTGCTGGTACTTGCGTACCAGGACATCGAAGGCCGCGCTCTCGCCGCGCTGCACGCGCCGGACCAGTTCCAGATCCAGCTCCTGTGGTGTTTCAACATCGGCCATGAGGGGCCGCACTCCTGTCAGCCCAACCGACGTCGGGCAATGAGACTGCCAATCCCGGGAAAAGTTCAGTCGCCGATCACCTGGCGCCGCACCAGCTTTTAACCACCGTTCCGCTAGCGTCCCGGTCCGGGGCCATGGATCCGGGGTCGCCACCCCCAGCTATAGGGATTTGACGCGGGGGAAACAACCTCTGGATCATAGCCGCTTCTCCATACACAACCGGATGGAACGTCCATGCTCTCAGGCTTCGATGGTCTCCGCTTCAGCCACTGGCACCCCGAGATCCGCGATGACGGCGTGGTCGTGCTGTCACTGGATCGTCAGGACAGCAGTGTCAACGCAATGTCGCAGGACGTGCTGCTGGAGCTGGGCGACCTGCTCGAGCGCATCGCCCTGGACCCGCCCAAGGGCGTGGTCATCCAGTCGCTGAAGAAGGCCGGCTTCATCGCCGGGGCGGACCTGAAGGAGTTCCAGGAGTTCGACCGGCGCGGCACCGTGAACGATGCCATCCGCCGTGGCCAGTCCACTTACCAGAAGCTGGCCGAGCTGCCCTGCCCCACCGTGGCGGCCATCCACGGCCACTGCCTGGGCGGCGGCACCGAGCTGGCGCTGGCCTGCCGCTACCGCGTGGCCTCCAATGACAGCAGCACCCGCATCGGCCTGCCGGAGACCCAGCTGGGCATCTTCCCGGGTTGGGGCGGCAGCGCGCGCCTGCCGCAGCTGGTGGGCGCCCCGGCGGCGATGGACATGATGCTGACCGGCCGCACCCTGTCGGCCTCGGCCGCCCGTGGCATCGGCCTGGTGGACAAGGTGGTGGCGCCGGCAGTGGTACTCGATACCGCCGTGGCCCTGGCCCTGTCCGGTACCACCCGCCCGTTCAAGCAGCGCGCCACCGCTTGGGCGACCAACACCTGGCTGGCACGCAAGCTGCTGGCCCCGCAGATGGTCAAGCAGGTCGCCCGCAAGGCCAAGAAGGACCAGTACCCGGCGCCGTACGCGCTGATCAGCACCTGGCAGCGCACCGCCGGCAAGCCGGTGCAGGCGCGCCTGGACGCCGAGCGCCGCGCGGTGGTGAAGCTGGCCAGCACGCCGACCGCGCGCAACCTGATCCGCATCTTCTTCCTGACCGAACGCCTGAAGGGGCTGGGCAGCGGTAATGCCGGCATCCGCCACGTGCACGTGGTCGGCGCCGGCGTGATGGGCGGCGACATCGCCGCCTGGGCCGCCTACAAGGGCTTCGAGGTGACCCTGCAGGACCGCGAGCAGCGTTTCATCGACCCGGCCATGGAACGCGCGCAGGCGCTGTTCGCCAAGAAGGTGCGCGATGAGAGCAAGCGCCCGGCGGTGGCCGCGCGCCTGCGTGCCGACCTGGAAGGCAATGGCGTGGCCGAGGCCGATCTGGTGATCGAAGCGATCATCGAGAACCCGGAGGCCAAGCGTGCGCTGTACCAGACGCTGGAACCGAAGATGAAGCTGGACGCGCTGCTGACCACCAATACCTCCTCGATTCCGCTGGTGGAACTGCGCGACCACATCCAGCGCCCGGCGCAGTTTGCCGGCCTGCACTACTTCAACCCGGTGGCGCAGATGCCGCTGGTGGAAATCATCCACCACGACGGCATGGCGCCGGAGACCGAGCGCCGCCTGGCCGCGTTCTGCAAGGCGCTGGGCAAGTTCCCGGTGCCGGTGGCCGGCAGCCCGGGCTTCCTGGTCAACCGCGTGCTGTTCCCGTACATGCTGGAAGCCGCCACGGCGTACGCCGAGGGCATTCCGGGCCCGGTGATCGACAAGGCCGCGGTGAAGTTCGGCATGCCGATGGGCCCGATCGAGCTGATCGACACGGTGGGCCTGGACGTGGCCGCCGGCGTGGGCAAGGAGCTGGCGCCGTTCCTGGGCCTGCAGGTGCCCGAGGCACTGGCGACGGTGGACCCGGCCAAGCGCGGCAAGAAGGATGGCCAGGGCATCTACACCTGGGAGAACGGCCGGGCGAAGAAGCCGGACGTGGCGCGTGACTACCAGGCCCCTGCGGACCTGGAAGACCGCCTGATCCTGCCGCTGCTGAACGAAGCGGTGGCCTGCCTGCACGAAGGCGTGGTGGCCGATGCGGACCTGCTGGATGCGGGCGTGATCTTCGGTACGGGGTTTGCCCCGTTCCGCGGTGGTCCGATCCAGCACATCCGCGCGGTGGGCGCCGATGCGATCGTCGAGCGGCTGAAGGCGCTGCAGCAGCGCCACGGCGACCGTTTCGCCCCGCGCCCGGGCTGGGACAACCCCGTCCTGCGCGAACCGGTGGTGTGAGTGCGTCGGCCGGGCCTGCGGCCCGGCACCCGCGGTAGTGCCGGCCGCTGGCCGGCAGCCCTGAAAGCCAGAGCCGGAGCAACAGCCGGCTCTGGCTTTTCTGTTTGTTGGGCGGGGCGGTGTGGGCTTGGTGGTGGGTGCCGACCGTTGGTCGGCACATCTGTCAGATATCGAATGAACTCATCCACGCATGGCGTGGATGCGAGCGCAGCGACCGGCGTTTGATTTTGATTTTCTTTTTTCTTTTCCGTGGCTGACGCGCCCGGAAACTGTCGGGGGCCGGGCGGGTGGGTTGCGCAGGACCGTTGGCGCCATGGATGGCGCCATCGAGCCCCCATGGATGGGTTTACGGCCTGTCCTGCGCAGCCCACCCGCCCGGCCAGCCACAGCGCCAGTCGACTAACAGTCGACTCTACCGACCGACCAGCCACGAGGGGCTGCGCCGTTGGCTGGAACAACCTGTTACCCGCATGGGGCATGTGCCCATAACCACCGCATGCCATGCTGGCACCCTTGATCCCTGCCAGCGAGAACGCCCGCATGACCACCATCATCGCCCCGCGCGTCCACGACATCGGCGGCCTGGAAGTGCGCCGCGCGGTGCCCACCCTGCAGGCCCGCAGCATCGGCTCGTTCGTGTTCGTCGACCAGATGGGCCCGGCCATCATGCACCCCGGCACCGCCATCGACGTGCGCCCGCACCCGCATATCGGCCTGGCCACCGTCACCTACCTGTGGTCCGGCGCCATCGGCCACCGCGATACGCTGGGTTCGGACCAGGTCATCCGCCCCGGCGACGTGAACTGGATGACCGCCGGCCGCGGCATCGCCCATTCCGAGCGCACCCCGCCGCCGGATCGCAGCCACGACAACCCGATCCACGGCATGCAGACCTGGGTCGCGCTGCCGAAGTCGCACGAGGAAATCGAACCGGCGTTCTACCACCATGCCGCCGCCACCCTGCCCGAGCAGCGCCGCAACGGCGCGTGGCTGCGCGTCATCGCCGGCCGTGCCTACGGTGAGGAATCACCGGTGAAGGTCTTCGCCGATACGCTCAACGTGGCCATCGACCTCGACCCGGATGCGGAGATCGACATCGACAACGGCCATCGCGAACGCGCGCTGTACATCCTCGAAGGCCAGGCGCAGCTGGATGGCGTGGATATTCCGGCCCAGCACCTGGTCATCCCCGAGGCCGGCGCCGTTGGCCGCCTGCGCGCGAAGACACCGGTGAAGGCCATGCTGTTCGGTGGCGAACCGCTCGATGGCCCGCGCCACCTGTGGTGGAACTTCGTGTCCAGCTCCAAGGAGCGCATCGAACAGGCCAAGCACGATTGGGAAGCCGGGCGCTTCGGCACCATCCCCGGCGACGACAAGGAATTCATTCCGCTGCCGCAGTACTGAGGCAGAGAGCAGTCGAGCAGGCTCGACGCTACGGCAAGGCCTCGGCACGCCCCGCCGGGGCTCCACGCCGCGTATACGCGGCCATCACCTGCTGCGCACTCCAATGCGACCGCACGCATCCGCGCGCCTCATTGGAGAGCACGTCATGGGCATGGGCAAACGCTTGGCCGCCGAGTTCCTCGGCACGTTCTGGCTGGTCCTGGGTGGCTGTGGCAGCGCGGTGCTGGCCGCGAAATTCGGCGGCGACGGCAATCCGCTGGGCATCGGCTTCCTCGGCGTGGCACTGGCTTTCGGCCTGACGGTGGTGACCGGCGCGTACGCGTTCGGCCACGTGTCCGGCGCGCACTTCAATCCGGCGGTCAGCTTCGGGCTCTGGGCCGGCGGCCGCTTCCCGGCCCGCGACCTGCTGCCCTACGTCATCGCCCAGTGCGCCGGCGGCCTGCTGGCCGGCTTCATCCTCCTGCAGATCGCCTCCGGTGCGCCCGGCTTCGGCATTGACAGCAGCCAGGCCGGGGCATTCGCCAGCAATGGCTACGGCGCACTGTCGCCGGGTGGCTACAGCGTGGCCGCCGCCTTCCTGTGCGAGGTGGTGCTCACCGCCGTGTTCCTGGTGGTCATCATGGGGGCCACGCACGGCAAGGCACCGGCCGGCTTCGCGCCGCTGGCCATCGGCCTGGCCCTCACCCTGATCCACCTGATCAGCATCCCGGTCACCAATACGTCGGTGAACCCGGCCCGCTCCACGGCCGTGGCTTTCTTTGCCGGCAGCGGCGCGACCGGCCAGCTGTGGCTGTTCTGGGTGGCCCCGCTGCTGGGCGGCATGATCGGCGGGATGATCTACAAGTGGGTCGGCAGCGACCACTGAGCCCTACCCTGGCCATCACGGCCGACGCTCGGCCGTGATGGTTACGGTTGTAACCGCAATTTGTGCGATCGCTCACGTTCCGTTAAGGTCGGAGTGACCGCCCGTACACATGCGGACGGCACGGCATCCGGGGATGGGATGCCACCGCCACCGGCGCGCCGGTGGAGCCTTACAACACGCCACCTTGGGGGATGCATGAAGTTCGTGCCTGTTGTCTTGTCGAGCCTGCTGTTCGTCGCGGCCCATGCCGCCGCACAGGCTCCGGTCGAGTGTCCGTCGCTGCCCGCCAGCAGTGGCCTGCAATGGCAGCAGCAGGCACAGCCCGATTTCGTGGTGTGCCGTGCGGCCACCGCCGAAGGCCGCGAAGTGCTGAGCCTGATGCTCAGCCAGCGCGACCCGGGCATTCCACTCAGCCGCTCGCTGCGCCAGGAAAAAGGCAGCTTCGGCGGTGAATCGATGTACTGGTACCAGCCCGACCTGGGCGGCCAGCAACCGCCCGGCTACGCCGAGCGGCGCATCAGCGTGGTCAAGCTGGACAAGGGACGCTATGCGCAGATCGCGCTGTACCCGGACAGCAGCCAGGAACTGGGCAGCCTGCAGCAGCTGGCGCAGGGCATGAGCCTGACCCCGTCGGCCGTGGCCGACGGTCGCTGAGCGGTTGCGGGGATGACTGCCTGGCAGCATCCCCGCACTTCAACTTTGATCGGTAGCGCCGGGCCATGCCCGGCGAACCGGCGCTTGCGCGCGAAGCTGGGAAAGCCGCCGGGCATGGCCCGGCGCTACCCCTCAGAAGCGGCCTTCCTGGAAATCCACGAAGGCCTGCATCAGCTCCTGCCGGGTGTTCATCACGAACGGGCCGTGGCGCATGACCGGCTCGCGCAGCGGGCGACCCGCCACCAGGATCAGCCGTGCGCCTTCGCTTCCGGCCGACAGGTGCAGCTGTTCGCCGCCGCCCAGCACCGCCAGTTCCTGGCGCGCCACGTCACGCGCGGCGTCCTGCTCGCCCACCGTCACCCCGCCCTCGAAAACATAAGCGAAGGCGTTGTGCCCTTCCGGCAGCGTGTAGGTCCAGGCGCGGTCGGCCTCGAGGCTGATGTCCAGGTACACCGGGTCGGTGGCCGGCTGGGCGATCGGGCCGGCCGTGCCATCGACGGTACCGGCGATCACCTTCACCTCCACGCCCGCCGCCGGCTGCACCACCGGAATGCGCTCGGGCGCGAATTCCTGGTACTTGGGGTCGGTCATCTTGTCGCGCGCCGGCAGGTTCACCCACAGCTGGAAACCGCGCATCTGCCCGCTTTCCTGCTCCGGCATTTCCGAATGGACCAGGCCGCGGCCAGCGGTCATCCACTGCACGCTGCCCGGGGTCAGCAGGCCTTCGTTGCCGTGGTTGTCGCGGTGGCGCATGCGCCCGTCGAGCATGTAGGTGACGGTCTCGAAGCCACGGTGCGGGTGTTCCGGGAAGCCGGCGATGTAGTCCTCGGCGCGATCAGTGCCGAATTCATCCAGCAGCAGGAACGGATCCAGGTCGGGCAGCGACGGGCCACCGATGACGCGGGTCAGGCGCACGCCGGCACCGTCGGAGGTGGGCATGCCACGGATGGTGCGCTGCACGCGCACCGGCTCGGGAAGGCTCATGGCGACTCCTGTTGGATGGATGCCGATGAAGATGGACGCCGCACGCCGCAACGCCAATGGGCGGCACCGCAACCGATTGTTCCACCACTGGTGTTCGCCGGGCGTCATGTCCGCCGCGCGGCGGCGCCTGCGTTGTGTTCGACCAAAGTACTACCGCAGAAAAGTCCCGCACACATTGACCGTGCACAGGTCACGCGGGACTCTTTGAACATCTTTCCGGGAGAGAGCACCTCATGAAAGGGTTTTCCAAAATAGGCTGGGCGGCCCTCGCCCTGCTTGGCGCATTCTGTCTGGGCACAGTGGCCCTGCGCCGCGGTGAACACATCAACGCCTTGTGGATCGTGGTCGCCGCGGTATCGCTGTATCTGGTGGCCTACCGCTTCTACAGCCTGTTCATCGCCGACAAGGTGATGCAGCTCGATCCGACCCGGGCCACCCCGGCGGTGATCAACAACGATGGCCTGGACTACGTCCCGACCAACAAGCACGTGCTGTTCGGCCACCACTTCGCCGCCATCGCCGGCGCCGGCCCACTGGTCGGCCCGGTGCTGGCCGCGCAGATGGGCTACCTGCCCGGCCTGCTGTGGCTGGTGGTGGGCGTGGTGCTGGCCGGCGCGGTGCAGGACTTCGTGGTCCTGTTCCTGTCCAGCCGCCGCAACGGCCGTTCGCTGGGCGACCTGGTGCGTGAGGAAATGGGCCAGGTGCCCGGCACCATTGCGCTGTTCGGCGCCTTCCTGATCATGATCATCATCCTGGCGGTGCTGGCGATGGTGGTGGTCAAGGCACTGGCCGAAAGCCCCTGGGGCATGTTCACGGTGATCGCGACAATGCCCATCGCGATCCTGATGGGCGTGTACATGCGCTACATCCGCCCCGGCAAGATCGGCGAGATCTCGGTGGTCGGCCTGATCCTGCTGCTGGCCGCGATCTGGTTCGGCGGCAAGGTGGCGGCGGACCCGACCTGGGGCCCGGCCTTCACCTTCACCGGCACCCAGATCACCTGGATGCTGATCGGCTATGGTTTCGTCGCCTCGGTGCTGCCGGTGTGGCTGCTGCTGGCACCGCGCGACTACCTGTCCACCTTCCTGAAGATCGGCACGATCATCGCCCTGGCAATCGGCATCCTGGTGGTCATGCCGGAACTGAAGATGCCGGCCCTGACCCAGTTCGCCGCCAGCGGCGACGGCCCGGTGTGGAAGGGCGGCATGTTCCCGTTCCTGTTCATCACCATTGCCTGCGGCGCGGTGTCCGGCTTCCACGCACTGATCTCCTCCGGCACCACGCCCAAGCTGCTCGCCAATGAAGCGCACATGCGCTACATCGGCTACGGCGGCATGCTGATGGAATCGTTCGTGGCAGTGATGGCGCTGGTGGCGGCCTCGATCATCGATCCGGGCATCTACTTCGCAATGAACAGCCCAGCGGCCGTGATCGGTGCCGATGCGGCCTCGGCGGCGCACTTCATCACCAACACCTGGGGCTTCACCATCAGCCCGGAACAGCTGACCGCGACGGCGGCGGCCATTGGTGAACCGACGATCCTGCATCGCGCCGGTGGCGCCCCCACGCTGGCGGTTGGCATCGCGCAGATCCTGCATGAGGCGATCCCCAGCAGCAGCGACGCGATGATGGCGTTCTGGTACCACTTCGCGATCCTGTTCGAAGCACTGTTCATCCTGACCGCAGTCGATGCCGGTACCCGTGCCGGTCGCTTCATGCTGCAGGACCTGCTGGGCAACTTCATCCCGGCGCTGAAGAAGACCGAATCGTGGACGGCCAACATCATCGGCACCGCCGGCTGTGTCGCGCTGTGGGGCTACCTGCTCTACACCGGCGTGGTCGATCCGTTCGGCGGCATCCAGACGCTGTGGCCGCTGTTCGGTATCTCCAACCAGATGCTGGCCGGTATCGCGCTGATGCTGGGCACGGTGGTGCTGTTCAAGATGAAGCGTGACCGCTATGCGTGGGTGACCGCGCTGCCGGCGGTGTGGCTGCTGATCTGCACCACCTACGCGGGCTTCATCAAGATCTTCGACAGCAACCCGGCACAGGGCTTCCTGGCGCAGGCGCACAAGTACCAGGCGGCCATCGCCAGCGATACCATCACCGCGCCGGCCAAGTCGGTGGCGCAGATGCAGCAGATCGTGGTCAACGCCTACGTCAACACGGGCCTGACCTCGCTGTTCCTGCTGGTGGTGGGTGCGGTGCTGGTGTATTCGATCAAGACCATCCTGGCGGCGCGCCGCAATCCGCAGCGCAGTGACCGCGAGACCCCGTACGTGGCACTGAAGCCGCACGAAATGGTGGATCTGTAATGAGCACGCAACTCGTTCCCGTCGGCCAGTACCAGGCGCACCGCCGCATCTGGCGGCGCCTGGTGCAGACCGCACGGCTGTGCTGTGGGATTCCTGATTACGACAACTACGTCCGGCACATGCTGGAGAAGCATCCGGACCAGGAGCCGATGGACTACAAGACGTTCTTCCGTGAGCGGCAGGAAGCGCGGTATGGCGGTCGCAACGGCGGTCGCTGCTGTTGAAGTTGTGTGTGGGTGCCGGGCTTGCCGCCCGGCGCCCGCAGAAGCCGGAGCAACTGCAACTGCAACTGCAACTGCCAAAGCGTCGGCTCTGGGTTTCTGTTTGGTTGGCGGGGCGGTGTGGGCTTGCAGGACACGCCGTAAACCCTTCCATGGGGGCTCGATGGCGCCATCCATGGCGCCAACGGTCCTGCAAGCCCACACCGCCCCACCTCTGACAGACTGCCGGTGACGGCGAGACACATGCGGGGTCAGATCCGTTTCCCGAAGGAAACGGATCTGACCCCATTTTGTTTATCGATATCTGACACATGTGCCGACCAACGGTCGGCACCCACCAACAGCAGCAGGTTCCAACAGCTCGCAGGAAACTGTCGAAGGCGGGGTGGGTCCGGTTGCGGGGGCGTGAGCGCCATGGATGGCGCGACCGAGCCTCCATGGACGGATTCACGGCGCCCCCCGTAACCGGACCCACCCCGCCAACCCACGGATGCCCAGCTTTTGCCGTTGCCGTTGCCGTTGCATTGAGCAGGTGCAGGGCTGCAAGCCCTGCAAACAAACCCCACCCCTCAGGCAACGCCGTTGTCGACGTGCGCGGCAAACCCCGGCTGCTGCCGCAAGCGCTCGAACCACGCCTCGACATTCGCCAGCACCGGCTTGCCGCCCGGCGTGCTGCGCCAGCGCTGCGTCGACAGGCCGAGCACGACGTCCGCCAGGGTGAAATCCGCGCCGGCCACGTGCGCATGGCCGGCCAGCTGCGCGTCGAGCATCGTCATCAGGCGGTTCCACTGCGCCAGGCTCGCCTCCGCCCGCGCATCGTCCGGGTAATCGGCATGCCCGCGCACGCGCGCCATGAACACGTGGCGCCACGCCGTGTTCAGATCAGTCGCCTGCCAGTCCATCCACTGCTCCACCCGCGCCCGTGCCTGCGGCGCCACCGGCAACAGGTCGTGGCGCCCGGCGCGCGCGGCCAGGTAGCGGCAGATGCTGTTGGATTCCCACAGCACGAAGTCGCCCTCGCGCAGCACCGGCACCTGTGCGTTCGGGTTCAGGCCGCGCAGCAGCTCGGCATCGGGTGCCGCATGGTGCCGCACCGCCAGGTCCAGCCCGGCGCACAGCCACAGCACCTTGCGCACGTTGATCGAGGTCGGCTTTCCGTACAGTTCGAGCATGGCCAGACGCAGCGTTTGAGACGGGGCCAGCCTACACTGGCGGCATGCAAACCGAATTCCTGCTCCTCGGCGCCCTCCTCCTGGCCGTCCTCGTCCTGCAGCTGGTCGCCCTGCTGCGCCGCCCGCCCCATGACCGCCTGGAACAGGCCGTGCGCGAGGAGGCGCGGGCCGGCCGCAGCGAACTGCGCGAACAGCTCGATGGCTTTGCCCGCGCACTGACCGATCTGTCCACCCGCACCGACCAGCGCCTGGACCTGCTGCGCGAAGCCCTCGGCGAAGATGCGCGCAAGGCGCGCGCTGAAGCGGCCGAAAGCCAGCAGCGCAGCGGTGCGTTGATGGGCCAGCGCCTGCAGGAACTGCGCGCACAGCTGGAAGTGTTCGGCCAGCAGCAGGAAGCACGCATCCATGCCTTCGGCCAGCAGCTGCAGGAACTGACCACCCGCACCGACACCCAGCTGGGCGCGCTGCGCCAGACCCTGGTGGACGATGCGCGCAAGGGCCGCGAGGAAGGCGCGCAGTCGCAGCAGCGCCTGACCGAAAGCCTCGGCCTGCGCCTGCAGGAACTGACCCAGCGCAACGAACAACGCATCGCCGAGATGCGCACGACCCTGGAAGAACAGCTGCGCGCGCTGCAGAGCGACAACGCGCAGAAGCTGGAACAGATGCGCGTGACCGTGGACGAGAAGCTGCAGACCACGCTGGAAACGCGCCTGGGGCAGTCGTTCAAGCTGGTCTCCGAGCGCCTGGAACAGGTGCAGCGCGGGCTGGGCGAAATGCAGCAGCTGGCCACCGGCGTGGGCGACCTCAAGCGCGTGCTGACCAACGTCAAGACGCGCGGCAGCTGGGGTGAAGTGCAGCTGGAGAACATCCTCGAACAGACGCTCATCCAGGAGCAGTACGCGCGCGCGGTGAAGGTGCGCCCGGACAGCAACGAGATGGTCGACATCGCGGTGCGCCTGCCCGGCCGTGGCGACGACGCGCCGGTGTGGCTGCCGATCGATTCCAAGTTCCCGCGCGAGGATTACGAGCGCCTGCTGGACGCGCAGGACCAGGGCGATGCCGAGCTGGTGCGCGTCCAGGGCGCGCAGCTGGAACGCGCGGTGAAGGTGCAGGCCAAGTCGATCTCCGAGAAGTACATCGTGCCGCCGCACACCACCGATTTCGCGGTGATGTTCCTGCCCACCGAAGGCCTGTACGCCGAGGTCATCCGCCGTCCCGGCCTGGTCGACCTGCTGCAGCGCGACCACCGCGTGGTGGTGGCCGGCCCGACCACCATCACCGCGCTGCTCAACAGCCTGCAGATGGGCTTCCGCACGCTGGCCATCGAGAAGCGCTCCAGCGAAGTGTGGAGCCTGCTGGGTGCGGTGAAGAGCGAGTTCGGCAAGTTCGCCGGCATCCTGGAAAAGGCCGAGAAGCAGATCACCACGGTCGGCCGCAGCATCGGCGCGGCCAGCCGCAAGACGCGCACCATCGAACGCCGCCTGCGTGGCGTGGAGACGCTGGCCAACGAGCAGGTGCAGCAGCTGCTGGGCGACCTGGGCGAGGCGGAAGAAGAGGGTGGCGAGGACGAGGCCAGCGAGGGCGAAGGGACCTGAGTGCACTGACACACCACCTGCACCACGCAATGCGTATGCTGGCGGCCTCGATCACCGCCTGCAGGTCCGACCATGCGTCTACGCTTCCTTGCCAGCCTGGCCCTGGCCGCCCTGTTGTCGGCCTGCAGCAGCACGCCGCCCGCCGCTGATGCGGCGGCACAGCCGGCGGCGGCAGACACGCCGGAAGCCACCGAGGCCTACCAGGAAGCGCGCGATGTGGATTGCCGCGCCGCCGGTGGCACCCTGCAACCGCTGGGCCGCCTGCAACGCGTGCAGTGCGTGATTCCCTATGCCGATGCGGGCAAGGCCTGCAGCAGCAAGCGCGACTGCAGCGGCCAGTGCCTGGCCACGGGCGAAGCCGAGGCGGGCGTGGTGGCAACCGGCACCTGCCAGCGTGATGCCAGCCAGAACTTCGGCTGCCGCCAGCGCATCGAGGATGGCAAGGCGCAGGGCACGATCTGCGTGGATTGATCGCACGCGGCGCATCCGCGCAGCGCTATGCTGGTGGACCTTTCCCCGCCATAGCCGGAGCCCCCGCGTGAGCACCCCGATCCAGGATGTTTCCCTCACCACCATCGACGGCCAGCCGTCCACCCTGGGCGATTACCAGGGCAAGGTCCTGCTGGTGGTCAACGTCGCCTCCAAGTGCGGCCTGACCCCGCAGTACGAAGGCCTGCAGGCGCTGTACGCGGAAAAGCAGGCCCAGGGCCTGGAAGTGCTGGGTTTCCCGGCCAACAACTTCCTCGGCCAGGAGCCGGGCAGCGAAGCGGAGATCCAGCAGTTCTGCCAGCTGACCTACGACGTTACCTTCCCGATGTTCGCCAAGATCAGCGTGGCCGGCGAGGACACCCACCCGCTGTACCAGCAGCTGACCGCTGCGCAGCCGCAGGCCATCGGTGAAGGCCCGCTGCGCGAGCGCCTGGCCAGCAAGGAGATTCCGATCCACGCCGCACCGGCAGTGCTGTGGAACTTCGAGAAGTTCCTGGTCGGCCGCGATGGCAAGGTCGTCGCACGCTTCGCCCCGGACGTGGCCGCCGATGACGCGCGCCTGCGCGAGGCGATCGAGGCCGCGCTGGCCGCCTGACCCCGGGCCATGAGCAAAAAAAACCCCGCCAAGGCGGGGTTTTTCATGCATGGACCACGGTGATCAGTTGGTCCAGTTCGGCATCGGCATGGCATCCACCGGAATCGGTGAATTCTCATCGTCGCTGCCGCGCTCGCGCTTGCCGCGCAGGTCGTTCTCGATCTGGTAGTTGCGGCGCTGCAGCCAGGCATCGCGCACCAGCGCGTACTCATCCACCGCCGAACTGCGCAGGTCGTCCACCGCCATCAGCTGCGCGCGGGTGTCGACCAGCTGCAGGCCCTGCAGGGCGATGCGGATCTTGTCTTCCTCGATCGTGCGCATCGGCGACAGCGGCATGTCGCCCGCCAGGCCGAACACATCGCGCACGGTACGCGGGCCGAAGAACGGCAGTTCCACGTAGCGCGAACGGCGCCAGCCCCAGGCACCCAGGGTCTGCCCGAAGTCCTCGCGGCGGTTGGGCACCATCGCCTTGCTGGCCGGGTCGAACAGGCCACCGATGCCCACCGTGGAGTTCATCAGGAAGCGGCCGAGGGTATCCCAGGCATCATCCGGGCGGCCCTGCAGCAGCTGGTTGAGGATGGTGACCGGCGAGCGGATGTTGCTGAAGAAGTTGCTCACGCCGGTGCGTGCGAAGCGCGGCACGACGTGGGTGTAGGCAGTCGCCAGCGGGCGCGCGATCACGTTGTCCACGCCCACGTTGAAACGGTGCACGCGGCGGTTCAGCGGCTCCCACGGGTCATAGGCAGCCGTGGTGGCGGCCGTGCCGGCGTTGCCGTACAGCGCGTCGAAATCGTCATCGCCACCGGGGGCGGCGGCGGCGGCCGCCGTGGCGGCATCGGTTTCGGCGGTGTCGGCCGGCGGCGGGGTGGCCGTCGCCGTTGCGTCGTCCGCGGCAGCGGCCGGTGCCGCTTCAACCGTGCCGGTATCGGCAGCGGGTGCATCGGCGGCCGTGCTGGCCGGGACCACGGTGTCGGCCACCGGCGCATCGCTGCGCGCGGGCTTGCCGGCACAGGCGCTGAGCGCCAGGGCCAGGATCATCAGGGGAATGGCGCGTACGACGTTCATGTCAGCTCGCAGCAGAGGGTGCATTGAAATCCAGATCGGGCGACAGCCGGTAGGCCGCGCTCAGTTCGTTGAAACCAGCCGGGGTGCCGGAGATCGCCAGCGGGTGGCCCTGGGTGCGCGCACGCGCGGCCAGTTCGGCCAGCAGGGCCAGGCCGGCGCTGTCCACGCGCTCGACCTCGCCCAGCTCCAGTCGTGCCAGCTTTGCCGGCAAGGCCTGCAGCTGCGGCCACAAGGCGATCACCGCGGCACGGTCGAGCACCCCGCGCAGGCGCAGGGTGTCGCCTTCCAGCAGTGCCAGCGGCTTACTTGCCATTGCCGGCCGGCCCGGCCTGCATGCTGCCGCTGCGCAGTTCGCTGGCCACCTGCTTGATGCCCTTCTGGCGCAGCGGGGCGTCGAACTGGTTGCGGAAGGTCTGCACGTAGGAGATGCCTTCGATGTTGACGTCGAAGATCTTCCACTGGCCGTTGACGTTGCGCATCCAGTACTCGACCGGGGTCGGCTCGTTGCCGGCACGCACCAGCTCGGTGGCCACGCGCACGCCGCGGTTGCCCGGTAGCGGGCTCTCGCCCTTCAGGCGGAAGCTCGGCTTGCCCTGGATGTTCAGCAGGGTCGAGCCGTAGCGCTGCATCAGGCTGTCGGCCATCGCATCGGCGAACAGCTTGATGTCGGCGTCGGAGGCGCCGCGGGCGTGCGTGCCCAGCACCAGGCGCGCGGCATAGTCGCGGTCGAAGGTGCGGGTCAGTTCGCTGTCGATGTAGCTGCGCAGGCTGGCCGGGTTGCTGGTGAACTCAGCGCGGCGCTGCTGCAGGGTCGACATGATGCGGCTGCTGGCGTCGATCACCACCTTGCCGGCCTGGCCCTGCGGGGCGGCGGCAGCGGCGGGGGCGGACTGCGCCTGGGCCAGGAACGGGGTGGCCAGCAGCAGCGACGAGGCCAGCAGGGCCGGGATCAGTTTCATCTTCATGGTTGCGGTTCCGTTGCAGGCGACTGCTCGCCATCGTTGGGTTTCTGGCCAGCGCCACCGGCACTGCCACTGAACATGTACTTGCCGACCAGCTGCAGCAGGTCCACCGCCGGCTGGGTGAAGACGATCTCCTCACCGGGCTTGAGCACTTCCGGATCACCACCGGGCTGCAGACCGATATAGCTCTCGCCGAGCAAACCGCTGGTGAAGATGCCGGCGGAGGTGTCGGCCGGCAGGTCCTTGACCTTGCTGTCCATGCGCAGGGTCACGATCGATTCGAACTTCACCGGGTCCAGTTCGATCGAGGCGACCTGGCCGACGGTGACGCCGCCGATCTTCACCGGCGCCTGCTTGCGCAGCTGGCCGACCTGGGAGAAGCGTGCCTTCAGCTCATAGCCCTGGCCGCCCCAGCTCCAGCGCTGGTTGGTCGAGGCAACGGCCAGCACCATCAGCGATGCCAGGGCCAGCAGCAGGAATGCGCCGACGGAGAATTCGAGTCTGGGACCGCGTATGGCCATGTGGATTACCTGATCGAGTCGTGGTGGCCGCGCGCCCTGCGCACCGCCAAAGGAGGGGTTAGGTGAACAACATTGCCGACAGCACGAAGTTGAACATCAGCACCAGCAGCGAGGCGTTGACCACCGCACGGGTGGTGGCCACCGAAGTACCTTCGATGGTCGGCTCGGCATGGAAACCGACGTAGGAGGCCACCAGCGCGGCGGTGCCGCCGAAGATCGCCGACTTCAGCATCGCCACGCCGAAGTCATCCCAGAAGTCCACGCTGTTGCGCAGCGCCGACCAGAAGACGCCATTGTCCAGGCCCAGCACGTGCACGGCTTCGAAGTAGCTGGCACTGATGGCCAGCGAGCAGAAGATGCCGGTCAGCAGCGGCACGGTCAGCACTGCCGCCCAGAAGCGTGGCGCCACCGCCTTGGCCACCGGGTCGATGGCCATCAGCTCCAGTGCCTTGATCTGGTCGGTGGCCCGCATCAGGCCCAGTTCGGCGGCGATCGAGCTGCCGGCGCGGCCGATGAACAGCAGGGCGGTCAGCACCGGCGCCAGCTCGCGGTACAGCGACAGGCCGAGCAGGGTCGACAGCGCGTCGGCCGCACCGAAGGTGGTCAGCGTGCGGTAGCCCTGCAGGGTCAGCACCAGGCCGACGAAGGCACCGCCGACGGCGATGATCGGCAGCGAGCGCGCGCCGATCTTGTAGATCTCGCGGGTCAGCTCGGCCAGGAAATCACGCGTCGGCAGCGAACCACGCAGCACGGTCAGCGAGAACAGGCCGGCGCGGCCCAGCGAACGGGTGGCTTGCACGAACGGCATCAGGCAACCCTCGCCCGCGGAGCGGCGTCGAACGGAATGGGGCCGTCGGGCTGGCCATGCAGGAACTGCCGCAGCAGCGGGTCCTGGCTGGACTGCAGCGCTTCGGGCGTGCCCTGGAACACGATGCCGCCATTGGCAATGGCGATCACCTGGTCGCAGATCGGCAGGGTTTCATGCACGTGGTGGCTGACGATGATGCTGGTCAGGCCCAGGCTGTGGTTGAGCCGCTGGATCAGGCTCATGATGACCCCGGAGGCGATCGGGTCCAGCCCGGTCAGCGGCTCGTCGTAGATCATCAGAGGCGGGTCCAGGGCCAGCGCGCGGGCCAGTGCCACGCGGCGCGCCATGCCGCCGGACAGCTCGCGCGGCCAGGCATCGGCGGCGGCCAGCAGGCCCACCGCGTGCAGCTTCATCTGCACCAGCCGGCGCAGCACCGCGGCCGGCAGGCGGGTATGGGTGCGCAGGGGCAGGGCGACGTTCTCGGCCACGGTGAGGTCGGTCAGCAGGCCATTGCCCTGCAGCAGCACGCCCACGCTCTTGCGCATTTCCAGCAGCGCGCCGCTGTCTTGCGGAATGGGCTTGCCGAACAGGGTGACCTCACCGCCGACCGGGCGCAGTTCGCCGGTCAGCGCCGCCAGCAGGGTCGACTTGCCGCTGCCGGACGGGCCCAGCACGGCGGTGATGCTGCCCTGTGGAACCTGCAGCGAAACGTCGCGCAGGATCGTGCGTCCGCTCCGGTCGATGCGGACGTTGGACAACTGCACCAGACTGGAGGCGGAAGCCGACATGGGCACCATTAACGTTTTTTAGACATCGAAGGGTGGGGTCAGCCGGCTGAACATAAGCAGACTGGACGGTGCAGTATTGTGGCACGTCGCGGCCGGCGACAGGCCGGGACAATTCCCGGGGGTGCCGGAACAATCCATCGCAGCGGTCGCTGCGTCCCCCAGTGACGTACGTCACCATTGAATACTGCCGAGCGTCCTGCACACTGTGCACGATGACCGACCCGTTCAGCGACTTCCGCCTTTACCACTCCAACTCGTTGGACGTGCTGGCCGCCCTGCTGGCCCGCAACGTGCGCATCCCGGTGCCGGGCCAGCCGCTGCTGGCGCCGGAGGTGGTGCTGATCCCGCAGGTGGCGATGCGGCGTTGGCTGCAGGCAACCCTGGCGGCCGAGTACGGCGTGGCGGCCAACCTGGAATTCCTCACCCCGGGCGAGTTCGTCGCACGCGCGCTCAACGCCAACGTCACCGGCGAAAGCGACGACCTCGATGCCGCCGGCCTGCACTGGAAGCTGTACCAGGCGCTGCGCGACCCCGCGCTGCTGGCACAGCCACCGATGCGTGCGCTGCAGGCCTATCTTGCCGGCGGTGATGCCCTGAAGCCGTGGGCGCTGGCGGGCGAGCTGGCCTCGGTGTTCGAGAAGTACCAGGCCTGGCGCCGTGACTGGCTGCTGCGCTGGGATGCCGGCGCCGACCCGGCCGATCCGCAGGCGATCCTGTGGCGGGCCATCGCCGGCGGACGCGGTTACCGCGCGCGGCGCATCCAGGCCTACCTGGATCGCTTCGAAGGCCCGGACAAGCCGAAGCCGAACGGCCTGCCGCCGCGCCTGTCGGCGTTCGCCACGCTCAACATCTCGCCCGATGTGCTGCGGGTGATGGCCACCCAGGCCCGCGTGGGCGAGCTGCACTTCTATATGCCCACGCCGGTGCAGTCCTACTGGGGCGACCTGCAGACCCTGGCCGAGCGCCTGCGCAGCGGCGCGCCCGATCCCTTCGGCGAGGCCGCGGGCGAGAACCGCCTGCTGGAGGCCTGGGGCGCGGCTGGCCGCGACTTCATGGCGGTGCTGGGCAGCTACGAAGTGGTGCACCCGGCCGGCGAGATCGCCGCGTACTCCGATCCCGAGGATGACACCCGCCCGACCCTGGCCGAGGGCGGCCTGGCAGACAGCCTGCTGCACCGCCTGCAGCGCGATCTGTTCCACCGCCGCGCGCTGCCCTCGGGCGAACTGCGCGCGGAACTGCGCAGCGATGACCCCAGCCTGCAGGTGCATGCCTGCCATACCCGCCTGCGCGAACTGCAGGTGCTGCACGACCAGTTGCGCAGCCTGCTGCAGGACCCGCGCTTCGACCCGCCGCTGCAGGCCCGCGAGATCGCGGTGCTGGCGCCGGACATCGATCCCTACGTGCCGTACCTGGAAGCCGTGTTCGGTGGCCGTGGCGGTGACGAGGAACATATCCCCTATGCGCTGGCCGACAGCAGCCCGCTGGCGGGCGAGCCGCTGGCCGACGTGTTCGTGCACCTGCTGTCGCTGCCGGTATCGCGCTTCGGCCTGAACGAGATCCTGGACCTGCTGGCCAGCGCACCGCTGGCCGAGGCGGCCGGGCTGGAGGCGGTGGATTTCGACCGCCTGCATGGCTGGCTGCAGCAGGCCGGCGCGCGCTGGGGCCTCGATGCCAACCATCGCGGCCAGCTGCTGGCGCCGCGCGACGATGCCTACACCTGGCAGTTCGCGCTGGATCGCCTGCTGCTGGGCCACGCCACCGGCAGTGATGTGGACCTGGCCGGCGTCGCGCCGTGGATCGAACTGGAGGGCGGCGCACTGGACGCGCTGGACCGGCTGCTGCGCCTGCTGCGCGTGCTGGCGCTCTACCAGCGCAGGCTGGGCGAGACCCTGAGCCCGGCGCAATGGCGGCAGCGCCTGCTGTCCCTGCTCGATGCGCTGCTGCCGGAAGCCCCCAGTTCACCCAACAGCCAGCGCGCGCTGGAGCGCCTGCGCAAGCTGCTCAACCAGTTTGCCGACGACGCGCACAAGGCCGGCTTCGAGGACGGCGTGCCGCCGGAGGTGGTGCGTGCGCACTTCGCCGGTGCCCTGTCCGAGGCCGATACGCGTGCGCCGCTGCTGACCGGCGGCATCAGCTTCGGCCGCATGGTGCCGATGCGCCTGCTGCCGTTCCGGGTGATCTGCGTGCTGGGCCTCAACGATGGCGACTTCCCGCGCCGCGACCCGGCCGCTGGCCTGAACCAGCTCACCGCCGAGCTGGACACGCCGCGCCGCCGACCGGGCGACCGTTCGACCCGCGAAGATGACCGTTTCCTGTTCCTGCAGCTGTTCGCCGCCGCGCAGGATGTGTTCTACCTGAGCTACCTGGGGGCAGACCCGCGCGATGGCAGCGTGCGCGAGCCCTCGGTGCTGGTCAGCGAGCTGATCGACGCGGCTGCGGCCTACCACCAGGATCCGGTCGCGGCCACCCGCGGGTTCACCGTGCGCCATGCGCTGCAGCCGTTCTCGCCTGCCGCCTTCGGCGAGGGTGATCCGCGCCGTTTCAGCTACCGCCGGCAGTGGCACCCGGCCGCCGGGCGCATGGCCGGCCAGCGTGGCGGGTTGCAGCCGTGGTTCGACGCCGCGCTGCCGCCGCCCGTGGACGATGCGGTGGAAACCGAAGTCGCACTGGATACGCTGCGCCGCTTCCTGTGCGACCCGGCCGGGCAGTTCCTGGCCCAGGCCCTGGGCCTGCGCCTGGCCGACGACGTCGAAGACGTGGATGACCTGGAGCCGCTGGTGCTGTCCTCGCGCGGCCCGGAAAAGCGCAGCGTGCAGGCTGCGGTGGTGCGCGCCACCATCAGCGGTGATGTCGAGCCGCTGTACCCGCGCCTGCGCGCCCGTGGCCTGCTGCCGTCCGGTGCGCTGGGCGAGCGCCAGTTCGAGGCGGAACAGCTCAAGACCCGCCCCTACGCCAGCGCGATGCTGGGCTGGATGCAGGGGCAGCCGCTGGAAAGCCGCCGCTACGACGTGGAGATCGACGGCGTGCGCCTGCACGGCCGCGTGGCCGATCGCCACCCCGAAGGCCTGGTCCGGCTGCGCGCCGGCACGCTGAACGGCAATGCGGTGATCCGCCAGGGCCTGGACTGGCTGCTGGCCAATGCCGCCGGTGACGCGCTGCCGCTGGTGCAGTTTCACGATGGCGGCGACGCCGGGCCCGGGCCGCACATCCTGCCCGCACCGGGCGCGGCGGCTGCACGCGCCGCCCTGCGCGCCCTGCTGCAGCTGCGCCAGCGCGGCCTGCGCGAGCCGCTGCGCTTCGCCCCGTACACCGGCTGGGTGCTGTTCACCGCCCCCGTGGAAAAACAACGCAGCGAAGGCTGGAAGCAGTGGCACGGCAGCGACCGCAGCTGGGGCGAAGCCAACAGCGATGCGTGGCAGCTGCTGCTGCGCGGCGCCGATCCCTTCGCCGATGACGATGATTACGCCGACCTGCTGCGCAACAGCCAGGTCGTCTTCGGTGCGGTACGCGATGGGCGTGGCCCGGCGGGCACCGGCAAGGAGGCCGACGCATGAGCACCCCCGTGGATCCCTACCTGCTGCTGCCCCTGCAGGGCATCGGCCTGATCGAGGCCAGCGCCGGTACCGGCAAGACCTTCACCCTGGCCACGCTGTTCACCCGCCTGGTGGTGGAACAGGGCCTGCGCATCGGCCAGATCCTGGCGGTCACCTTCACCGACGCCGCCACCCAGGAACTGCGCAAGCGCATCCGCGAGCGCCTCGCTCTGGCCGCGCGCCTGGTCGATCTGCCGCCCGCCGATGACGAGGCCCCCGACGCGCTGCTGACCCGGCAGGTGCTGCAGCGCCACCTCGAAGCGGGCAGCGAGAGCGCCGTCGCGCTGAAGCGCCGCCTGCAGGTGGCCGCCGACGAAATCGACCTGGCCTCGATCTTCACCATCCACGGCTTCTGCACCCGCGTACTGCGCGAGCATGCGCTGGAAAGCGGGCATACCTTCGATCCGCCGGAACTGCTGGCCAGCGACCGCGAGCTGCTGGAGGAACTGGCGGCCGACCTGTGGCGCGTGCACGCCAACGATGCGGCGACGCTGGAGCCGCTGACCTGGCTGTGGTCGAACCCGGACGCGCTGGCCTCGGACCTGCGCGCGCTGCTGGCCTCGCCGCCGTTGTACCCGCGCCCGCAGCCGCTGGCGGTGGAGGATCCCCGCGCGGCCCTGCAGGGCGCGGCGGCGGACCTGTCGATGGCCGTGCGCGAGCATGGCGAGCAGTTCTTCCTCGACCTGTGCGAGGCCGTCGACAACAAGTGGATCAACGGCGTTTCCTACAAGCTGGGCTGGCTGCATCCGCTGGGCCGGCAGCTGCTGGCCTGGGCCGGGCGTGGCGATGCCACCGAACTGCTGTCCAGCGACCGCCTGCCGGCGCTGCTGCCCGATGCACTGATGGCCAAGACCAACAAAAAGTTCGCCGACCGCACGCCGTCCTCGCCACTGCAGGCTCCGCTGCAGCGCTACGTGGCCCTGCTGGCCCAGCGCGAGCAGTGGCTGCGCGCCGCCGCGCTGAACTTCCTGCACGCCCTGCGCGAGGAAGCCACCCAGCGCCTGGCCACGCTCAAGCGCACGCGCCGCGTGCAGACCTATGACGACCTGATCGACGGCGTGGCCCAAGCACTGGAGGGCTTGCAGCGGCTGGACCTGGTACGCAAGCTGCGCCAGCAGTACCGCATCGCCCTGGTCGATGAATTCCAGGACACCGATGATCGCCAGTGGGGCATTTTCCACACCGTGTTCGGCGATTCGCCGGAGGTGCAGCAGCTGGGCCTGCCACCGGCGCTGTTCCTGATCGGTGACCCGAAACAGGCGATCTACGGCTTCCGTGGCGGCGACATCCACACCTACCTCAAGGCCAAGCAGGCCGCACGGCCGGCACCGCCGCTGGACCAGAACTTCCGTTCGCGGCCCTCGGTGCTGCGCGCGCTGCAGGCGCTGTACGACAACGGCGGCGACGACGCGTTCCTGGAGGCGGGCATCGGCTTCGAGCCGGTCCGTCCCGGTGGCGTGCGCAGCGACGATGATTACCAGCGCGACGGCGCAGCAGCGCCGGCACTGACCCTGCGCGTGCTGCGCAGCGACGGCGACAAGGCATTGAGTGCCGACGCCTCGCGTGCCGCCGCCACCCACGCCTGCGTGGCGGACATCCACCAGACTCTGCTGGACGCGCGCGCCGGCACCGCCATCCTGCGCGGCCGCCCCGTGCAGCCCGGTGACATCGCCGTGCTGGTGCGCTCGCACCGCGAGGCAACGCTGGTGCAGCGCGCGCTGGCGGCGGTGGGCATTCCGGCGGTGGCAGCCGGCAAGCAGAGCCTGTTCTCCACCAGCGAGGCGCGCGACCTGCGCGCGCTGCTGCTGGCCCTGCTGCAACCGGCCGACGAAGGCCGCCTGCGCGCGGCGCTGGCGACGGTGCTGCTCGGCCAGCGGGCCAGCGCGATCGCCAGCATGGAACGCGAGGGTGACCTGCAGCGTGCGTTCCAGGCGCAGCTGCTGCACTGGCGCGAGCGCTGGCAGCGCGGCGGCCCGTTCGCCGTGGTGGCCGATGTCTGCGCCGCACAGGGCGAGCGCCTGCTGGCGCTGATCGATGGCGAGCGCCGGCTGACCAACTACCTGCAGCTGGGCGAACTGCTGCAGGAAGCCTCCGCGCAGGCGCTGGGCATGCATGGCCTGCTGGACTGGCTGCAGGGGCAGATGGCCAATGCCGACCAGAACGACGAGCAGCAGCTGCTGCGGCTGGAGTCGGATGCGCGCCGCGTGCAGATCATCACCCTGCACAAGAGCAAGGGCCTGGAGTACCCGCTGGTCTACCTGCCGTTCGTTGGCATCGACGGTGGCGCACCCAACAACGCCGCGCACTGCACCGTGCACGTGGGCGGCGAGCGCCAGCTGCACTGGAAGCTGGACAAGGACGAGGCCTGGGATGCCGCCAGCGGGCAGCGCGACCGCGAGCAGCGCGCCGAGGATGCGCGCCTGCTGTACGTCGGCCTGACCCGCGCCGAGCATGCGCTGTGGATCGCCATCGGCGACCTCGCCGGACTGGGCAGGACCCGCCTGGCACCGCTGCTGGGCGACCTGCAGGGGCTGCGCGCGCACGCCGATGTGCATATCGACGACAGCGAGCCGGTGCTGCGCCTGCCGCAGCTGCCGGTGGAACAGGAAGGTGAACTGCCGGCCGTGCGCGGCCTGACCCGGCGCGTGCCGCACGATTGGTGGGTGTACAGCTTCACCCAGCTGGCACATGCCGATGCCGGCAATGACATCGAAGCTGCTGCGACCGAACTGCCGTCGCCCGCAGCCGATGAGCCGGCCGGCGCGGAACTGCCGCTGGAACCGGCCCTGCCCGAACCCGCTGCCACCGAAGCCGCGCCGCTGGACCCGCGCTTCATGGGCAGTCGATTCGGCAACGTCCTGCACGAGGCGCTGGAGAACGTCGATTTCGCCGCGTGGGGCGGCTGGACACCCGACCAAGCCGCGCCCGATGGGCAGGCCGAGCTGCTGCGCAAGGCGCTGCACGACGAAGGCTATGCCGACGAGGACCTCGACGACGGCGTGGCGGTGCTGGTGCCGCTGGTTGGCCACACGCTCACCGTCGCGCTGCCCGAAGGCGGTGCCCTGCACAGCCTGGGCGAAGGCGAGCGCCGCGCCGAAATCGAATTCCACTTCGCGATCGAACCGACCGCCGTGCCGGCGCTGCTGCAGCTGCTGCACGCCCATGGCATTTCCAGCGCGCGCCGCGGTTTCGGCCTGCGCCGCCGGCTGGAAGGGCTGATGACCGGCAAGATCGACCTCACCTATGTGCGCGATGGGCGCTGGTACGTGCTCGACTACAAATCCAACCGCCTGCCGGGCTACAGCCCGGACCTGCTGCAGATCGCCATGCGCCACAGCGAATACGACCTGCAGGCGCTGATCTACACCGTGGCCCTGCACCGCTGGCTGCGCTTCCGCCTGGGCGGTGCCTACGACTACGTGCGCGACATGGGCGGGATCCGCTACCTGTTCTGCCGCGGCCTGGATGGCAACGGCAATGGCGTGCACGTGGACCGCTTCGCGCCAGCGCTGGTGGATGGGTTGGACGCGCTGTTCGCCGGTGGCGACGCCGCCCATGCCGAACTGGTCGCACGCGCCATCGGAGCCCGCGCATGAGCGCCACCCTGCTGCAGCAGCTTTACCGCGGCGGTCATCTGCGCACCCTCGACCATGCCTTGGCCACCAGCCTGCGGCGTCTGCGCGAGGACACGCCCGATGGCGTGGCGGTGGCCGCCGCACTGGCATCGCTGGCGGTGTCGCAGGGCCATGCCGCGTTCGATCCGGCACAGCCGCAGCGTGTGCTGGAAGGTTTCCAGGCCTGGCCCGCGCCGGCGCAGTGGCTGGCCCAGCTGCAGGCTTCGCCGTGGGTGGCGCAGCCGGATGACCCCGACGCGGCCGCCGACGAGGCACCGCTGGTGCTGGAAAACGGCCTGTTGTACCTGCGCCGCTACCGCGAATACGAGCGGCAGCTGGCGGCAGGACTGCAGCGCATCGGCCGCCACCCGTTGCCGACACCGGACATGGCGGCGCTGGCACCCTTGTTCGCGCGGTTGTTCCCCGCTGCCGCGGCGCAGGAAGACCACCAGGCCCGCGCGGCAGGGGTCACCCTGCGCCACCCGTTGGCGCTGGTGACTGGCGGCCCCGGCACCGGCAAGACCACCACCATCGCGCGCCTGTTGCTCCTGCTGGCCGCGCAGGCCCTGCATGCCGGCGAGCCGGTGCCGCAGGTCGCACTGGCCGCGCCCACCGGGCGTGCCGCCGAACGCATGGCCGAGAGCCTGCGCCTGGCCGTGCAGCGCCTGCAGGAAGAGGGCCTCGATCCGGCGTTGTGCGCCGCGTTGCCGGGCACCGGCACCACCCTGCACCGCCTGCTGGGTGTCATCCCCGATTCGCCGCGCTTCCGCCACCACGCCGACAACCCGCTGCCGGTGGATGTGGTGGTGGTCGACGAGGCGTCGATGATCGACCTGCCGCTGATGGCCAAGCTGGTCGACGCCATCGCCAGCGGCACCCGCCTGATCCTGCTGGGCGATCCGGACCAGCTGCCCTCGGTGGAGGCCGGCGATGTGCTCAGCGCCATCCTGCGCGCCAGTGGCGATGGCACCGGTACGCGCGCCGATGATGCGCAGGCCCTGCACGGCCTGCTGGCGGCGCCGACCCTGCAGCCGCAGGCCGTGCCACGCGCCTTCGCCGGCCGCCGCGTGCAGCTGCAGCGTGGCTACCGGCAAAGCGATGCACTGCAGCTGGCGCCGCTGGCGCAGGCCGTGCGTGAGGGCGACAGCCGCACGGCCCTGGCCCTGCTGCGTGGCGGCAGCCTGTCCGGTGTCAGCTTCCATGAAAACGATGCTGACCCGCTGCGCGGGCAACGCGAGCACCTGCTTTCGCACTGGCGCGCGCTGGCCGAAGCGGAAGATCCCGGCCGCGCGCTGCAGCAGGCCGGACGCCTGCGCGTGCTGACCGCCCTGCGCGAAGGCCCGCAGGGGGCACGCGGGCTCAACAGCCGCATCGAACAGCTGTTGGCCGGCAACACCCCCGGCTACTTCCAGGGCCGGCTGCTGCTGGTGACCGAGAACAGCTACCGCCATCGCCTGTTCAACGGTGACATCGGCATCTGCCTGCGCGACCCCAGCGGCGCGATGGTGGCGTGGTTCCCCGGCGATACCGCCGAACAGCCGCGCGCGTTCCACCCGGCCGCACTGCCCGCGCACGAGAGCGCGTTCGCGATGACCGTGCACAAGGCACAGGGCTCGGAATTCGATGAAGTGTGGTTGCAGCTGCCGCGCCAGGACAGCCGCGTGCTGTCACGCGAACTGGTCTACACCGGTCTCACCCGCGCCCGCCAGCGCCTGCATGTGGCCGCCAGCGAAGAGGTGCTGGTGGCAGCGTTGAAGCGGCACGCGAGCCGCCTCGGTGGATTGGCGTGGCGGCTGGGTGCGGAAGCGGGGTCGGATCCTGTTCCCGGCGGGAACGGGCTCTGACCCCCATCCACGCATGGCGTGGATCTACTGGCGACTGCGGCTGTTGGTAGGTGTCGACCGTTGGTCGACACATCTGTCAGACATCGATATCCGACCCCGTGCCGACCAACGGTCGGCACCCACCAAAGCAGAGCGCCATCCCTCAGGAAACCCGCTTTTGCCGTTGAGGTTGCCGGCCAGCGGCCGGCACTACCGCAGGTGCAGGGCGCAGCCCTGCCGCCACACCTACTCCGCAATCAACACCAGCCCGTCCGGAAACACGATCGCCGGCTCATCGGCACTCAGGTCGAAGAACCCCACGCCGTGCTTCTCGGCCAGGTCCTGCACGCGCCCATGCGCACGCTCGGCCACCGAATAGGCGAACGCGCCGTAGATCACCTGGCGGCCGATGCTGTAATCGGTCACCTCGGCACGATCGTCATCGTCGTCGCTCAGCGGCCCGTTCATCGGCGGGAATTCCTGTGCGATCTCCGCGAACCACGCCTGCAGCGCCGGGCTGCTCACCGCCGGGTCGTCGTACTCGTGGTTCTCACCCCATTCCGCCTGTTTCTCGAACCAGGCGATGAAGGCCGCTGCGTCGCGCGGGGCCGCAGTGGCCTCGAACACCATCATGTCGTAACTCATTGAACCGTCCCGTTGGCATGGTCGAAGGATGACGATGGTAGCGCCGGGCCAAGCCCGGCGGATCGCATCACACCGACGGTGCTTCGGCGTCCGCCAACCCCGGCGCCAGCGCCTTCGCTTCCGGGAACAGCGCGAAGCGCAGGCCGATCAGGCCCATCAGTGCTTCATCGCGCGCCTTGCAGGCGGCCACGCCACCCACGCGCCCCAGTGACGTGTCAAGGCGCTCGCGCAGGGCTTCGGCTGCGGCAATCGGGTGGCGCGCGGCGATCTGCCGGCGGTAATGCGCGGCGATCTCTTCCAGGATGTGCTCCACCGCCTCGCGGCTGCGCTCGGGCAGTTCCAGGCGGGCGCGGCGCAGCTGCAGGATGTTCAGGCCGATGCGCGCCTCGTTGAGCATGTCCACCGAGGCGATGTCGCTGCCTTCCGGCGTCGCCGCCAGGCGCGGGGCGAGCAGGCCCAGCAGATCGAGCATGCGCGCGGCGAAGCGCTGGCGGTCCTGCTGGCCGCGCCCTTCGGCGGCCTCGGCCAGCGTGTTCCAGCCCTGCCGCACCAGGCGGCGCGCGGTCCACTCGGCACCCACCGAACGGAACAGGCGGGTCATCACCACTGCAAAGCCGATGCCGATGAACATGGCGATGGACGAATTGAGGAAGCTCTGGATGTTGGCGCTGTAGGTGTTCTGCAGGCTCAGCAGGGCGGCCAGGTTCACCGTCAGCGGCAGTGCGAACAGCGCGCTCTTGGGGTGGTGCAGCAGCAGCCCCAGCGGCAGGAACGCCACCGCCAGCACCAGCGCCAGCAGGCCGAAGTCATGCACGGCCGGGAACACGCCGAACAGGTACACGCCGGCCACCAGCGAGGCGACGATGGCCCACACCAGGAACGAGACCATGCTCGGTGCCGGATCGTCCTGCGCGGCGAAGAAGGCCGCCGTCACCGCCGCCATCATCGCGCCGTTGCCGCCACCTTCCCAACCCAGGCCGATCCACAGCACGCAGTAGCTCATCAGGGCCACGCCGGCGCTGAGTGCGGAGAACAGCGCCATGCCGTAGTCGACATGCTTGTCGGTGGCCACGCGTTCGGTGCGGATGCGGTAGTGCGCGCGGTCCAGCGGCGCGGTGCCGTGGTCGATCGCATGCTGCAGGGTGCGGCAGTCCTGCCACAGGTCCACCAGTTCCTCCAGGCGCAGCAGCAGGCTGGCCAGCTGCAGGTGCTGCAGGTCGCTGTCCACCTGCGGCTTCAGCGCACTGATGCGCGCGCGCAGGCGGGCGTAGTCGCTGGCACTGGCGGGTGTGTCGATCCAGTCGTGTATGTCATCGACCAGCGCAGGCAGGCCTTCGGGCAGTGCCTGGCCATCGCTGCGCAGCGCGCTCAGGCGATCGGCGATCGAGGACAGCACCGGCAGCAACAGCAGCATGCGCTCGCGCAGGCGTTCCATCGAAATGGCCCCGCCGGCATGACGCGGATCATCGCGGCGCAGGAACTCGATGAGGGCCTCGAACTGCACCAGGTCGGCGGCCAGCCGGTTGCGCGGGGCATGGGCACGGCCGCGCTCGAGGATCTGCCGGCACCATTGCGACGCATCCTCCATCCAGTTGCCGATGCGCGTGCGCAGCATCGGCTGCACCGAAGCCGGGAACAGCAGCGAGGCCGCAAGCACCGCCACTACCGTGCCGAGGATGATCTCTTCGCTGCGCGCCACCACCGTGTCGAAGATGGTTTCCGGCGAAGTCACCGCCGGGAAGCCGATGAAGGCGGTGGTGTAACCGGCCAGCAGGAACGCATAGCCGCGCGGGCCGCGGTTGAGCAGGGCCAGGAACAGGCAGGCGGCCAGCCAGATCGACATCGCCGCACTCAGCACCAGGGGCGTTTCCACCAGTGCCGGCAGCACCAGCAGGGTGGCCAGGCCGGCCACCAGGGTGCCGACGATGCGGTACACGCCCTTGGCCCGGGTCGGGCCCAGCAGCGGTTGGCTGACGATGTACACCGTGCCCATCGCCCAGTAAGGGCGCGACAGGTTGCCGGCCATGGCGATGTACAGCGCGGCCACCGCGGCCAGGTAGGTCTTGATCGAGAACAGCCAGGCCTGGCGGTCGGTCAGCGCGTTCATGGCTTACTTCGCGGCAGTCGTGGTGGCGGCCGGGGTGGCACTGGCCTGCCAGCCGCCACCAAGCACCAGGAACAGATGGATCTGATCGCGCGAGACCTGCGCCTCGGCAGCGGCCAGGGTGGCATCGCTGGTGGCCAGGCTGCGGTCGGCATCCAGGCTGGACAGGTACGGCGTGCGTCCGCCTTGGTACAGGCGGCGGTTCTGCTCGGCGGCCAGTGCGGCCTGCTGCTGGGCTTCGCGCAGCGACTGCAGGCGGCGCAGGTCCTGCGCGTAGCGGTCCAGTGCGGTCTGCGTCTCGCGCAGGGCCTGCAGCACGGCATGGTCGAACTCGGCCAGCGCAGCATCGGCACCGGCCTCGGCGGCGTGGATGCGCGCGTGGGTGCCCGAGGACGGCAGCGTCCAGGAGATCAGCGGGCCGATCGACCACTGCTGGGTCATCGGCGTACCGAAGTCCTCCAGCAGGCCGGCGGCACCGAGCGAGGCGCCCAGGCGGATGTCCGGGTACAGCTCGGCGGTGGCCACGCCAATCCGCGCGGTGGCCGAGGCCAGCTTGCGCTCGGCCTGGCGGATGTCGGGGCGGCGCTGCAGCAGGGCGCGGCCATCACCCACCGGCAGCGGCTGGGCCAGGCGCGGCGCGTCGGCGCAGTCGATCACCCCGGTCGGCAGCTGGCCGGGGGTCTGGCCAAGCAGGGCGGCCAGTGAATAGGCCGCAGCCGAACGCTGCGCGCGCAGCGGCGGCAGTGCGGCTTCCAGCAGGGCCACCTGCGCGTTGGCGCGGGCCAGCTCCGGCGGCGTGCCGCGGCCGGCCTGGATCAGGCGCTGGGTGACCGAGCGGCTGCGCTGCTGCAGCTGCAGCGAATGCTCGGCCACGTGCAGTTCGTGGTTGGCGTGGCAGATTTCCAGGTAGCTGTCGGCCACCTCGGCCACCACGCTCACCTGGGCCAGGTCGCGTGCGGCGGCCACCGACTGTTCGTCGGCGTGGGCGGCTTCGGCACCGCGCTTGAGCTTGCCGAACAGGTCGAACTGGTAGCTGGCGGCGAACTTGCCGTCGGCCAGGTTGATCACCGGCAGCTCGTGCTCCTGCAGGAAGGCTTCGGCCGACAGCTGCGCGCGGCTGACCCCGGCCTCGGCCTCGTACTCGAAGCCACCGGCATCCATCGCCTGTTCGTACACGGCGGCGGCGCGGCGCAGGTGCGCATCGGCGGCCTTCAGTTCGACGTTGTCACGCAGCGCCTGGGTGATCAGGCCGTCCAGCACCGGATCGTTGTACAGCGACCACCAGCGGTCGGGCAGCGCTTGGTTGGCGGCGACGTCCGGGTTCCGGGTGTCGATGAAGGCGGCATTGGCCTCCGGCCGCTTGAAGGCCGAGCCTTCCGGCAGGGCGTAATCCGGGCCGACGGTCTTGCAGGCCGCCAGGCTGGCCAGCGCAACGATCAGGCCGAGACGGGGCAGGGTGGTGTTCACAGGCCCGCCTGTGTCGGCGTGGTGCCGGCCTTGTCTGCGTGCTTGCTGCTGTTGGTCTGCACCGTCACCGTGGCGGTACGGCCGGCGATCAGTTCGACGCCCTGCGGCACCTCGTCGATGGCGATGCGCACCGGGATGCGCTGCGCCAGCCGCACCCAGTCGAAGGCCGGGGTGACGTTCGGCAGCAGGGTGCTGCCGTTGCTGCGGTAGCGGTCCTCGATGCCGGCGGCGATGCTTTCCACGTGGCCGCGCAGTGCGGTCGACTCGCCCATCAGGCGGATGTCCACGCTCTGCCCGGGGGCCACGCCGCGCAGGCGGGTTTCCTCGAAGTAGCCATCGATGCGGAACGAGCCGGTATCCAGCAGCGCCAGCACCGGCTCGCCGGCCACCACGTAGTCGCCCACGCGCATGGTGCGGTCGTTGACCCGGCCATCGGCCGGTGCATGCACCTCGGTGCGGGCCAGGTTCAGATCGGCCAGGTCCACCGCGGCCTGGGCGGTGGCCAGCGCGGCCTGCGCGGCCTGCAGCTTGGCCCGGCGCACTTCGGCATCCTCGGCGGCCACCAGGTCCTGCAGGCTGCGGTCGCGGCCGATCTCGCGGCGCAGCTGTGCCACCGACGCCTGGCGCTCGGCCAGGCTGGCCTTGGCCTGTTCCAGCGCGATGCGGTAACGCGCGCGGTCGACCACGAACAGCACGTCGCCCTTCTTCACTGCCTGGTTGTCAGCCACGTTCACCGATTCCACCAGGCCGGACACATCCGGGGCCACCTGCACCACGTCGGCGCCGACATGGGCGTCACGGGTCCACGGCTCATCCATGTAATAGACCCACAGCTGGCGCAGCACCAGCAGGGCCACGATCACCGCTGCGCTGGTCAGCAGTATGGGAAGGGTCTTCTTCACGATCTTGTTCACGATTGCATCCAACGCAGGAGGTGGAACAGCAGGCCCAGCACGATCCCGTACAGCGCCAGGTTGAACAGCGCCGGATGCCAGACATGGCGATAGGCGCCGGCACGCTGCAGCAGCGCGTGCAGGCCGCTGTTGACCAGGTAGGCCAACAACATCAACCCGAGCAGGGTCGGGACGAACACTCCGTGGAGACTGAATTCACCGGGCATCGGTAGGGGGCGGGATTGGGGGAGGGGAGGGCAACACACAGGACAACGGCAACGGGCAAAAGCCGCTGGCGCGTGCACGGCAGCGGCGGTGTTTCAAGGAGAACGGCGTCACGTGATGCGGTCGGCCGCCTCGGCCAGCAGGCGCCATGCCTTCAGCACGGCCTGCAGTTCATCCATGGAAAGTTCGCCGAACACGTCCTGGCGCAGGCCGATGAGCTGTTCTTCCAGCTCGCGCACTAGCACCTGTCCCTCGTCGGTCAGCCACAGCAGGTTGGCGCGGCGGTCGCTGGCGTCGCTTTCGCGGCGGACCAGTTCGCTGGCGCACAGCTTGTCCAGCAGGCGTACCAGGGACGGGCCTTCCATGCCCAGCTGCTGGGCCAGCGCCACCTGGCGGATACCGCCGCCGGAGCGGCCGATCATCAACAGGGGCATGGTGCAGGCGGTGGAGATGCCGTAGCTGCCGAGCCGGCTGTCGGCCAGACGCTGCCACTGCCGCCCTGCATAGAGCAGGCCGGAGCTGAGCTGCATCTGCAGCCGGGTGCGTTCGTCGAGGGGTGTGTCCATAAGAGATAGATAGGATACTACTAATTTCATTCCTATCAATAGGTTTTGCTGAATGGGTGATGGGGGCTGTACTGAGGAAAGCGTTGCGCCTGCCTGGTGTCGGGTGGGGCAGCGGGGGCCGGACGGTGCAGGACACGCCGTAAACCCGTCCCTGGGGGCTCGGCCGCGGCATCCATGCCGCGGACGGCCCTGCCCCGCCCGGCCCCCGCTGCCCTCCCATCACCCCGCGAGCGCGGTGGGTTGGCTCTTAGAAGCAAAAGCAGAAGCAGTGCGGACCAACGGTCCGCACCCACCACAGCAGCAGCGCCGCGCGGTGCTTCCGAAGCCATGAACCCCAGCTTTTGCCCCCGCTTTCGGGTGGTCCGAGCGCGCCTGAAGGAAACTGTCCGGGAGGGGGAGAGGGGGCTGCGCAGGACCGTTGGCGCCATGGATGGCGCCATCGAGCCCCCATGGATGGGTTTACGGCGTGTCCTGCGCAGCCCCCTCTCCCCCTCCAGCCCAGTACCAGACAAGGCGCCCAAAAGACCCCCCGATGAACCGTCCCCACAGGACGACCCACCCCCCGGTCGGGTACGATGCTCGCCCCCCGTTCGGGACGCTGTACGCAATGAGCAAGAACAACGAAAAGGCCGCCCCGCAGGGCGATGTGACCCAGGACCAGGCCGAGGATGCCGTGCGCACCCTGCTGCGCTGGGCCGGCGAGGACCCGTCCCGTGAAGGCCTGCTGGATACCCCCCGCCGTGTCGCCGAAGCCTATGGCGACTGGTTCAGCGGTTACCGCGACGACCCGCGCGCCTACATGGAGCGGACCTTCGAGGAAGTGGCCGGCTACGACGAGCTGATCGTCCTGCGCGACATCGAGTACGAAAGCCACTGCGAGCACCACATGGCGCCGATCATCGGCCGCGTGCATGTCGGCTACCTGCCGGCCGGCAAGGTCGTGGGCATCAGCAAGCTGGCCCGCGTGGTCGAGGCCTACGCCCGCCGCTTCCAGGTGCAGGAAAAGATGACCGCGCAGATCGCCCAGTGCATCCAGGATGTGCTGCAGCCGATCGGCGTCGGCGTGGTCGTCGAAGGCGCCCACGAATGCATGACCACCCGCGGCATCCACAAGCGCGGCGTCAGCATGGTCACCTCCAAGATGCTGGGCAGCTTCCGCGACGACGCGCGTACCCGCGCCGAGTTCCTGCGCTTCATCGAAGTGGGCGGCAGGCGCTGAGCCGCCTGCCCGCACCGCGCCGGCCCCGCGTGGCCGGCACGTCCACGGCTGCCCCCGCGGCGGCCGTGCATGGCTGCCCGCAGCCGCCAGCGTCCATGAATCCTTTCGCTGCATGAAGCACCGCGAACGCATTGCCCGTTACCGCCATCTGCGCGAACAGCCCCAGTGGAAGCTGCTTGCCGCCGACCACGCCCCGGAAATCATCGGCCTGCTGCAGGGCCTGCTGATGGACGGCGAGCGCACGTTGCCGTCTTCGGTGCTGAACGAGCGCCTGCAACGCGCGCTGGACCAGCTGGCCGGCGACGAACTGTCGCGCGAGCTGCCGCGTACCGCCCAGGCCTACATCGCCCACTGGCTGGCCCAGGGCTGGCTGGAACGCCGCCTGCCCGAAGGCGCCGACCAGGAGCAGTACGAACTGTCGACCCCGGCGCTGCAGGCGATCCGCTTCGCCGACAGCCTGGAGCAGGCCCGCGTGGCCGCCACCGAAAGCCGCCTGGCACTGGTCATCGAGCAGCTCTCGGCCCTGGCCGCGCAGACCGAAGCCGATCCCGATGCGCGCCTGTCCGCGCTGCACGACGAGCGCGACCGCATCGATGCCGAGATCGCCCGCGTCGGCGCCGGCCGCGTGGTCGCCCTCGATGGCAAGCGCGCGCTGGAACGCACCCGCCAGATCATCGGCCTGGCCGACGAACTGACCGAGGACTTCCGCCGCGTGCGCGACGACTTCGAGCAGCTCAACCGTGATTTCCGCGAACGCATCATCGACGACGAAGGCGAGCGCGGCGACGTGCTGTCGCAGCTGTTCGAAGGTGTCGATGTCATCGGCGAAAGCGATGCCGGCCGCAGCTTCCAGGCGTTCTGGCGCCTGCTCAATGATGCCGAGCAGAGCGCCCAGCTCGACGCCGCGCTGGAGGCCGTGCTCGCGCGCGGCTTCGCCCGTCGCCTGGACCGCAACGAACGCAACTTCCTGCGCGGCTTCACCAGCACCATGCTGGAACGCGGCGGCCAGGTGCACGACGTGCTGCAGAACTTCGCGCGCAGCCTGCGTGGCTTCGTGCAGAGCCGTGGCTACCTGGAACAGCGCCGCCTCAACCAGCTGCTGAAGCAGGCGCAGTCCGAAGCCCTGGCCCTGCGCGATGATTTCCCCGCCCAGCGCAGCATCGGCCGCGACCTGCAGCTGACCACCAGCCGCCTGCGCTCGTGGTCGCAGTGGAAGCTGCACGACCCGCGCAGCGCCCAGGTCGATGGCAACGTCGAATACAACGATGCGGCCGCCATCAGCCTGGAAAGCGTGGGCGACCTGGTCGCGTCGTCGGAAATCGACTTCCGGACCCTGCGCCGCGACCTGCACGACCTGCTGGACGCACAGCCGCGCCTGAGCATCGCCGAGGCCCTGGCCCAGCGCGAAGCACCGCAGGGCCTGGGCAGCGTCATCGGCTACCTGTCGCTGGGCACGCGCTTCGGCAACGTGGTCGCCGGCGAGCAGGAACTTGCGCAATGGCGCGGAGGCGACGGCCAGGTGCGCCGCGCACGTATTCCGCTGGTTTGGTTCACCCAGGAGAGACGCCATGAGCTGGCATGAAGATCCCATCGAAGCAGCGGCGCCCGACCTGGTCGAAGACGCCTACGAGGCCGAACCGGCACCCGTGGCTGCCGCGCCGCGCCGCGGCAACGACGTCTATTACATGGGCGATACCGGCCGCCTGCCGCTGGATGCGCGCCGCGCGCTGTGCCAGCTGCTGATCGGCCCCAGCATCGACCAGCTGCGCCACGCCAAGCTGTGGCCCGCGCTGATCCGCAGCGAGGCCGCCATCCGCTCGTCGCTGGCCGACCTGTTCCTGGAACTGGTGCTGGACCGTGACAGCGGCGTGGCGTTCACCCGCCAGGCCGACACCGAAGACGTCGATGCACCGGTGCTGCTGCGTACCTCGCCGCTGACCTTCATCGATTCGGTGCTGCTGCTGTTCCTGCGCCAGCAGCTGGCCGAGGCCGATGCGCGCGGCAACCGCGCCGTCGTCGCCGACGCCGAGATGGCCGAAGCCCTGGCCATCTACGAGAAGAACCTGTCCACCGACCGCGCCGGCTTCAACCGCCGCGTGGCCTCGGCCGTGCAGAAGATGAAGGACAACCACATCCTGACCCGCCTCGGCGGCCAGGAAGACCGCCACGAAGTCTCGCCGGCGCTGAAGCTGATGTTCTCGGCCGAAGACGTGTCCCAGCTCTCGGCGGTGTACCGCCAGCTGCGCGAAACCCCGGCTGCAGAAGCCTGAGAGACCCGAGCACCGCATGGCCATTTCCAAGCACACTCCCGCCCTGTTCAACGACGGCCTGCCGGACCCGCGCCTGCAGCAGTTCCGCATGCGTCGCCTGCAGGTGCACAACTGGGGCACCTTCAACGGCCTGACCGAAGTGCCGATTGCCGAGCGTGGCTTCCTGTTCGTCGGCCGTTCCGGCTCGGGCAAGTCGACCCTGCTCGATGCCATGTCCGCGCTGCTGACCCCGCCGGCCATCGTCGACTTCAACGCCGCCGCGCGTGAAGCCGAGCGCAGTGGCCGCGACCGCAACCTGGTGTCCTACGTGCGCGGTGCCTGGGCCGACCAGCAGGACAGCGGTACCGGCGAGATCGCCACCCAGTACCTGCGCAAGGGCGCCACCTGGACCGCGCTGGTGCTGGAATACCGCGCCGGCGATGGCCGCGTGGTGTGCCTGGTGCGCCTGCTCTGGATCTCCGGCAACGGCACCTCGGCCGGTGATGTGCGCAAGCACTACATGATTGCCGAGCGTCCCTTCGACATCGCCAAGGACCTGGGCGGCTTCGACCTGGACCTGCGCAAGCTGAAGCAGAAGCTGGCCGACATCCACCACTTCGACACCTTCTCCGGCTACGCCGAGCGCTTCCGTCACCTGCTGGGCATCGACAACGAAATGGCGCTGCGCCTGCTGCACAAGACGCAGTCGGCGAAGAACCTGGGCGACCTCAACGTCTTCCTGCGCGATTTCATGCTGGACACGCCGCGCACCTTCGATGCCGCCGAGCGCCTGGTCAGCGACTTCGCCGAACTCGACGGCGCGCACCAGGCGGTGGTCACCGCCCGCCGCCAGGTCGAAACCCTGCTGCCGGCGCGCGCGCACTACACCGAACTGAAGCACATGCATCGCCAGCGCGGCGATGACGAGACCCTCAAGCTGGGCATCGACAGCTTCCGCGAGAGCCGCCGCCAGCTGCTGATCGAAGCGCGCCTGCGCGAGATGGACGTGCGCGACCGTGGCCTGCTGGGCGAAGAAGCCCAGCGCCGTGCGGCGCTGGACAACCACACCGAACGCCTGGCCGAGCTGGAACTGCAGCGCCGCCAGCAGGGCGGCGAGCGCATCGAGGAACTGGAACGCGAGCAGGGCCGCGCCGAAGCCGAGCGCGATCGTCGCCTGGCCAAGCAGGCGCAGGCCCGCGACGCCGCGCGCCACCTGCAGGCTGAACTGCCCGAAGACGCACACGCGTTCGCCGAGCTGGTCGAGCGCGCGCAGAACGAACTGCAGGACCGCCAGCGCGCTTCGGCGGCGCTGGACGATGCGATCAGCGAACGCCTGGGCGGCAAGCGCGATGACGAGCGCCGCTTCGGCGAAGTGCGTGGCGAACTGGAAGCGATGCAGCGCACGCCGTCCAGCATCCCCGCGCCGATGCAGAAGCTGCGCGCGCGCCTGGCTGAAGAAACCGGCATTTCCGAAGCCGCGCTGCCCTTCGTCGGCGAGCTGATCCAGGTGCGCAGCGAGGAGCAGAACTGGCAGGGCGCGATCGAGCGCGTGCTGGGCGGCTTCGCGCAGTCGCTGCTGGTGGACGACAAGCACTACAACGAAGTGGCCGACTGGGTGAATCGCACCCATCTCGGCATGCGTTTCACCTACTACCGCGTGCGCCGCAACGACGATGCGTTCGCCCGCGAGCCGTCCGCGCGTTCGCTGCTGCACAAGCTGGAACTGCGCGACCACGCTTTCGAAGGCTGGCTGCGCCGCGAGCTGGGCAAGCGCTTCGACTACGAGTGCGTCGATGCCAAGCAGCTGCGCAACGTCGACCGCGGCATCACCCGCGAAGGCCAGGTCAAGCATCCGGGCGACCGCTTCGAGAAGGATGACCGCAGCGCGGTGAACGACCGCCGCCGCTGGATTCTCGGCTTCAACAACCGCGACAAGCTGGTGGTGTTCGAGCGCGAGGCGCAGGAACTGGCCAAGCGTATCGCCAGCTGCGATACCGATATCGCCAGCCTGCGCGGGCAGCGTGACCGCGACAACGAACGCCGCCTGGCCTGCCATGAACTGATCGGCATCCAGTGGAACGAGATCGACGCGGCCGCACCGCAGCAGCGCCTGGCCGATATCGAAGCCACCCTGCGCGACCTGCGCGAAGGCAACGCCGACCTGGCCCGCCTGGCCAAACAGATCGACGCGGTGCGCGCCGATATCGAACAGGCCCGCCGCACCTATGAGGACACCCGCGTCGAGCGTGGCCAGCTGGTGCGCGAACGCGACCGCCTGGACCGTGCCCGCCAGCAGAGCCGTGCCCTGGTGCTGCCGGCGCTGGCCGAAGACCAGGAAGCCGGCCTGGCCGAACGCCTGCAGGAGCAGGGCCCGCTCAGCCTGGAAACGCTGGAAGCGCACATGCGCCAGGTCAGCAACGCGCTGAACGAACAGCTGTCGTCCTCGCAGCAGGACGTCAACCGCGTCGAGAACCTGCTGCTGGGCTGCTTCCGCCGCTTCGTCCAGCAGTGGCCGGAGGAATCGGGCGACTTCACCGTGTCGGTGGCCTCGGCCGAGGATTTCCTCGCCCGCCTCGAGCGCCTGGAACGCGACGGCCTGCCGCAGCACGAAGAGCGCTTCTTCGACCTTCTGCAGAACCAGAGCAAGAACAACCTGCTGGCCCTGCAGCGCCACAGCGCCGAGGCCCGCAAGTCGATCGGCCAGCGCCTGGACGAGGTCAACGCCAGCCTGGAACAGGTGCCGTTCAACCGCGGCACCCTGCTGACCATCGAGCTGAGCGACCGCCGCCTGCCGGAAGTGGGCGAGTTCCACCTGCAGCTGCGCGAAGTGCTGTCGCAGCAGCAGACCGAGCAGCGCGAGCTGGCCGAATCGCAGTTCACCGTGCTGCGCCAGCTGGTCAACCGCCTCGGCTCGCAGGAAGGTGAGGACAAGCGCTGGCGCGAGCTGGTGCTGGACGTGCGCATGCACGTGGAGTTCATCGGCGTGGAGCTGGATGCGGAAACGCGCCAGCAGGTCGAGATCTACCGCAGCGGCGCCGGCAAGTCCGGTGGCCAGCGGCAGAAGCTGGCCACCACCTGCCTGGCGGCGGCGCTGCGCTACCAGCTTGGCGGTGCCGACAGCCAGCTGCCCAGCTACGCCGCGGTCGTGCTCGACGAAGCCTTCGACAAGGCCGACAACGAGTTCACCGCGCTGGCGATGAACATCTTCGACAACTTCGGCTTCCAGATGGTGGTGGCCACCCCGCTGAAGTCGGTGATGACGCTGGAGCCGTTCATCGGTGGCGCCTGTTTCGTCGAGATCAGCGGCCGCCATGATTCGGGCGTCCTGCTCATCGAGTACGACGAAGAAGGCAAGCGCCTGAAGCTGCCCGAACGCAGCCGACAGCAGGCCAACGAACCGGAAGAAGCCGAGGCCTGAGCACCTCGGCGGCCCCCCTGGTAGCGCCGGGCCATGCCCGGCGGCACTTCGCCCTCACGCCCCGCGGAACGTATCCCACGCCATCCGCGCGATCAGCACCACCACCAGCCCCACGAACAGCTTGCGGATGAACGGCGTGCCGCCCTTCAGTGCCAGCCGCGTGCCCACCACCGAGCCGATGATGTTGGCCGCCGCCATCGGCAGTGCGAACAGCCACAGGATGTTGCCGGTCGGGATGAAGAACGAGATCGCTGCCACGTTCGTCGCCAGGTTCACCACCTTCGACGCCGCCGAGGCGCGCAGGAAATCCAGGCCGAAGAAGCGCACGAACAGGAAGATCAGGAAACTGCCGGTGCCCGGCCCGAAGAAGCCGTCGTAGAAGCCGATGGCCGCACCGATGGCCAGGGCGATCACCAGCTCGCGGCGGCCGATCTCCTGCGGCCGGTGCAGCGCACCGAAATCCTTCTTCCACAGCGTGTAGCCCAGCATCGCCACCAGCAGCACCAGCACCAGTGGCCGCACCGCGTCCTTGGGCAGCAGGCTCACCGCCGTGGCACCGGCGAAGGAGAAGATGAAGGCCGTACCGGCGGCGAACAGCACCGGTTTCCACGGGAAGCGCACGTTGCGCGCATAGCGCCAGGCAGCCGCGCCGGTGCCGAACATCGAACTGAACTTGTTGGTGCCGAACAGCATCGCCGGCGTCTGCTGCGGCAACACCGTGAACAGGCCCGGCAACTGCACCAGCCCGCCGCCGCCCACCGCCGCATCGACCAGGCCAGCGATGAAGGCGATCACCACCAACCACCACAACTCGGGGGGAACCAGTTCCAGCACGGCAATCAACCAAAGTGGGGGCGCGACAGCATACGCCTATCATCGATGGATGCCGGGGGCGTCCCGCGCGACAATGGCGGCATGACCCGCACCCCTGCCGATCCCTGTCCCTGCGGCCTGCCCGCCGACTACGCCGCCTGCTGCGGCCGCTACCACGCCGGCGAAGCCGCGCCGGACGCCGAGCGCCTGATGCGCTCGCGCTACAGCGCCTACGTGCGGCAGTTGGCTGACTACCTGCGCCTGACCTGGCATCCGGATACGCGCCCGGCCGAACTCTCGCTGGACGAGGCGCCGGGCCAGCGCACCCATTGGCTGGGCCTGACCGTGAACGAACACAGCGTCACCGGCCCGGACAGCGCCGAGGTCCGCTTCACCGCCCGTTACCGCATCGGCGGTGGCAGTGCCGTGCGGATGAACGAGCACAGCCGCTTCCTGCGCATCGACGGCCGCTGGTACTACCTCGACGCGGTCTGAGCCTCAGCCCCCGCGCACGGCCAGCACGCGCTGGCCGCCATGCGCGCAGACCCGGTTGCGGCCTTCTTCCTTGGCCGCATACAGCGCCTGGTCGGCTGCCTTGACCACCCCGGACGGCCGCGCATCCACGCGGCTGTCGGCCAGGCCGATGCTCACCGTCACCTGCACCACCTGGCCCGTGCCGCCACGCCCGCGCTGCTGCTGCCCGGCTGCATCGTCCCGGCTGCGCGTGCTGCGGTCGCGCAGCTGCATGCGGCTGTCCTCGATGCTCTGCCGCAGCGCCTCCACCGCATCCACGCAGGCCGGCGCCGGCCGGTCCAGGAACACCACCGCGAACTCCTCGCCGCCGTAGCGGAACGCGCGGCCGCCGTCGCCCACCCGCGCCAGGCGCGACGCCACCAGCTTCAGCACGTCATCGCCGGTGTCGTGGCCGTGGGTGTCGTTGAACTTCTTGAAGTGGTCCACGTCCACCATGGCGATGCTGTAGGTGCCGGCGGCACGCTGCAGAGTCTCGTTGAAGGCGCGCCGCCCGGGCAGCCCGGTCAGTTCATCGCGGAACGCCATGTGGAAGGACTCCTGCAGGGTCGCGCCCAGCATCAGCAGCAGCGCTGCCACGCTCAGCGCCGGCAGCAGCGCCGGTTGCAGGAAGATGCGCGGCAGCATCCACCACAGGCACAGCAGCGCCAGCAGCATGGCCGTGTGCAGGGGGCGCGGGTGCTGCCAGGCCTGCCAGGCCAGCGCGGCGGTGGCCAGCAGGAACAGCAGGGCCGGCAGCTGCGCCAGCGCATTCCAGTCACTGGGTATCCAGGCGAAATGCCGGTTCGACAGCAGGTCATGCATGCCCTGTGGCTGCTGCACGGCCAGCAGGATGAAGATGGCCAGCAGGGCGCCGCTGCCGATCCCGCGCAGCAGCAGGTCCTGGCGGCGCCGGCCGCGCTCGGGCCACAGCGCGTGGGCGGCGAACAGCAGCGGCAACCAGCTGGACACGGCATGGAAGCGCAGCGGCGTCAGCGGGCTGATGTAGCCCAGGCGCAGGTAGTGGGCCAGGTCGGGGTGCAGCACCGTGAAAACGGCAGCCACCAGCAGCAGCAGGCACAGCGTGCGCACCTGGTTGTACATCAGCGCCAGCCCCGAACCCAGGCAGGCCAGCAACCACGGCAGCACGCGCTGGCCGGTCCGGCCGACATCTTCGTTACCCAGCGTGGTCCACAGCACCAGCGCGACCAGCAGGGCAGGCAGCACGAACAGGTAATGCGCAGGCTGGCGGAGCGGATGATGGGACAAGCGGTCATTCCAGCGCGGTCACTACACGGCCGCAGCACTGGCGTTAGCGGCGTCGCTGCGGGGTTCTTGAATGGGCACGATGTGAATGCGCCGGCGCCGTGCAATGACATCGCGCTCACCCGCCGCAGCCGAAGCTGGGCCCATGGACAGCGCAACCCTCGCCGTCGCTGCCCCGCAGCGTGAACTCGCCAGCCACTTCGCCCATGTGCGCGGACGCAGCCAGCAACTGGCCGCACCGCTCAGCGCCGAAGACGCGATGCTGCAGAGCATGGACGATGCCAGCCCGGCCAAATGGCACCTGGCCCACACCACCTGGTTCTTCGAACGCTTCGTGCTGGCCAGCGTGCGCGGCCACCAGCCATGGGATCCCGCGTGGGATTTCCTGTTCAACAGTTACTACAAGAGCCTGGGCCCCGCCCACGCACGGCCGCGCCGTGGCCTGCTGTCGCGGCCCTCGCTGCAGCAGGTGCGCGACTATCGCCGGCACGTGGACGAGCAGGTGCTGGCGCGCCTGGCCGACGGCGACCTCGGTGAAGCAGCGCTGCAGCACCTGCAGCTGGGCCTGCAGCACGAACAGCAGCACCAGGAGCTGCTGCTGACCGACATCAAGCACGCGCTGTGGTGCAACCCGCTGCAACCGCCCTATCGCGAAGACCTCGCGGCGATCGCCAGCGTGCCCAGCGCGCTGGGCTGGAGGGCGCAGGACGAGCGCATCGTCACCGTCGGCGCAGCGCGCTGGCCGCAGCAGGCGGCCTTCGCCTATGACAACGAATCGCCGCCGCACCGCGTGTTGCTGCCCGCGCACGCCCTCGCCGAGCGCCCGCTCAGCAACGGCGAGTACCGCGCCTTCGTCGATGCCGGCGGCTACCGCGACCCGCGCTGGTGGCTCAGCGAAGGCTGGGCGCTGTGCGAAGCCGAAGGCTGGCAGCACCCGCTGTACTGGCACGGCGACCTGCAGCGCGAGTACACGCTGGGTGGCTGGCGCGATCTCGATCCGCATGCGCCGGTCTGCCACCTCAGCTATTACGAAGCCGATGCCTGTGCGCGCTGGCACGAAGCGCGGCTGCCGACCGAGTTCGAATGGGAAGCCGCCGCCGCCACGCAGCCGCCCAACGGCCACTTCGCCGACGACGACCAGCTGCATCCGCATGCAGGGCAGGGCAGCGGCCTGCGCCAGCTGTTCGGCGATGTCTGGGAATGGACCTCCAGCGCCTATGGCGCCTACCCCGGCTTCCAGCCCTTCGGCGGCAACCTGGGCGAATACAACGGCAAGTTCATGTGTGGCCAGTGGGTGTTGCGCGGCGGCAGCTGCGCCACCCCGCGCGGCCACGTACGCAGCAGTTACCGCAACTTCTTCAATCCACCGGCCCGCTGGCAGTTCTCCGGCGTGCGCCTGGCGAGGGATCTTCCATGAGTACCGTGCAGGACGCGCTGCAGGCGCTGACCGACCTCACCCCCGGCCGACAGCAGATCCTGGCCGACGCCGTGGCCGGCCTTTCGCGCGCCGCGCGCCAGCTGCCGTCCAAGTATTTCTACGATGCACGCGGCTCGCGCCTGTTCGAGCAGATCACCCACACCCCCGAGTACTACCCCACGCGCACCGAACTGGCGCTGCTTGACCGGGTGCTGCCGGAGATCGCCCGCGCCGTCGGCGCGCATGCCCACGTGGTCGAACTGGGCAGCGGCAGTGGGCGCAAGACCGCGCGCCTGCTGGCCGCCCTGCAGGACCCGGTGGCCTACACCCCCATCGAGATTTCGCGCGCCGCGCTGCTCTCCAGCATCGATCACCTGGCCCCGGCCCTGCCGCAGGTGGAGATGCTGCCGGTCTGCGCCGATTTCACCCGCCCGGTGCAGGTCCCCACGCCGGAACGCCCGGCGGCGCGGCGCCTGCTGTTCTTCCCCGGCTCCACCCTGGGCAACTTCGCGGGCGACGAAGCGATCGCCCTGCTGCGTGCGATGCGCCAGACCATGGGCGATGACGGCCTGGCGCTGGTCGGCATCGACCTGCACAAGGACCCGGCGCTGATCGAGGCCGCCTACAACGATGCCGACGGCATCACCGCCGCCTTCACCCTCAACCTGCTGGCCCGCCTCAACCGTGAAGTGGGCAGCGACTTCGATCTCGATGGCTTCCGCCACCAGGCCCGCTACAGCACCGCGCGCCTGCGCATCGAAACCGATCTGGTCAGCCAGCGCGAACAGGACGTGCACCTGGACGGGCAGACCTTCCACTTCCAGGCCGGCGAGCCGATCCGGGTCGAGTACAGCCACAAGTACACCGAGGCCAGCTTCAACCACCTGCTGCAGCAGGCCGGCCTGGAAACCGTCGCCCACTGGGACGCGACCGACCCCGCCTACGGCCTGCGCCTGCTGCGCGCCTCCGCTCCGCATCGCTAGCGCCTGGCCATGCCTGGTGGCTGCCACACGGTCCGCCCGCGCTAACATGGCTCCAGCACCGGCACCACGGAGGACGCCATGCCCTTGATGACCACGCTCGGCCTGGCCGCCGCGCTGGCCGCGCCGTCGCTGGCGCCAACGACGCCCGCCGCGGATCCAGCCTTCGCCCGCTGCATGACGCAGTTGCAGGCCACGGCCGCCAAGCAGGGCGTGGCCGCGGATCGCTTCACCGCGATCACTGCCGGCCTGCAGCCCGACCCCAGCGTGCTGCCACTGCTGGACGCGCAGCCTGAATTCACCACGCCCATCTGGGATTACCTGGCTGCGCTGGTCGATCGCCCGCGGGTGGATGACGGCCGCGCGATGCTGCAGCAGCACCGCGACCTGCTGCAGCGCGTCTCAGTGCAGTACGGCGTCGATCCGGCCACCATCGTCGCCGTATGGGGCGTGGAGAGTGACTATGGCCGCGTGTTCGGCAAGCGACCGCTGCTGCAGTCGCTGGCCACGCTGTCCTGTGCCGGCCGGCGCCAGCCCTTCTTCCGTGGCGAACTGCTGGCGCTCATCAGGCTGATCGAGCAGGGCGACCTGCAGGCGCAGGGGCTCACCGGTTCATGGGCCGGCGCCTTCGGCCACACCCAGTTCATGCCCAGCACCTACGCACGCATCGCCGTCGACGGCGATGGCGACGGCCGCCGCGATCTGGTCGGCAGCATTCCGGATGCACTGGCCTCCACCGCCAACTATCTCAAGCGTGCCGGTTGGCGCAGCGGCGAACCGTGGGGCATGGAAGTGCGTGTTCCCGAGGGTTTCAAGACGGCGCAGGCCGGGCGCACCCAGCGTCGAGCGCTGGCGGACTGGCGCGCACTGGGCATCACCGGCCTGGATGGCAGCGCCCTCGCGCCGCCGGGCCTGCCGGCCGATGCCCGCGCGGCCCTGCTGCTGCCTGCCGGCAGCAAGGGCCCGGCGCTGCTGGTGTTCCGCAACTACGATGCGATCTACAGCTACAACGCCGCCGAAAGCTACGCACTGGCCATCGCCACCCTGGCTGACCGGCTGCGTGGCGGCAATGGGCTGGCCACGGCCTGGCCCACCGATGATCCCGGCCTGGGCCGCGACGAGCGCCGCCAGCTGCAGACCCTGCTGCTGGCCCGCGGCCACGATATCGGCAGCGCCGATGGCATGATCGGCAACGCCAGCCGGCGCGCGATCCAGGTCGAGCAACGTCGCCTGGGCTGGCCCGATGCCGATGGCCGCCCCGGCCAGCGCATCCTGCGCGCGCTGCAGGCCGAACCGCGCACGCCGGCCACGCCCACCCGTTTCAGCCTTCCCGCCAACTACAGTGCCGCGCAGTCGCCGGCCATACGGAGTCGATCCACCGTGCAACAGATCCAGGGTGTCAGCAGCGGCCAGTTCCAGGGACTCGATGCCTGGCTGGTGGAAACCCCCGAGGCCACCGCCGCCATCAGCGTGTTCGGCGGCCAGCTGCTGTCCTTCGTGCCCAAGGGCCAGCCCGATGTGATGTGGCTTTCGCCCAAGCGTGCCGAGCTGCCGACCCCGATCCGTGGCGGCAGCCCGGTGTGCTGGCCGTACTTCGGCCGCCAGGGCCAGGGCAACGATGTGCCGGCGCATGGTTTCGTCCGCACCCTGCCGTGGGAACTGCAGCAGGCGCGCCGGCTCGACGACGGCAGCATTGAACTGACCCTCGCGCCGCCGGCGCTGCAGGATCTCGGCCTGCGCCTGACGATGACCGTGCGGGTGGGCCGCGAACTGCGCCAGCAGCTGGTCACCGAGAACACCGGCACTGCACCGGCTACCTTCACCCAGGCCCTGCACAACTATTTCCGCGTGGGCGACGCCACCCGCGTCGAGGTGGACGGCGTGGACGGGGTGACCTACCAGGACAAGTACGAGAACTACGCCCAGACCCGCCGCCAGCAGGGGCCGTGGTCGCTGCGCGACCCGCGCGACCCGGGCCGCAGCGACCGCATCTACAGCCCGGCCGGTGGCCGCTACGTGCTGCGCGACCCGGTGCTGAAGCGCCGCATCGAGCTGCATACCGAAGGCAGCCGCGCGTTGGTGGCGTGGAACCCCGGTGCTGAAGCCGCAGCGAAGATGGCCGATGTCGGCGATGGCTGGCGCGACTACGTCTGCCTGGAGGCGGCCAACGCCGGTCCCGATGTGGTCACCGTAGCCCCGGGCGGCCGCCATGTGCTGGTGCAGGTGATCTCGGCATCGCCTCTGTAGCCGGCGCCAGGCCGGCTGCTTTTGACCGCGGGCCCGTCATGGCACCGGGTACTAGTCGCAATCTGCACGGAACGCAGCCGACCTGAGTCCCCGGATGCCGCCCGGACACCCTCATCCGGCCCGGGAAAGGACCAGGCCATGGGCTTTTCCAGGCCGGATCGACAGCAGTGACGCTATTGGCCTGGACTGGCCTGCAGCACTCGGCAAGCATCCCTCGCACCGTCACGACGGCGGTGCAAGGGTGCCCGGTGCGGCAGGAACAAGGAGAGGCTTCATGGAAGAAGGGCGGTGGCACTACACCGATGGCGGCAGCCACCACGGGCCATACACGCTGGCCGAACTTCGGCACCTGCTGGAAAAGCGGACCATCACGCCGGAAACGTTGCTGCAGCGCGAGGGCGATTACGGCTGGCGGCCTTTTGCCGAAATCGACATGGCGGCAGACGCGCCGGTCGCTGCGGCCGCCCATGATCCCTACCGCGCACCCGCAGCCGCAGTCGGTCCGGAAACGACCGCAGCGAGCGCAGTGGATCACCTCGGCGGTGAGATGGCGCCGTATGCCGCGTTCGTGGGCCCGCGCTTCGCCGTCTATCGCCAACGCTGGCGGCTGGACTTCGGCGGCGCCAACGCTGCCAGCACGTGGCACTGGCCGGGCTTCCTCTTCGGGGTCATCTGGATCATGTACCGCAGGATGTACGGTATTGCGGCGCCCTGGTTCGGCTTGATGATCACCCTGTTGGTGCTCGAGAAGCTCGCCGGCCTGCCCGAGCTGGTCACCTTGCTCATCTCTATGGGGCTGTCCATCACGGCGGGCGTCTGCGGCAACGGCTGGTACCTCTCCCACTGCCAGCGGAACATGGCCGAGGTACGCCGCCTGCGCGGCTACGATGAACCACGGCGGCTGCGCGCGCTGGCCGAGCGGGGCGGCACCAGCGTGGGTTCCGCGCTCGCCGCCCTCGGTGTAGCCCTGGCCATGAGCCTACTGGGTGCGCTCATGGCGGCCTGAACCGTCTCAACCTGATGTGCGTGGCCGCAGTACCAGCAGGCACAGCGAACCTGCCACCAGCCCCCAGAATGCCGAGCCGATGCCGGCCAGTGATACCCCGGAGGCGGTGACCAGGAAGGTGACCAGCGCGGCCTCGCGGTCGCGCTCCACGGCCAGGGCGCTGGCCAGGCTGTTGCCGATGGTGCCGAACAGGGCGATGCCGGCCACGCAGGCGACCAGTTCCTTGGGGAAGGCGGCGAACAGCGCCGCCACGGTCGCCCCGAACAGGCCGATCACGATATAGAAGGCGCCGGCCGCCATCGCTGCGGTGTAGCGGCGCGCGGGGTCCTCATGTGCATCGCGGCCCATGCAGATCGCCGCGGTGATCGCCGCCAGGTTCAAGGCGTAGGCGCCGAAGGGGGCCAGCAGCGTGTTGACCACGCCGATCCAGCCGATCACCGGCGAAATGGGCGCGCTGTAGCCGGAGGCGCGCATCACCGCCACCCCGGGGATGTTCTGCGAAGCCATGGTGACCACGAACAGGGGCAGGGCGATGCCGGCCACCGCCTGCCACGACAGCGAGGGTGTGACCCAGTGCGGGGTGGCCAGCTGCAGGTGCAGGTCCTGCGCATGCAGCAGGCCGCGGCTGGCGGCGATGATGATGCCCACCAGCAGCGTGGCGATCACCGCATAGCGCGGGAACAGGCGGCGGCCGGCCAGCCAGGTGACGAACATCGCCAGGGCGAGCACGACCTGGGTGTTCATTGCCACGAACACATCCAGGCCGAAGCGCAACAGCACGCCCGACAGCATGCCGGCGGCCAGCGCCATCGGTACCCGCTGCATCAGGCGGGCGAAGATGCCCGAGAAGCCGGCAATCATGCCCAGCACTGCGGCGAGCAGGAACGCGCCGGTGGCTTCGGACAGCGAAGCGCCACCAGCACCGACCACCAGCATCGCCGCGCCGGGGGTCGACCACGCGGTGACCACCGGCACGCGGTAGCGCAGCGACAGGCCGATACAGGTCACGCCCATGCCCAGGCCGAGCGCCCACATCCATGAAGCGATCTGTGCCTGGTTGGCGCCGACGGCCTGTGCGGCCTGGAACACGATCACCGCCGAACTGGCGAAGCCCACCAGCACCGTAATGAAGCCGGCCACGATCGCCGGCACCGAAAGATCGCGCCACCACACCTGTCGAACCTGCGTGCCCATCGCTGTCTCGTCTGTATGCATCCGTACATACATAGCGCTTGCGGCGTTGACCGCGCAACGCGCGGGCAACGCCGCAGTGATGCTGGCACGCACGCTATGCATGGCGCAGGCGACGTCTTTGCCATCTTCCTGAAAAAAAGTGTTGACGAATCCTGCAGGATCTCTAGAATTCGCTCCCTTGCTGCGGCGTGGCAACTTCCTCGGAAGTGACCCGCCAACAGCGACGCCACACCGGCGAACGAGATGATCGAACGAAGGTGTTGACGGACTCAGAAAGTCCGGCATAATAGCCGGCTCGCAACGACGAAAGACCTTCGGGTCCAACGACGAAGCAGCATCGGCAACAACGTCCACTCCGGTGAGGCGGCCTTGAAAAAGGTGTTGACGAAGCGAAAAGGCCGGCTATAATGGGCGGCTCGCTACGAAGGAAACTTCGCAGCACACGGGAACGGCGCTGAGGCCACTTCCCAGGATCTTTGAAAGTATGCGCAGGTATCTTGTGAAGGCGCCTGCAGGAAGGATGACTGTCCATCTTGCAGACGTTTGATCAAGCAACTATTAATTGTTTTAAAGCAAGCGATACGTTGCCAGCATCAATCATCTGCAGCTTTAAATTTTGATCTTCGGATCATGTAGTTTTAAGTGAAGAGTTTGATCCTGGCTCAGAGTGAACGCTGGCGGTAGGCCTAACACATGCAAGTCGAACGGCAGCACAGTAAGAGCTTGCTCTTATGGGTGGCGAGTGGCGGACGGGTGAGGAATACATCGGAATCTACTTTTTCGTGGGGGATAACGTAGGGAAACTTACGCTAATACCGCATACGACCTACGGGTGAAAGCAGGGGACCTTCGGGCCTTGCGCGATTGAATGAGCCGATGTCGGATTAGCTAGTTGGCGGGGTAAAGGCCCACCAAGGCGACGATCCGTAGCTGGTCTGAGAGGATGATCAGCCACACTGGAACTGAGACACGGTCCAGACTCCTACGGGAGGCAGCAGTGGGGAATATTGGACAATGGGCGCAAGCCTGATCCAGCCATACCGCGTGGGTGAAGAAGGCCTTCGGGTTGTAAAGCCCTTTTGTTGGGAAAGAAATCCAGCCGGCTAATACCTGGTTGGGATGACGGTACCCAAAGAATAAGCACCGGCTAACTTCGTGCCAGCAGCCGCGGTAATACGAAG